>CALRMP020000022.1:0-41187 GCA_943369205.1 Gulosibacter massiliensis | reverse complement strand
TTGGTCTCTTCGGGTGAGACCAAGAACGACCGCGTGCGTTAATGCATACGCGGCACCGTGCCGAGTGCAGGCGTCGACCGAGCAGCCGAAGGCGAGATACCCGACATGACCGTGAGAGAGGCGCTCGGTGGCCCGTGGGGCACGCACTGGGCGTTGTGGGCGGGCCTCTTTGTGCCGACGCTCCTTCTCGTCCTCGTGCAGGAAATCTCAACGGGTTACCCCGCATGGTGGTGGCCGTTCGTCTCAGGAACCCTGCAGCACCTGGTTGTTGGCCTGATTATTCTCGGCGGAGGCGCCCTCGCCCGCCGCCGCTTTGCAATTCTTCCGCTGACGGTATTTGCCGCCCTCTGGATCACGGCCTTGCTTCTTCGAGCGGTCGTCGGGGGTGCGCTTGCCGCTACGGTCGCCGGCAGTGAGCCTGAATACCTGTGGCGGGTGGCCGTCGTGCTGCTGGGTACGTTGGTCTGGATTCCGCTCTTGGTGTACACCGCGGCGCAGCTCGACCGCCGCCGGCTGCTGCTCGGCGCTCTGGACGAGAGCACGCGCACGCTCGAGCAACAGCGACAGACGGCTCGAGCAACGGGAGCGGACGTTCGTGACTCTCTCGTAACGGCGGTTCGAGAGTCGCTTCACCCCGCACTCGATGATCTCGTCGCCAGCCTCGAGGCATCGCGCGAACGCTTGAGCGCCACCGCAGTCGCCGAACTGAGTATGCGCGTCTCTCAACTCCACGATCGAGCGACCGACTTGCTTGAGCCGACACCGCACCCTGCCGTTCAGCCGGTGCCGACTCGTTCAACCGTGCGCGAGGCATTCGCCGTCCGCCCTCGACGGCCCTGGCTCATCGCATTCTTGACGGCGCTCGCGACGATCTCGGCAACCCTGCCGGATGTCTGGCGGCTTTTCGGCGACCTGGCGGCGCTCGAACTCACGATCTCGATCAGCGCGGCGAGCGTCGTGATCGGGCTCGTGCCGTGGCTCGTTCTGACGTTCGCTCCTGAACATCCGATAGCGCGCGATCAACGGGTGACGGTGCTCGCGTGCTCCGTCGGTATCGGTCTCGCCATCTACCTGATGCTCAACAGCGGAATCGACCCGATCACGCAGAACGGACTCACCGTCGTACCCCTCGTGACGGTGACGCTGTCGATCGCCTGTGCCCTCATTGTCGGCGCCATCGTCCTCGCCGTTGCCAACCGTGAGGTGGAGGAGAAGCTCCTCGCCAACACGCAACAAGGGCGCCGCGAAGAGTCGGCCCACAGCGCGCTCGTTGACCGCGAGCGGCGACGTTTGGCAGACCTGATGCACGGACCGGTGCATGGGCGCCTCGCCGCCTGCGTCATGGCGCTCAACTTCGCGACAGCGGCTGCACAGACGAATACCACGTCGAATACGACAAGAGAGAACCTGCCCGTCGATCCCGCTCTCGTCGACTCGATCTTCGAACACTTGCGGGCAGCCTCTCGAGATCTCTCGGCGATTGCCGCGCGCGAGGGGCCTGACGCCCCGTAGAGGATGCAGCCGCGACACCCTCACGCACTGTGCCCGCGCACACGGTCGCGCCTAGACTCACCGTCATGACCGCGCCCCAGAGGTCGACCGTGACGGTGCTGATCGCCGACGACGACCCCTTGGTGCGCCTCGTGTTGCGCATGGCTCTTGAGTCGAGTGGGTACGCGGTTCTCGAGGCTGTCGACGCGCACTCTGTGGTCAGCCTCGCCGATGCGCGGGTTGATCTCGTCGTGCTCGACATCAACATGCCCGGCGGCACGGTGCACGAAACTCTCGGCGCGCTGCGCGATCGACACCCCACTGTGCCGGTCTTGATTCTCAGCGGTGAGCAAGCCGCGCCGAACGACCTGCTTTCCGACACCGTTGCCTTCGCCCGCAAGCCGATCGAACTCGATCACCTGCTCGAAACCGTTCGCCGTCTGCTCGCGCACCCCGGAGCGCACGCATCATGACCGAGATGGTGGAAGGGTCGACGGCACCCTACTCGTCGCCCGATGTGGACGCGCTCGCCCGTGCGTTCTCCGTGCTTGTTGAGGCGCATCCTGATGCAGCGTACTTGCTCGATGCGGAAGGCCGGTTTCTGGCCGTGAACCCTGCCTTGTGCGGTAGTGCGCGCACAGCCCGAGGAGTTGCTCGGACGCACTTTCGATTCGAGAGTTGCGGCAATCGACACGGCGTACGTGCGGGAACGATTCGAGCGAGCAGTGCAGGGCGAGGTGATGCAGTACGAGGCCACCGGGACGCGGCCTGACGGGACGACTTTCCTCACTAACGTCACCAACGTTCCCGTGAGAAGTGAGCCCCCAACCCCGCGGTCGCTCGTGGTCGGTTTCGCGATCGATGTGTCGAACCGTGCCGGCGAGCTCGAGCGAGTGCGAGCGAGTGAAGACCTCTTGCGCCTTGCCGGACGCATGGCGAGGTTCGGTGGCTGGTCGGTTGACGCCACGACGCGACGTGTGCGCCTCACCGATGGGGCGCTGAAGATTTTCGGATTCGCGCCCGAGTCGAAGCCCAGCGACGACGTCGCGTGGGGCCTGTTCGCGAGTACCGAACGAGCGCGAATGGGCGAGCTGCTCGACGCCTGTCTCGAAACCGGTGCATCGTTCGACAGCGAAGCAGCCATGACGAACGCCGACGGAAGCGGGCTCCGCGTGCGCATCATCGGAGAAGCCGATCGAGATCATGACGGCAACGTGTTCCGTGTTCACGGCGCCGTGTGGGACATCACCGAGTATGCGCTTGAGCGCGACCGCGCGCGCGACCTCGAAGAGCGGCTCAGCACCTCACTGCTGTCGATCACCGACGGGCTTTACTTCCTCGACAACGACTGGCGCGTGACATTCGTTAATCCGATGACGGAAACGCTCCTCGGGCGAGGTCGGAACCAATTGATCGGCGTCACCCTGTGGGACGCCTACCCTGAAACACGCGGCACCTCATTCGAGGCGGCGTTCCATGACGCTTCCCAAACGCGACAACGCGTCATTCACCGAGAGTGGGTCGAGCTGACCCAGAGGTGGGTCGACATCACGATCTACCCGGTCGAGACCGGTGTTGTGGTTCACCTCCGTGACGCGACCGATGAGGTCAAGGCCCGCGACAGCGAGCGCGAGACGAGGCGCACACTCGAAGAACAAGCAGCGCTGCTCGACATCGCACGCGATGCGATCATCGTGCGAGGCCTCGACGGTCGCGTGCAGTACTGGAACCGAGCGGCGGCTGAGCTCTATGAGATCCCTGCGGCCACAGCCCTCGGGAAGTCTGTTACCGAGCTGATCTACGACGGCCTGGACGAGTTCAGGGCCGCGGACGAGGAACTGCTGCGCCAAGGGCACTGGGCTGGCGAGTTGAAACAACGCGCTCGTTCGGGCCGCGGAATCATCGCGGACTGCCGGTGGCAGCTCGTGTACGACGATCAGGGTGCCCCGAGGGCCGTGCTGTGCGTCAACTCCGACATCACGGCGTTTCGTCGCGATGAAGAAGCACGGACGAGATCGCAACGAATGGAGAGCCTGGGCACGCTTGCGGGCGGTGTCGCGCATGACCTCAACAACGTGCTCACCCCGATTCTCATGTCTGCACAGTTGCTCGCGCAGAACGAGCACGACCCGGGCCGGCTCGAGTTGCTGAACACGCTCGAAGCATCGGTCAAACGCGGCGCGGAAATGGTGCGTCAAGTGCTCGCCTTTGCGCGCGGCGTCGACGGCAAGCGCGAGACGATCGACATGGATGCGCTCTTCGACGACGTCTACGCCTACGCCCGAGCAGTGCTGCCACCATCAATCACGATCGAAGTCGATCGCTCCGAGCCGCTGCCGGCGTCGACGGGCGACGTGACGCAATTGCTTCAAGTGCTTATCAACCTTGTGGTGAACGCTCGCGACGCGATGGCCGACGGTGGGCAATTGACCGTGAGCGCCGATCACGAGAGTTTCGACGACAACATCGTGTCGATCGGTCACGTTGCGGCGGCGGGCGACTTCGTCGTGTTTTCGATCGAAGACAACGGCCACGGCATGGCTGCCGACGTAGCGGTGAAGGCCTTCGAGCCGTTCTTCACGACCAAAGCGGCAGGCCGCGGCACAGGACTCGGTCTGTCGACCACGCTCGCCATCGTGCGCAGCCACGGGGGCTTCATTCAGGTCTACAGCGAACCTGAGCGCGGTACACGCGTTCGCGTGGGGTTTCCCGTGTCGACCGCGACCCCGCGGGCGTCTCTCGATTCAGCGGCCGATGTTGCGTTGCCGCGCGGCTCAGGAGAACTCATTCTCGTGGTGGATGACGAACCTGCCATCGTGCGGACGACAAGTCAGATGCTCGAAGCACACGGCTACCGCACGGTCGGGGCGGCGAACGGGCGCGAGGCGATTGACATCGTCGAGTCGGCCGGACACGACGTGACGCTCGTGCTCACCGACATGATGATGCCCATCATGGACGGTGCAACGGCGAGCGCATACCTTGAAGAACACCACCCCGGCATTCCGATCATCATGGCGAGCGGCCTTACGGCACATCGCGACGGGACCACGCGCGTGGGAATGGGGGTTTCCCGATTCCTGGCAAAGCCCTACACCACCCGTCGCCTGCTGTTGACGGTGCGCGATAGCCTGCGTGAGCACCCAGGAACGGAGGCGGTGACGGAGTGAGCACACCTGATTCGCACGGCCTGCGGGTCGTGATCGCCGATGACGATGCCTTCACTCGCTCTCTCGTGGCAGGAGGCCTGGAAGCGTTGGGCTTCGCCGTCACCGCGTCGGCGTCGGTCGCCGACGCCGTTGAGGCCGTGAAGAAAACGGAGCCGCATGCGGTCGTCAGTGACTTGAACTTTGGGACGAGTGAGAACGCCACCGACCTCTTGCGGTTTGTGGCAGACGAGTACCCCTGGGTCGGGCTCGTGGTTCTGACATCACACCGATCGCCAGAGCTCGCTGTGCCTGACCCGCAGCGGATTCCGCGCGGCGCCGTCTACGTTGTCAAGTCGCAACTCAGCCGCATCGATGACCTCGCTGAAGCGGTTCACCGCGCCATCAGCGGCGCACCGGCCGACTCGGCTCCGGTGACGGCTGACGACGGCGTGCCGACGGTGACGGCCGCTCAAGCAGAGCTCCTCCGCATGCTCGCGGCGGGGGCCTCTACTCGCGCGCTCGCAGAAGCGCGAGGGACAACCGCGCGCGCCGTCGAGACAATGCTGCACCGGCTGTTCGTGGCTCTCGGTCTCGATACGAGCGAAAACGCGAACCCCCGTGTCGCGGCTGTCACGATGTGGCAGCGCGGTGGGATTCGCGTTCGCTAAGGCGCGCGCCAAGCACGCTCTCGTCGAGCTCTCGTCGAGCTAGAACGGCGGTGCCGTGCCTGCTCCGGCCAGGACCGGCTCGGCGGCGCGATCGGTTTGACCGTCGGAGTCGGGCGTCGTCGTCCCCGAGGTGCGCTCCGCATCGTCGTCGGCGGCAGCATCGGCCTCCTGGTCGGGCGCCCCCTCCGCGGGCGTGGAGCTCGAGGCCGCGATAACGCTGCGCGTGAACGAGGCGCGGCCCCAGGTCAGGTCGTGGCCAATGGCTTCGGCATCGATTTCAATCGTCGTGCCCGACTTCTCGCCGCTCTCCCAGTCGCGAACGCGCACGCGCCCGGTGACGATGACGCGCTGCCCCTTCTCGATCGACGTGGCCACGTGCACGCCGAGCTGTCGAAAGGCCGTCACGGTGTACCAGTTCGTGTCGCCGTCAACCCATGCGTTCTGGCCACGGTCGAAACGACGCTGGTTCGATGCCAACCGGAACGAGGTGATGGCAAGGCCCTCACTCGTGGTGATGTGTCGAGGGCTCGTGGCGACGAGCCCGGTGAGAGTGATGATGTCGGTCATGGTGTCCTCCTGACGCCTCAATGTGGGGTGGGCGCCGGCGGTTCGTGCCGGAGAACGCCGGCGCCCGCGCAGAGCATGTTCGATGAGGGATCGCTGCGAGCGAGCATCCGTCGCCCCGGGGAAGACCCTCGAAGCACCCCGCGCCGGGGAGGAGACGTGCCAGAGAACTAGCGGGCCGTGACGTAGGCCGCGTACGACTGCCTGATCTTGTTGACCTTGGGCAGCGCAACCGCCAGACAGTAGCCCTGACCGGGATTCTTGGCGAAGAAGTCTTGGTGGTAGTCCTCAGCGATGAAGTACTTCCCCAACGGCGAGATCTCAGTGACGATGCCGCCCTCCCAGTACTCTGACGCGCGATCGCGGGCCGCCTCGAAGAGCGCCTTTTGCTCGTCGTCGGCGAAGAACATCGCCGAGCGGTACTGGGTGCCGATGTCGTTGCCCTGCCGGTTGAGCTGGCGCGGGTCGTGCAGCGTGAAGAAGACATCGAGAATGACATTGGCCGGGATCACGTCGGGGTCAAAGGTCACCGCGACCGCTTCGGCGTGACCGGTCGAGCCCGTGCACACAAGTTCGTAGGACGGGTTCTCGACGTGGCCGCCGGTGTAGCCCGACACGACATCGTGTACCCCGTCAAGCACGCGGTAAACCGCGTCGAGACACCAAAAGCAACCGCCGGCAAGGTGGAAGGTCCGCATAGCCGCATCCTACGGCGGCCTTGCGTGCGAAAGCCGGGTCTCCCCCGGCCATACGCTGTATCCATGCCTGATACCCATGACGCGTACGTTGCCGCCGATGACCGTTACGGTCAGCTCGACTATGCGCGCGTGGGCCGCAGTGGTGTTCGGCTTCCGCGCATTTCGCTGGGCCTCTGGAACAACTTCGGCGACGATCGACCGCTTGAGACTCAGCGGGCAATCCTCCGCAGGGCATTCGACCGCGGCGTGACGCACTTCGATCTGGCCAACAACTATGGGCCGCCCGCAGGCAGTGCCGAGCAGAACTTCGGCACGATCTTCGCCCAAGACTTCGCGCGCTATCGCGACGAGCTCATGATCTCGACCAAGGCGGGCTACTACATGTGGCCCGGCCCCTATGGTGACTGGGGCTCGCGCAAATACTTGCTGAGCTCGCTCGACGCGAGCTTGACGCGCATGGGCCTCGACTATGTCGACATCTTGTACAGCCACCGCCCTGACCCCGAGACGCCGCTCGAAGAGACGATGGGAGCCCTCGCAACCGCCGTCACGAGCGGCAAGGCACTCTACGCCGGCATCTCGAACTACGACGCACAGCAGACTCGCGAGGCCCACCGCATTCTCGGCGAACTGGGCATTCCACTGCTGATCCACCAGCCCCGGTACAACATGTTCGATCGACGCATGGAGAACGGGCTGCTGGATGCTCTCGCCGACCTCACCCTCGGCAGCATCGTCTTCTCTCCGCTCGCGCAGGGCCTGCTCACCGCGAGGTACCTCGACGGAATCCCCGCTGACTCGCGCGCCGCCGAGGGCCGCTGGATCAGCGGTGACAACATCGATGAGGCCTACCTCGATCGTGCTCGCGCACTCAACGCGATCGCCGAAGCGCGAGGTCAGACCCTCGCACAGTTGGCGTTGCTCTGGGTGCTGCGTCACCCTCAGGTGACGAGCGCGCTCATCGGTGCGAGCAGTGTGCGGCAGCTCGACAACAGCCTCGACGCCCTCGACGGTGCTCCGTTGACCTCCGACGAGCTCGCGGCGATCGAGCCCCACGCCGTGCACGGCACGGGCTCGCGGTAGCGGCACAGTGGGCTACATCTACGCCCTGCTGGCGGCGGTGCTCTTCGGCGCGAACGGCTCGGTCACCAAGGTGACGATGGAGGCTGGCCTTACGCCCGCCCAGGTCACGGAATTTCGGCTCGTCGGCACGGCGATTATCGCCGGGCTCGTCCTGCTGATCGTTGATCGGAAGGCCTTCCGGCTTCCGAGGAGCCAGTGGCTCATCATGATCGTTCTTGGCGTCGTGGGTGTCGCGCTGCTGCAGGCCACCTATGCTGCAGCGCTTCAACTGCTCCCTGTCGGCATCGCGCTCTTGCTCGAGTACACCGCGGTGCTCATGGTGGCACTGTTCGCGTATTTCGTCTTGAAGGAGCAGATCAAGGCGCGACTCTGGGTTGCGATCGGTTTCGTACTTGTGGGGCTCGCGGTCGTCGCACAAGTGTGGTCGAGCACTCTGGATGCGCTCGGCGTCGTGCTCGCGCTCGCCGCAGCCGTGTGCCTCGCTGTCTACTTTCTCGTCGGCGAACGGCAGGTTGCGCGCATCTCGCCTCTCGCCGTGTCGTTCTGGACCATGACAATCGCGGCGGTTTTCTGGTCGTTCGTCAGTGGTTGGTGGGAACTCTCACCGGGCATCTTCGCGACCCCCGTCGACATTGGCGGCGCCGGAGCGGTCGTCGAGGTGCCGATGGCGGTGCCTTTGGCGTGGAACATCGTCATGGGGTCATTCGCACCGTTCTTGCTGAGCCTTGCCGCCCTTCGCCACCTTCCGGCGACAGCGGCCGGAATCGTCGCCTCGAGCGAAGTGGTGTTCGCGTTCGCCGTGGCGTGGATCTGGCTGGGTGAAGTGCTCGACCCGATTCAGATCGCGGGCGCGGCGATCGTTCTCGCAGGCATCATCGTCGCCCAGACCGCGCGCGCCGGAAAGGTGATCGACGCCGACCTCGCGATCGACGCGCACCCTGCCCCCGTCACGGAACGAAAGCCGGGGAGCAGCAGAAAGTAGCGTCTACCCCCCGTATGGGGGTACTTTTCCCGGATGACGTGGGGGAATGAGTTTCTAACGTGGCTGAGCTCTGATGACGGATGGCGCGTGATGTCGGGGGCCGTCATTCCGGCCGCGGCGATTCTTGCGGCCGGCGTCATCGCCGCGATCATCGGTCGAAGCTCCACGAAACGCCTCGTCGATCGCTTTCGACGCGATGCGCTCGCCTCCGCGCTGAGCGGTTTCTTGGTCGCGGGGCGCAAGGCGGCGCGCTGGAGCACCCTCAGCGACGTCGACCGAGCACAGGCCGAGCACCTGACGGCCGAGTGCGAAACCCGCATCAGACTCTTGCCCGTGGCCGGGTCAGCGCTCGCTGCGTCGTGGGCCTCGCACCAGCTCGAATCGATGAAGCGCGACTCGTCGGGCTTCACCTTCCACGCGCAGCAAACCCTCTCGGAGTATCGCGACACCCTCATCGCGTGGAGCGAGAAGCCACGCTCGGCAAAGAAGCTCTTCGCCGCCGATCTCGAGCGGTGGTCGCTCGAGAGTGCGGTTGCGAACCCTGAGCCTTCACCCGAGAGTGCCGCGACGATCGACCCGCGCGCGACGTGGGTGCCGTCGCCGAGCGCGCTCGACGATGAGCCACTCACGCCCGAACCGCCCATGTCGGTCGCCGCGCACACCGGCACGATGCCCCTCATCATCACGCGCCCTCGGCCAGCGAGCAGTGTGCGCGAAAGAGTTCTGCCCGGGTCGGTCTAGGCGCGACCGCGCGCTAGTGCGTGACGTCGTAGGCCCGCCGCGACCACATCGACACGTGGTGGTGCATCTCGGGGATGAGCGGCTCGTGCTCGGGCTTCATGAGCACGCTGCGCATGATGCGGGCGCGATCCACGTCGGGTTCGAGAGCGATTCCGCGGGCGGTCAACTGTTTCGGTGTCACGACATACGTGGCGAGGTGCGTCTGCTGCGGCCGGGTTGTGTCGGCGGCCATCGCAAAGATCGCCGCGCTCACGCTATCAAGTTCTGACATGCGCTGCACGCGCGGCAGATAGGTGATGATGTCGAGCTCGGGTCGCTGATAGGGCTGCAAGATGTCGCTCTCGGCGATGAGGCCGTGCCACGTCTGCGCGGCGCGATAGCCGGGCAAGACGATGGCGCCGAGCCCCTGCATCGTGAGCGGAAAGACCTTGAGCGTCGCCCACAGCGCTGCCGCACTCGCGCCCGCGCGCGAGCACTCGAGCTGGATCTCGCCGAAGTGACGGTCGGTGCTCGCGAAGTAGGTGTACGGCGACTCGTGGTGGTAGTACCGCAGAATCGACTGGTCGTTGAAGAGCACGGCCCCACACCCATAGGGCTGCAGGCCGTGCTTGTGGGGGTCGACCACAACCGAGTCGGCCTGCGCGATCGCGCGGAAGTGCCGCGCCGTCTCGGCGTCGAGCTCGTCGGCAATAATCGTGAAGAACCCGCCATAGGCCGTGTCGACGTGGACGCGCGCGCCGTGTTGTCGGGCGAGCGGGATGATCTCCGCGAGCGGGTCGACGGCGCCGAGCCCCGTCGTGCCGAGCGTCGCGACCACCACGCCGATGCGACCGGTTGCGAGCTCGCGCGCGAGAGCGTCAAGGCTCATGCGCCCGTCGGCTTCGGTGGGAATACCCACGGTGCCGATGCCGAGCACCTCGCCCATGCGCGAGTGCGTGTAGTGGGCATCCGTCGAGTGTGCGATCGCCTTGCCGGGTGAGATCTCGCGGCTGACCCAGAGCGCCTCGAGGTTGGCCGTCGTGCCACTCCACGTGAGGTGACCCATGTAGTCGGCCGGGTAACCGAACATGGCGGCGAGCTGGTCGAGCACCTCGTGCTCCATGCGCGTCGTCGCGGCACTCGCATCGATCGAGTGATTGTTGGGGTTGAGCTGCATGGTCGCGAGGTACGCGGCCATCGCAACGGGGTGCGGCGGCTTGAGCATCTGGCCCGCGTACTGCGGATGAAAGTAGGGAAAGTTGTCGTCGAGGCGCTCGACGAGCTCCCCGAGTACGGCCTGCACGTGGTCGACATCGACGTGTTGGCTCTCGTGAACATCCCAGTCGCCGTAGGTGTCTTTGAGGCTTTGGATGCCCTGCATCGGCTGCGGCAGCAGCTCGCTCAGGGACACGGCTCGCTTTTGGCTCACGCCGCACTCCTTTGTGGGGTTGGTTGTGCGGGCGAGTCTATCGCGAGATCGTTCGGGAGCGTACGACCAAACGGAGTTCACTCATTGCCCAGCGAGACCAAGCCACTCGACCACGGCATCGACGAACGGCTCAGGCGCCTCTTCGTGGGGCAAGTGGCCCGATCTCGGAATGATTACCAGCTCAGCGCCCGGCAGTTCTGTCGCGAGCCGTTCGGTGTCAGCCGTCGGCACAACGGTGTCGGCGTCTCCGGTGATGAGCAGCGTGGGCTGCGTGATGCGGTCAAGGTTGTTGAGCAAAGCGTTGTCGCGCGGAGCGGTCGTAAAGCGCCAGAGGCCCTCTTCCCATCCGACGATCGTGAGAGGCACCCGATAGCCCTCGCGCACCTCATCGGTGAGAACCGCCTGATCGACAAAACTCTGCTCGAGCAACTGCTCGCCCGACGTCGCGATGCCCTGCACCAGAATCGGCCCCAGCCGTTGAATCTGCGGCAGGCCAACAATCGGCGCAAGCCAAACCGGCAACCCGCCCGTGGTGTACACCGCGGGGGCGACGAGCACGAGCTGATCCACCGTGTCGGGGTTGAGCCGCGCGTACTCGGCGGCAATCAGACCCCCCGCCGAGTGCCCGACCACGATGACCTCGCGGTCAGGGGCGAGGTCGGTGAGCAGGGCATCCAGCAACGCCAGATTGCCCGGCGTGCCGTAAGGGTTATCGCCCGCCCACTCGGTGGGTCGCTCGGTGAGGCCGAAACCGGGCCGATCGTAGGCGATGACATCTCCCACCTCGGCGAGCGGTTGCAGCACCTCGCGCCACGAGAACGTACTGGCACCGAAGCCGTGCAGCAGAACGATGAGCGGGGGTTCAGCCGCCTCGCCGGTGTAGTCCGCGGTCTCGACGTGAACCTCGAGGCCGTTCACCGTGACGAACTCAGCGCCGGGGCCTGCGGCCTCCCGGTTGGTCACGGTGCCACTGGTCTGAAACGGGATGAGAAACGGAACGATCAGAAAAGCAAGCACGCCGCTCGCGAGAGCGATCAGCATGACTCGACGAAACCGGCGCATGAGCGAAGGCTATTGGGCCGCAGGAGATGTCTGAGAAGACGACGGCCCGTCCTGGTCATCCGTCCGCTCAGGCGCGCGGGTGCGTTCTTTGCGCGTTGCGAACGCGAACAGAGCGAGGCCGGCAACGACCGCACCGGCCCCGACGCCGTACGAGATCACGTCCGTAGCGCGGTTCGAATCGACGAGCACACCCACGAAAATCACCGCGATGATCGCAACGACGACACCGATGAGCTTCGACTTGAGGTCGTCGAGGTCGTAGACCCGCAGCCAGGCCGGCACGGAGATGTTTGCGTCGACGAAGAGCTCATACAAGCCGTAGCCGATGACGAGCAGCACCGTGCCGAGCAGAATCGCGTCGACCGCGGTGAGCACGTCAACCGTCGTGCTCTTGAGGTCGGCACCGAACCACACGGCGTCGACGATCACGAGGACTACGCCGACCGAGCCTTGGAACATGAGCAAGATCGCGCCCAGGATCGCCGCAAGCGCGGGGATAACCACGATGAATCGGGTGGCGCCAAGAATGCGTCGCATAGCGCTGATGCTAAGCCTGCACCTGCTCGTCAGGAACTCGGCGACGCAACAGTCGGCGTACCCCCAGGTTGATCGCAATGAGCACGAAACCGAGAATCACGAAGAAGGCCGCGATGGCCAGCACGTAGGCGATCATGCCCCCGACGCCGCCCTCACCGTTGGGGTCGATGAACCAGTAGGGCCACCACCCGTCAATGAGTCCGCGAACGACCGAGAAGGCCAGCCACGTGAGCGGGAACACCGCGACCCAGAGGGACTGCCGCAAGCGCAGCGCTTGGCCGCGGGTGCTGAGCACAAAGTCGAGCGCGACCGCGATGGGCACCCACGTGTGGATCACGTCGTTGGGAATCACCGGCCAGTCGTAGCCGATGTCGCGCGGGTCAGGGGCGCCACCACTAATGAGCGCGTGGTACACGACACCGACGACGATCATCGAGGCCGCACCCGTGAGGCGCAGGATGGTCAGGAGGGTCGACTCGGGCACGTCGCGCAGCCGCAACACTCCGGCGACGATCAGCAAAATGCCCACCCCGATCGCCGACACGATGCTGAAGAAGGCGAAGTACTCCGCCGGGCGGAAGAGGTCGTTGGCAAGGCGGTCGGCGACTTGCCAGGCGACACTGCCCAGCAGACTCAGGCCCACCACGATTCGGGCAAGCCCGACGAGGAGAGAACGATTCATGCGCCGACGGTAACAGAAACCGTTGGCGCCCTGGCAGGAACCGAACCTGCGACCTCACGCGAGTGCCCCCGGTGCTGACGAAACCAGCTCGTGAATGCGCGAGGCGGCTACGGCGGCACCACTACCGGAGGGGCTATCACTGGCGAGAATTCGAGCTCGTGCGGCCAACTCGTCGCTCTCGAGCAACTCGACAAGAACCCGACGAAGTCGTCGCGCGCTCACGAACCGTCGCGAGAGACGCCGCGCCGACCCGTGCCTGACCACCGCCTCGATGTTGATGCTTTGCTCAGGCTGCATGCCGATGCCGACGAAGGGAATCCCTGCTTGGCACGCCGTCTGAACGGTGCCGGCCCCTCCGTGAATAAGCGCAGCGTCGACAAGCCGATTCACACTGAGGGCCGGCAACCAATCCGTCACCATGACGTTTGCCGGAATCGGGTCGGAATCTCGCAGATGCGCCCGGATCGGCGCCACGACGCGGATCGGCAGGTCGGCTAAGGCTGCCATCGTTTTCAACAACACCCCTCGAGCGGCCGAACTCCCCATGGCGAAGTAGACCGTCTTGTCGTCCGACTCGGCAATGAAGCGGATCACCTCGTCGGGCACGACGCCCGGGAGGTCCGCGAAGATCGGCCCGACGAAGTGCCAGTCGGGCGGAAGCGTCACCGCCGGCTTGAGAAGAGGATGCTCGGCGACCAGGTTGAGGTCGCCCGACCACACGTCGAGTGCCGTGCGAAAACGTGCGAGCCCGTGCTCTGCCGCAGCACGATTGAACGACCGCGTGTAGAGCGGCACCGAGAGCGCCAGCCGGCCGACCAACCAGTTGATGACGCGCGGCCACCCCGGCACCGGGGACAACCCCGCCTCGAGGTACGGACGAGTGAGCGCGAAGGGCACAACGTTCACCAGCGGTACAGCCGCCGCTCGCGCAGAGATCGCAAAGGTCAGCACGGAGCCCATCACCATCGCGGCGGGCTTGAGCTGGTCAATCAAGCCCAGCTCGGCCGCAACGCGCTCACGAATCTCATCGGTCGAGTACGGTTCGGCGAGTTTCTCGCCCCGATCGACAGCCCACAGATGCTCGATCTTTTCGGGGGTGTCTCGTGGCGAGAGGGAGTGCAGTGGAAATCCCGCCTCGACCACCAGTTGGTCATGGTCTCCGCCGTAGCTCATGAAGACCGGCGCCGCCCACGATGTGCACTGCTTGGCGATCTCGATCATGCGCGTGGTTTCAGCGATGTTCCACCCGACCACGCCGAAGAGCAGTGTGGGCAGTGAAGCGGTCACGCCCCCCCGGCAGGAATCGAACCTGCGACCAAGAGATTAGAAGGCTCTTGCTCTATCCACTGAGCTACGGAGGGTCAGCATCCAGGGTATCGGAGCCGGTTCTCGGGAGTCATACAGGATGACCGTCGAGCCTAGAGGTCTACCGAAGAAGGGGCATCCGTGGTCGATCGGATTCTGGGCGTGTATAACGCTGACGGCGGGCTGGTCGGCGAGCTGCGATACATCGTCGGGCACCTGCTCGGCACGGTCAGTTGCGCCTTGTGCGACATCACGCACTCCCCCATTCGTCGTAAGCGCGAGTGGGATGCCCTCGTTGCCGAGCTGGGCGTGCACGTCGACCTTCGCCACCTCAATGAGCTCAACGAGCGCGAGGCGGCCGCGTTGGGAGACAAGGCTCCGATCGTGCTCGTCGAACGCGACGGCGTGCTCGCGCCCTTGCTCGAGAATGGGCAGCTCGAGGCACTCGACGGCTCGGTCAGCGCATTTGGCGTCGCGGTGCGTGCGGCGCTCGCCGACCTCAGTCGAGACTCTGCGCCAACGCCGTAAGCAATCGCGGCAGGGTCGGAACCCCGCTGGCCCGCAACAGTTCAGAACCGTCAGCGGCGTAGATGATCGTCGTTGGCGTACTCGTGATTCCGAGGTCAGATGCGAGCGCTTGATGCGCGGCGACGTCGCGCTCTGTCACCTCGAGCGCGGGCAGCAGCCGCTGAGCTTCCGCGACGACCTCGCGCGCCCGGTGACACGGGTCGCAGAACGCCGAGGTGTAGAGATCGAGTCGCACACCCCCAGGCTAGGCGACCTGTCGCGGTGCAGACTGCACGGTCTGAGTGCGTCGGTAGACTTCCCCGGTGAGCTCAACAACCGATCGTCTCGTCTGGGTCGACTGCGAGATGACCGGACTCGATGTCGAGGCCGACGACCTCATCGAGGTCGCGGTGGTCATCACCGACTATGAGCTTGAGCCCGTGCATCCAGGGTTCTCCATCGTCATCGCCCCTTCGGAAGCGGGCCTGACGAACATGGGTGAGTTCGTCACCGAGATGCACTCGGCGAGCGGGCTGCTCGCCGAACTCGCCGACGGAGTGGCGCTGACGGATGCTGAACAGCAGGTTCTCGCCTACATCACCGAGCACGTGCCGACGGCCGGGCAGTCGCCCCTCGCGGGCAACACGATCGGCACCGACCGTGCCTTTCTCGCGAAGTACATGCCGAGCGTTGACGCGCACCTTCACTACCGGTCGGTCGACGTGTCGAGCATCAAAGAGCTCGTGCGTCGATGGTTTCCGCGCGTGTACTTCAACGCGCCGCCCAAGAATGGCGGCCATCGCGCTCTCGCCGACATTCTCGAGTCGATTCGCGAGCTCGACTACTACCGGCGGGCAGGCTTCACGGTCGAACCCGGCCCGACCTCGGATGAGGCGCAACGGCTTGCCGCAGAGGTCATTGCGAAGTGGGAGTCGCGGCTGTAATAGACTGTCGTGTCGGCTCTCGCGAGAGAGCCAGCATGGTGGGTATAGCTCAGCTGGCAGAGCGCCTGGTTGTGGTCCAGGAGGTCGCGGGTTCAAGCCCCGTTACTCACCCCAATTCTTGTCCTTCGCAGTCGTCGCCGTCGTCGCTGCTTCGCGTCTAGAGTGTTGCTCACTACGGTGATCGACGCCGTTACGCGAAGGGGTTAGCCGTGACGAAAGCCGTGCACTGGAGCACCCTGGTCTCGCCGGGCATTCCGCTTGACCCCGGCAACCCCATCGACCTCATCCCCGGGGGTGGCGCGTTCGTCGCCCTCGTCATCATCGGCGTGATCGCGTCGATTGGAATCGGCATTTGGCGCATGACGCTCGTCAACTCGGCCTCGAAGTCGATGGGCTTGAGCGACGAACAACGACTGCTCGCCGTCACGGACGAGTTGGGAGGCACCGCGATCGTCGCGGGCGCGGCCATGAACCCATCGCGCAGTGCGGAGGCGGATCCGGCCGATCTGTCGACGCGATTGTCATCACTCAAGACGGCCCTCGATGACGGGCTCGTGACGCCGGAGGAGTACGACCGTCTCCGGCAACGAATCCTCGACGACGCCTAAATCGCGGTAACTGTCATGAGCCCCCGCCGCGCCCTGCCGGTCTTCTCACCATCGGCACGCGAGAATGGCCGGGTGACGTCACTCGATCAGCCTTCAGCACGGCGTGACGAAGCGCCGCGCGAGCAGACGGCCGGTCAGGTGCTCGAGCGTGAGCTACACGCGGCCGAAGTGCCCTGGCAATTGGTGGTCTGGAACGACCCCGTCAACTTGATGAGCTACGTCTCGTGGGTGTTTCGTCGACACTTCGGCATCGACGCACCCACGGCAGAACACCTCATGATGCAAGTTCACACGGCCGGTCGCGCGACGCTCGCGGAAGGCAACCGCGAACACATGGAACACCACGCGGAAGCCATGCACGAGTACGGCTTGTGGGCGACCGTCGAGCGGGCGCCGCAGTGAGAATCGGAGGCGCCGCCGAAGGCCACGGCGACGACGTGGTCGCGGTCGCCGTCGTCGAGCAGGCAGAAGCCTTGATTCTGGTGTCGCTCGCTGATCAGCTTCAGGCGCTCTTGGCCGAGTCGCTCGAAGGTGAGGTCGACCGCGATACAGCCGTGCAACGGTTGCTGCCGGACGCGTATCGAGACGAGCCCGAACTCGCCGACGAGTGGCGGCGGTTTAGTCGCCGCGGCCTCGTTGATCGCAAGATCTCTTTCGCTCGCTCGCTCTCGACAGCGCTGGCTCCGGGCATCGACGACGACTCCGCCCGCACGGTGCCCTTGAGCGCGGAAACCGCGCTCGACTGGGTGCGCGGCATTGGCGACCTGCGCCTCGTGATCGCCGATCGTATGGGTATCGCGGCCGACGGCGACGAGGGCACCTTCGCCGAGCCGGGCCTGCGCGATGTGTACGACCTGTTGGCCTGGATGCAGGATGCTCTCGTGCACCTGCTCGAGAACGCCGAGTCAGGAGGCGCTCGATGACCGACGACACCTCACCCGGGCTCGAGCTCGATGAAACGGCGTTCGAAGCGCTCGTCGTCGAAGAACTCGATGCTCTTCCCGACGACATGGTCGATGGCCTCGACAATGTGATCTTCGTCACGGAAGACCGCCCCGAGGATGGCTCGCTCGACCTGCTGGGGCTCTACGACGGCACGTCACTCACCGACCGCGGGCAGTACGGCTTCGGCGAGTTGCCCGACCGCATCGTGCTCTACCGCGAACCCCTGCTCGCGGTGAGTGCCGACCTCGATGAGTTGCGCGACCAGATTCACATCACGCTCGTGCACGAGATCGCGCACTTCTACGGATTCAACGACGACGAGTTGCACCGGCTGGGCTGGGCATGACGCGCCGGCGGCGCGCGGGCGGCATCGTGAAGGGCATTCTCGCGATCACCATCGTCGCAGCCCTCGCCTACGGCGCCGCCGCGATGCTGAGCCCGCTGCCGCGCCTGCACGTCGAGCAAACGCTCAGCACCGCGATCAACGGCGGGTGGGCCGAAACCCTCACCCTTCCGGAGGCCGGCTCGACCGCGCTGCTCGCCGAGACGGGGCCTCCCGCCGCAGGGGGCGGCACGGAGCCCCGACCGATCGCGGGCGCGGCCAAGCTCGTGCTCGTCAACGTCGTGCTCGATGCCGAACCGCTGGATCCGGGAAGCACGGGGGCGGCGGCGACGATCGATCAAGCCGCGGTCGACCGCTTCCGAGCACTCGATGCCGCTGGCGCCCGCACGGTGGACGTGCGATTCGCCGAGACGCTCACGCGACGCGACCTCATCGCTGCAACGCTCATCGGCTCGGGCAACAACACGGCAGAACTGCTCATCGACGAGGTCTTTGGCGGTCTCGACGCCTACCTCGCCGCGGCGCGAACGTGGCTCGACGAAAACGGGCTGACGAACACCACCGTGACAGACGGCACGGGGCTTGATCCGGGCTCGCGATCAACCGCGACCGAATTGGCCACGATTGGCCGACTCTCGCTCGACAACCCGTTTCTTGCCGACCTCCTCGACACCCGACCCCGCACGACCTCGGCCGGTTCGAGCTTCAGTGATCAGGCAGCGTTCGTGCCCGAGCTCGAGACGATCGGGCTCGTTCGGTCGTATACCGATGCCGCAGGCGTGTGTGTGGTGATCGCGATTCCCGTCGGAGACGAAACCGTTGTGGTGGCCATGCTGGGGCAGCCGAGCTATCCCGACGCGGAATCAGCGGCAACAGACCTGATCGCCGACGTCCGCGAGTCGGTGCGGGAGGTGGAGGTCGTGAGCGTTGGCCAGGTGGTCGCGGTCGCCCGCTCGAGCTGGGGGCAATCGACCGACCTTGTAGCGACCGAAGCGGTCACGGTCTCATCGACAGCGCTCGACGGCCTGGGCGCGCGCATCGAAACCTCATCACGCTCGACGATCGGCCGCGGAGCCGACGCGGGCAGTCTCGTCGTCACGGCGGGAGGCGTCGAGCAGGTCGTCCGTCTGGAGGCCGCGAGCGCCATCACCGAGCCCGGCGTGGCGTGGCGGTTCGCCGACCCCGTCACGGTGTTCAACCGCTGGTTCGGCTGAGCACACGGATCACCCGGGGGTGACGACCTCGTCGGCGGTGCCGCGCGGGTCGTGCACCCGAGCGTGCCACTCCTCCTGCCGCGCCCAGCGCTGCCAGTTGCGTGCGAACTGCTCGCCATCGCGGGCGATCGCCCGCCGTCGACGCTCGTCGTCGTCAGGCAACTCGATCCAGATCGCGTGATCAGCGAGGGCGCGGGCTGATGGGCTGATGGCTCCGCAACCCTCGATCACGATCGGGCGGTCAGGGTCGAGGCTGTGCCAAACACCCGGGCGAGCATCCGCCCAGTTCCACGACTGCCAGCGGGGCTCGGCCCCCTCAGCGATTGCGCGCAGCACGTGACGGAGCACGTGCGCCTCACCCGCCTCGAGACCGTCCCAGCCGGGGTAGACATCGTCGAGGCTCAGCAGTTGCGACGCCGTGCGGGTAGCCAGGGCGGTGGCGAACGTGGTCTTGCCCGACCCCGACCGCCCGTCGATGAGCGTGATGTGAGCCCTAGCCCCTGACGACTCAGCCACCAACGACTCCGATCACGGGGTTGAACGTGCCAAGCAGCACGGCCGTCGTCACCGCAATCACTGAGACCAGCACGGCGACGATCACGACGATGGTGTCGGATGCTCGCCACGGCGACGGCCTGGTCCATGTTCGTGTGCCCGCAGCTCCGAGGCCGCGCGCTTCCATGCCGATCGCGAGCGCCGAGCCGCGGCGAATCGCGAGCACGAGGAGCGCGAACACCAAACCCGCGGCACGCCGCACCCGGCCGCGATCACCGATGCCGCGCGCGCGGCGCGCCCGCTCGAGCGTTCCCGCGTCGGCGCGCAACACGGTCAACAGTCGCAGGGCAGCGACTCCCCCGAGCACGAAGCGACTCGGCAAGCGGAGGTTCTGGCCGAGAGCATCCCCCAACCGCGTCGCGTCAGGCCTGGCGAACAGGGCGATCGCCGGAATCGCGATGGCGAGAATGCGCAAGAGCGTGGCGAGAGCGAGCTCGAGCGAACCATCGCTGATGCGCACGAGCCAGAACTCCGCATACACCGTGCCACTCGTTTGGCCATAGAACACGATCGTGAGCGCCATGAGGGGCGCCGCGATGAGAATCGGGGCGATGCGGCGAAATAGCACGCGGGCCGGGATGCCCAACAGCCCTATGAGCATCACCTGCAGGCCGAGCGCTACCGCGGCCGAGACGACGTCGATCGTCGTGACGAGCAGCAGGGCCGGAATGAGCGAGGCTGCGATCGACGCGACCGGGTTGAGCCGCTCGCCGAGCGGTGGCGCCTTCGCCCGTGTCTGCGCAACCGACCCGACGGGCATCGAGTGCGGCGTTTCGCTGCTCACGTGCGGGGTGTCAACACTTTCTGTCGGCCTGGCAGACAGCGGCCCGCGAGCAAGCGGAGGAAGAACGACTTCGCGCGCGCCGAGCGCCGCGATGAGGGCGCGATCGTGGGTCGCCATGATGATGGCTCCCCCGGCGTCACGGTGTTCGGCCAGCAGCGCGGCGAGCTCGGCCCACGTGCGCGCGTCTTGGCCGAACGTTGGCTCGTCGAGCAGCAGCACGGGCGGCGAACTCGCCAGCGCCGTGGCGACCGAGAGTCGACGCTGCTCGCCGCCACTCAGCGCGAACGGGCTCGCGCTTGCCAGGTGCGCTAGCCCGAGCCTGCCAATCAGCGTCTCGACCCGCGAAGCCTCCGCGCGCCCCACGGCGAGTTCGTCACGCACGGTGGCCGCGACGAACTGGTGTTCGGGGTTCTGAAACACCACGCCGAATCGCGCGGCAAGGTCAGCCGAACTCCACTCTCGCGGCGCTCCTTCCCCGAGCGCCTCGACCGAGCCGGCCGCGGGTGCCAACAACCCGGCGAGCGTGAGCAGAAGCGTGCTCTTGCCGCTGCCGTTGGGCCCCGTCAGCGCCACGACCTCGCCCGCTCGCACCTCGAGGTCACACGCGAGTCTGATCGGCTCGCCCCCCGCCGGCTGCACATCGAGCCCGGTCGTGCGCACGAGCACCTCACCGAGCGGCGCTGATGCGGCGGGCGGATGCTCGGGCTCCCGCCCCGGAACCCACACGCCCCTCGCCGCAAGTGCCGCACCCTGCTCAGCGAGCACGTCGGCGATCGGCCCATCGGCCAGCACTCGCCCTGCGTCGAGCACAATCACGCGATCAACAAGTGCCGCCCAGACGTCGACGCGATGCTCGACAACGACGAGAGTGAGGGCGCGGTCGCGCACGAGCTCGGCGACTGCGCGAGCGACCACCTCGACGCCAGTCGGGTCGAGCTGCGCGGTCGGTTCATCGAGCAAGAGTGCTGCGGGCTCGAGGGCGAGCGCGCCGGCCAGAGCGAGTCGTTGGCGCTCGCCGCCCGAGAGCTGTGCACCTTCGTCCTCAGCACTCAGCGCGAGCCCGACAGCCCGCAGCGATGAGTCGACTCGCTCAGCGATCTGCGCGGCGGGCACTCCGAGGTTCTCGGGGCCGAAGGCGACGTCGTCTCGGGCGCGGGCGAGCACGAGTTGGGCATCCGGATCCTGCAGCAGTAGCCCGACCCGCCCACGCACGTCGCCGACAGGCGCGCCGTCGACCGTGAGGCTGCCGGTCTGGTCCCCCTCGTCAGAGCCGCCGAGCACGCCCGCCCAGGCCTGCAGCAGCGTCGACTTTCCGCTGCCGGAGGCCCCCAAGAGCAGCACGCGTTCACCCGGCTCGATCGAGAGATAGACTCCCTCGAGCACGGGCACGGAACGACCAGCGGGAGTCCACCCCCAGTCGTGTGCGGCGAGCGCGGCTGCGCCTCGCGCCGTCACGAAGCCGATGAGCGCTCCTCGGTCGTCGCCGCCTCGCCCGGCGAATCGCCGTCAGAGTGAGAACGTCGTGCGAACTCGCGGCCCGCCGCGAAGCGTTCGAGCGCCCCCGTGCGGGCCAGGCCGCGCACGATGAGCCAGCTGCCGACACCGGCGATGACGGCACCCGAGATCAGCGCGCTCACGGCATACACGGCCATGAACTCTGGCCGTGCGCCGGCGTAGTAGAAGGTGAGGTCCATGATCGCCATTCCCGCACCGGCGCCCACGCCGGCAAGAATTGCCGGCACGAGGCCCCACGCCCGGTAGAGCAGAATCGCGAACACGAGTTCGGCGCCGAGCCCCTGCACGAGACCCCACGCAAGGGCTGTCCAGCCCCAGAACCCACCGAGTAGTGCCGACACGGTCGCCGCAACCAGCTCGCCATAGAGCGCCGCCCCCGGCTTGCGCACGATGAGGCCCGCGAGCACAGCCGGAAACAGCCAGACCGCGTAGAACAGCGCCTGGAGGCCGGGCAGCACCGCCTCGATGGGGGCGGTGAGGGGCGAGTAGACGAGGTTCCAGAGGGCGAAGACGAGTCCGCCCGCCACACCGATGACGCTCGCGATGACAATGTCGACGACGCGCCACCGCATGCTCAGTCGAGGTACCGGTGTCGTGGTGGGGGTAGTGCTGACCATGTGCGTGCCTTTCGCTCAGCGCGGGTGCGAAGGGACGCACCCGCGAATGGGGTCGGCACGGGTGCGAGAAGTCCTCCCTGCGCCGGCATGATCCGGATCAGGTTCGACGGTCGAAGCTTGTTGCGAGCTTCCTCTCAGCCCGGCTCACCGGACTCCCGTGTACGAAATTCAGTGTACGCGCACCTGGTGCGCGAACGCATTCGCCTGAGGGGAGACCCCCTGCGAACTAGGATGCCGGAATGGAGTTTGTCTTCTCGCCCGAGCTGCTCGTGGCCTTCCTCACGCTGCTCGTGCTCGAGGTTGTTCTCGGTATCGACAACGTCATCTTCATCTCGATCCTCGCGGCCAAGCTGCCGCCCGAGCTGCAGAACCGTGCGCGCGTTGTGGGGCTCTCGCTCGCGATGATCATGCGCATTCTGTTGCTGTTCGCGGCGACCTGGATCATCGGCCTCACCGCCGACCTCTTTCAGCTGTTCGGCATGGGGTTCTCGGGCCGCGACCTGATCCTGATTTTGGGTGGGCTGTTCTTGGTGTACAAGGCCGTCGTCGAGATTCACGAGAAGCTCGAGGGTGCCGAAGGCCACCAGAAGAGCAGTGGCAAGACCGTGACGTTTGCCGGTGTGATCGTGCAGATTCTGCTGATCGACATTGTGTTCTCGCTCGACTCGGTGATCACGGCCGTCGGCATGGTCGACGAGTTGTGGATCATGATCGCGGCCGTCGTGATCGCGATCACCCTCATGCTTTTCACGGCCAAGGCGATCAGCGAGTTCGTTTACCGCCACCCGACGGTCAAGATGCTCGCTCTGGCCTTCCTGGTTCTCATCGGCACGACGCTCATCGCCGAAGGCTTCGATGTGCACATCGATAAGGCGCTCATCTACGGCCCCATCGCATTCGCGATCGGCGTCGAGGTGCTGAACCTCATCTACCGCGGCCGTCAAGCGAAGCGCCGCAACGAGAACATCGAGCCCGTTGAGTTGCGCCCGACGCTCGTGAAGGAAGAGGCACCCGCCGACATCACGCCCGTTCACCTGCGCCCCGCGCGGCGCAGCGCGACTGACCCCATGGACCAGCCCGACGGAGCGCCGTGACGATTCGAGAGGGGTCGGGCCGCGAGGGGGCCGATGTCGTCGTCGGCACCGCGCCGAGCCCCGTCGTTGACGCGCTGGTGCGACGCATTCTCGATCGCGCGGCGACCCTCGATGAGGGCTACCACCGCGTCGGCCTACTCGTCTCGGCCGCGCGCGCGGTCACGGAAGATCTCGAGCTCACGGCGGCGCTGCAGCGCATCGTCGCGGTCGCGCGAGAGCTCGTCGGCGCGCGCTATGGCGCCCTGGGCGTCATCGGCGCCGACGGGCAGCTCGAGAGGTTCTTGCACGCGGGCCTGAGCGACGAGCAAGTGCGCATGCTCGGCGCTCCCCCGAGCGGTAAAGGGCTGCTGGGGGCCGTCATCACGGAAGGGACGAGCATCCGTCTCGATCATCTGTCTCGTGATGAGCGCTCGGTCGGTTTTCCGGCACACCACCCCCCGATGGACGCCTTTCTCGGTGTGCCGATTCACGTTGACGGCACCGTCTTCGGAAACCTCTATCTGACCGAGCGTGCTGCGGGGGCTTTCGACGACGTCGACGAGTCAGTGATCGCGGCGCTCGCTGCGATGGCGGGCACGGCCATCGCGAACTCGCGCCTGTACGAGCACTCGCAAGAAGACCGTCGCTGGCTCACCGCCTCCGAACAACTGACCCAGAGGTTGCTCTCGGGCGACATCGCCGCCGACGACCTTTCACCGATCATCGAGGTCGTTCGGCGCGTCTCGCAAGCGCCGTACGTGGCCATCATCAACGCCAACGATGCGACAACGGATGCCCGCACCGAGCTCGCCCAGCAAGTCGGCCCCGACGGCCCCGGGCCCGTGCTCGTCGTGCCGATGGAAGGGAGCGCCGACCGCGGCGCGTGCCAGCTCGGCATCGCGCGCGGCCCGCACGGGCACCCCTTCAGCGAGGTCGAGCGCGAGACGATCGCACGGTTCGCTCGCTCGGTCGCGATCGCACGCGAGCTGGCGGGTTCTCGCATCGACGAGCAGCGCATGGCCCTTGCTGACGAGCGCGATCGCATTGCGCGCGACTTGCACGACCACGTCATTCAGAGCCTCTTCGCCGTGGGGCTCACCCTTCAGAGCGTCGTCGGCGACCCCACGACGCCGAGCGGTGCCCGCATTGCGGGGCAAGTCGATGCGATCGACTCAACGATTCGACAGATCCGGCAAGCGATCTACCGACTCTCGAGCCCGCCGAGTGCGGGCGTTCACAGTCTGCGGGCGCGCATCAACACCCTCATGCGCGAGACGCTCGAGGGCGAAGAGCTCGACTCGCGGCTCGAGTTCGCCGGGCCCGTCGACACGCTCGTCAATACCGAGCTGGGCGACGAAGTCGCGGCTGTGTTGCGCGAGTCGTTGTCGAACGTCGTGCGGCATGCGCGTGCGAGTCACGTCGAGGCGAGCGTCGCGGTGCGCGGGGCAGAAGTCGTCGTCATTGTGCGCGACGACGGTGTCGGCATGCCCGACACTGATCGCCGGAGCGGCCTCGGCAATCTCGCGGCTCGAGCACACGAGCGCGGGGGAACCTTCGCGATCGAAGCGGTCTGGCCGCACGGCACTCTGGTGCGCTGGAGCGTACCCTGGGAGGCACGATGAGTGCTTCCGTTAGCGTCTTTCTTCTCGACGACCATGAGATCGTTCGGCGCGGGATTGCCGACCTGCTCGAGCAAGAAGAGGGTCTGAGCGTTGTCGGCGAGGCCGGAGTTGTCACCGGAGCTGTTGAGGCGATCCTCGCGTCGGGGGCGACTGTCGCCGTTCTCGACGGGCGCTTGCCCGACGGCAGCGGAATCGATGTGTGTCGCGATCTCAAGTCGGAGCGCCCCGAACTCGGGTGCCTTATTCTCACCTCGTACGACGACGATGAAGCGGTGCTCGCCGCTGTGCTCGCCGGCGCGAACGGCTATTTGCTCAAAGAGGTGCGCGCGACCAGCCTCATCGAAGCGATTCGCCGCGTTTCGGCCGGGGAAACGCTACTCGACCCAGCGATCACCGAGCGTGTTCTTGCACGAGCGCGCGAAGCGGTGCCCGCGTCGCCGCTCGACGGTCTGACCCCGCGCGAGACCGAGATTCTCGCCCTCATCGCCGAGGGCCTGTCGAACCGTGAGATCGGCGCTCGACTCTTCCTCGCCGAGAAGACCGTCAAGAACTACGTAAGCGGCATCCTGTCCAAGCTCGGAATGCAGCGACGCACCCAGGCCGCCGTTCTTGCCGCTGAATGGATGCCCAAGAACGGTCGCCCGCGCTCTACCTAGCCGGGCGTGCCCTCAGCCCACAAGTGTGCGCGACTCAGGCGACCGACGCGGCGAGCAGCGACACCGTGACGGCGCCACCCTTGGTTTCTTGCACTCCGACCTGGACAAAGCCGAGCCGTGCGTGAAACGCCTCGCTGCCGGGATTCGGCGGGTCGAGGTTCACCTCGCACGTGACCTCCGCCCGCCCTGCGGCGCGCGCAGCGTCGAACACGGCCTCGTACAGCGCGTGCCCGAGACCAGCGCCGCGCTCACTTTCGGCGATGACAATACGGTCAACATACAAGTGATCGATGCCGCGCGACTCGAAGAATCGATAGTTCTCACTGGCGTAGTCGGCGCCCGGCGCGATCGCGATCACGAAGCCAACGAAGTGTCCGTCGCGCTCAAGGACGAGTGCCAGCTCAGCGATCGAGATCAGGCGGGCAAGGTCGTCGGGTGCTGTGATCGGCACGGCCGGCGACGCGGCATCGTTGAGAGGCGCGAGTTGTCGCGCGTCAGCGACCGTGAGCTCACGACGGTGATAGTCGGCAGGCACGGATCGACGGGGCTCAGTACTCACCTCTCGAGGCTAGCGCCCGTGGCCACGCAGGGGCGCCGCGCCGAACGCGCTACTGTGCGCCGTTCGCCGCGAGCCACGGCGCCGGGTTGATGGCATTGCCGTTGATGCGCAACTCGAAGTGCAAGTGCGGAGCCGTGGTGACTCCCGTGCTACCGACGGTGCCCACCTGGTCTCCGCCGCGCACGTCTTGCCCGACCTGGAGCGTGAGAGAGCCGTTCTCCATGTGTCCATACACACTCGAGATCTCTTGCCCATTGATGACGTGGTCGATGATGACGTAGACGCCGAGCGTGCTGCCCGACGTGACCACTTTGCTCACCACGCCATCGGCGATCGCAACGATCGGGAATCCGCGGCCCGGATTCCAGTCGATGCCCGTGTGCATCGTCGAACAGGCCCCGCACGCGGCATCGCGTGGGCCAAAGCCGCTTCCGACCGGCGCGTTCGCACCGACGGGGTAAACCAGGGGCGGACGCACATCGACGGTGTATTCCGCTGCTTCGAGGGCAGGCGCGTCGATCGAGGTCGCCGCGATCAGCTGCGATGTCGGTGCCGGCTCGGCGGTCTCGCTGGCCACCGCGATCGCGGCAGGAACAGCGTTGATGAGCAGCGCCGAGGCCGCGACGAGGGCAGCGGCTCCGACAAGAACTCGGTGGTGGAGCCGATGCGGGTCGAGCGCTGCGGCGCGCGACAGAGAGGGGTGTAGTAGGTGGTACATAGGAGAAGACACTTCCTGGTGGCGGCGGTCAGGCCGGGGACACGGTGAGTGCACGTCGTTGCGCAATTCGACCTCGCCCGGTTCGCAATGAGGAACCAACACATGAGGTCAGGAGGTCGCTGCACCCGCCCGGCGGTCATGGTCACACCGGCGACACTCGCCCCTGTCGGCATCGGCGCCAACACTCCAGTATCACCGACGAACCTGAGAAACACCTGCCCTGGGCGTCGGCGGCGTGTCGTCTAGGCGAGCGTCGTGCCGAAGGCGAGGCCAAGCAGGTAGGTCGCGGCGGCCGCGCCGTAACCGATTCCGAGCTGGCGAAGCGCACGCTTAAGCGGCGACGCACCCGACAGAACGCCCACGATCGCCCCCGTCACGAGCAGCGCCAGTCCGACGAGCACCGCCGCCGTGACGACAGCCACGAGGCCCTCGAAGCCGAGCAGATACGGGATGACCGGGATGATGGCGCCCGACGCGAAGAACGCGAAGCTCGAGAGCGCGGCGCCCCAGGCTGAGCCGATCGCGATGTGCTCTTCCGCCTGCGCTTCCGCTGCGGCCGTCGCCGCCGCGACGGGGTCGTAGTCGGCGAGCACGGTGCGCGCGTGGTCGATGGCCTCGCTCTCGCTCATGCCTCGCGCTCGGTAGACGAGCGAGAGCTCGTTGGCGTCGACGTCGAGATGCGGAAGCGCGCTGTGCGCTTCCGGGTCAGGAGTCGACGCGTCGAGCAGCTCGCGCTGCGAACGCACCGAGACGTACTCACCAGCGCCCATCGAGAGCGCCCCGGCGAGCAAGCCGGCGAGCCCGGTCAGCAAAACCGTGCCGGGGCCCAGCCCCGCCGCACCGATGCCCATGACGAGTGCCAGGTTGCTCACGAGGCCGTCATTGGCGCCAAAGACGGCCGCGCGGAAGGTGCCCGAGAGGCGTTGCCGACCTTGCGACGCGAGCCCGCGAACGACCTCACCGTGGATGCGCTCGTCGGCGGCCATGCCGGGCGTCGCGTGAGCATCCTGGCCATAGGGCGATCGCGTCTCGGCGCGCTGGGCGAGAGCCAAGACGAAGACGCTGCCGAAGCGCCGGGCGAAGAATCCCAAGAACCTCGTTCGGAGGGAGGCGGCCGGAACGCTCTTGGCATGCTCACCGAGCAAAGCCACCCAGTGAGCCTCGTGCCGAGCCTCGGCCTCAGCGAGGGCGAGCAGAATCGCGCGCTCGTCACCGGTGCGCCGGGAGGCAAGATCGCGATAGATCGCCGCCTCGGCGCGTTCGTCAGCGAGGTAGCGCCGCCAGCGACGCAGGTCGGCCGAACTCGGCGACCGCACATCGTCCGCACCGCCAGAGGTCGTCGAAGCTGTGCTGTTCGTCACGGTGACAGTGTGTCAGCGCAGCAACGAACCCGCAGTTCGGCGACCCGAAAAAGCGTGGGTTACCAACCCCAGGTGCCGGCGCCGCCCTTGAAGGGGCCCACGATCGCCGAGGTGATCCAGCCGCCGTAGAAGTCGCCTTCTTGCGGGGTGACGACTTCGCCGTCGATCGTGCAGCGATCCATCCGCCCGGGGTACACCGACACGAAGCCCGCGATGGCTTCGAACCCGCGGCTTGGAGCGGGGTAGTACCACGCGGCCTTCACAGCGCGCTGGTCACCGCCCACGACGTCGTAGTAGCTCGCGGTGCCCTTGAACTCGCAAAACGATGTTCCGGCCGTCGGCACGAGCGCGCCATCGACGAAGTCGCCAGGGGGTACATAAACGGCGGGGGGATGACTCGTCTCGAGCACCCGCAGAGCGCGAGTGGTCTCGGCAATCAGTCGGCCACCCAACTCGATCGTGACGCGCGCGTGCACCGGCTCGACCCGCGGCGGCCGCGGATAATCCCAGACCGACTCTTGGCCCGGCCCCGGCTCGATGCGCTTCGCGCGCGACACGCCAGCCACTAGAAGCCGAAGTCGCCGAAGCCGCCGCCGTCGAAACCACCGGCGTCGAACCCACCCGCGTCGAAACCACCGGCGTCGAAGCCACCGGCCTCGGTCGCGCCGGCGTCAGCGGCTCCCGCGTCAGCGGCACCGGCGTCGGCAGCGCCAGCGTCGGCTGCTCCGGCGTCGGTGAGCCCCGCATCCATCGGCGGAAGAAAAGCGCTCGCGAGCGCCGAGCCAATGACAAAGCCGGCGACGGTTCCGAGCAGAGATGCACCCACCATTTGACCGAACGACGGGCCGCCGAGCGAGCGTTCCATCGTGCCGGGCTGGCGGAGTTCTGAGCGGGTTGCGGCGCGCGCGAGCGTTGCCGGCTCGTCGTCGGCGGGGGCCTCCCCGGCGGGGGCCGTACGGGCCAGCTCATCGAAGACGAGGCGGCGCTGTTCGGGAGTCAGTTTGGCGAACGCCTCGGCATGCACCTGCTCGATTGTCTCGGGCGGGGCGGTCTGCAGCAGATAGCGGTAGCGCTCGACGGCGCGGTCGTCATCGCTGCGAACGGTGTTCCGGCGCGGCTCAGGTTCGGGGGTCGGGGCGCCGAACAGGCGGTCAAACAGGCTCATGGGGTTACTCCTGGGGGTTGTTGACCTTTACGTTAAGCGGTTTCGCTCTGCGAGCGCTGTGGAGATGTCGTGTAACAACTCGGTGAAGGATGCCCCTGAACGCCGTCCAGTGCACTACTGTCAGCAATGAAGTTGATACGCCTCGGCGGTCCGAACGTGCCGTGCAAGCTGTACGTGCTCTCGTATAGAGCAGGATTCACGAGTGGTTCGACTGGTGGTTTCGACAGTCGAAACTCCGTGAGTAACAAGGAGTCAGCAATGACGACAGGCACTGTTAAGTGGTTCAACGCCGAAAAGGGTTTCGGTTTCATCACCCCCGATGACGGAAGCGCCGACGTGTTCGCGCACTTCTCCGCCATCCAGTCGAACGGGTACCGCTCGCTCGACGAGAACCAGAAGGTCGAATTCGACGTCGCGCAGGGCCCCAAGGGTCTGCAGGCTGAGAACATCCGCCCGCTCTAGTACTCTCCCGTCTTCTCGAGTTCGCTCGAGCTGAGACACCCGAAAGCCGCCTCCCGATGACGTGGGGCGGCTTTCGTGCTGTGTGCGCGAATCGCCCGCGCCCCTCGGTCGATCGCGCTTCTCGGGCGACGGCTCCGGTCGCTCTCCTCGCACCAAAAGCGACACCTCGTACGCTTCCAAGCGTGCGAGGTGTCGCAAACCGTGAGAAAGACCCGAGGCCGACCTAGTCGGCCGTCACAAAGTCGATGAGTTCTTCGACTCGGCCGAGCAACGCCGGCTCGAGGTCGCCGTAGCCGCGCACGCTACCGCGAATGCGTCGCCACGCAGCAGCCCGATCCGCCGCTGACTCGTGCGGCCAGCCGAGCGCTCGGCACGTGCCGGTCTTCCAGTCGATGCCGCGCGGCACGTCGGGCCACGCCGCGATGCCGACCGACGACGGGCGCACGGCCTGCCAGATGTCGATGAATGGATGCCCGACGACGAGCACGTGCGCCGCATCGACCCGCGCGAGCGCATCGACGGCGAGCCGCGACTCTTTCGAGCCGGGCACCCAGTGGTCGAGCAGCACTCCGACGCGGCGCCCGGCCGATGGCGCGAACTCGACGAGCCGCTCGGCGAGGTGATCAGCGCCCTCGAGGTGCTCAACGACCACACCTTCGACGCGCAAGTCGTCACCCCACACCTGCTCGACCAGCTCGGCATCGTGAGTGCCTTCGACCCAGATGCGGCTCGCGCGGGCAACGCGGGCGCGAGCATCCGTCACCGCGAATGAGCCGCTCGCCGTGCGCGCCCGGCCCGCCGGCGCGACCGTCGCGACGGGGGCAACGAGCACGACCGGCTCGCCCTCGACGAGGAATCCGGGCCCGAGGGGAAAGACGCGCACGCGGCCGTGACGATCTTCGAGGTGCACGTTCCCCGCGTCGACGAGCACCACGGCGCCCACGAAACCCGCGGCGTTGTCGGCGCCCGAGCGGTCGTCGGGCAGCTCGACGACGAGGTCGCGTTCGGCGGGCACGCTGCGCACGACCGCGCGCCCTTCCGCACGCCAATCTCTTGAGAGCACGTCATCGCCATAGTCACGCACCACGCGAGGCTATGAGGTCTCGGAACGACGCGCGCGCTGCCTCGCCGCAGTTGCGACAGAGTCGAGGTCGGTAGGGTGGCCGCATTGCAACACGCACGGCGAAGGAGATGCAATGCGCACGTCTGGCCAACTGTTCCGCTGGGGTCTCACCTGCCTATTGCTCGCGCCGCTCGCGCTACTGGCGGCTCTCGTGGCGGGCGGTGCCGTCGGCTTCGCCTGGCTCGCCCTCGCGCTCGTGCTCGCGGGTGGTGCGTTCAACGCCGCTGCGATCGTGAGGGGCGTGCGGCGGATCAATGCGGCGACCATCATGGCTGACCTCGACGGCGTCGATCTCTCGCAGGTCGGGCCCGACGCACCGCGACCCGCCGACCCGATTCAGCCGCGGCAACGCATCATCTACCCGCCGGGGTCAGAACCTGCGCCCGAGCCGGGCCTGCGTCGCCGTGTCGGGCTCGGTGCGGCCGCCGCTCTGCTGGGGCTCATCGCGTTTGGCGCGTACACGCTCGCCGTCGAGCAGCCACTCGCAATCGCGCAAGGCCAGCTCACGCTTGACGAGGTTTACGCCGCGTGGGGCACGGCCTCGCGCATCGGTTTTGTGATCTCGCTCACGATCTGGATACTGCTCTCGCTCGCAATCGCGATCGCGGTGGCGATCATCGCCCTGCTGCCCGCTCCCGCCGCCGAACGCTTTCTCACCGCGCGCCGCATGCTCGCGCTCGCGTGCATCGCCGGCAGCGTCATCGTCGTCGCGTCGTTCCCGCCACACCTCACCCTCGGCATCAGCTTGCCTGACGACCTGGGTGTCATCGTGAGCCCTTCGCAATCGCCCGGCAGCCTCGCGTTCGGTCTCACCGGCGTCGCGCTGAGCGCGATCGCGATTCTGCTGACGGTGCCCGACTGGAGACGTCGCCGCACGGCTTGACATCATCACGGTTCTCTGGTTAGTTACTCAAGTAAGTAACCAACACAGAGAGCGAGGGGCCATGGACGACGGCCGTCCGATCTTTTTGCAGATCGCCGAGCTCATTGAGCGTCAGATCATTGACGGTTCACTGCCCGAGGGGGCCCAGGTTCCCTCGATCAACGAATTCGCCAGTTTTCACCGCATCAACCCCGCGACGGCGCTGAAGGGCGTGAGCCTGCTCGTCGACTCCGGTGTGCTCGTCAAGCGGCGCGGTATCGGCATGTTCGTCACCGACGGCGCACGCGAGCGACTGCTGGCCGACCGTCGTGAGCGGTTCGCCGCCGAATACGTGCACCCTCTCGTGCTCGAAGCACGCTCGCTCGACCTCACCACCGATCAGCTCATTGCGATCATTCGAAAGGAATCAGCCTCATGACCACCATCGTCGAGGCGCGCGGCCTGACCAAGCGCTATCGCGGCGTCACCGCCGTCGACAGCGTCGACTTCACGGTCGAGCGCGACACCATCACGGGCCTGCTCGGCCGCAACGGAGCCGGCAAGACCACCCTCATGCACCTGCTCACGGGTCAAGAGTTCGCCACGAGCGGCACCGTGTCGGTCGCAGGCGGCAACCCCGTCGAAAACCCCGCGGTGCTGCAGCACTCGTGCTTCATCAAGGAAAGCCAGCGCTACCCCGACGACTTCAAGCCCAAGCATGTCTTCGCCGCCGCTCCCGGGTTCTTTCCCTTCTGGGATTCCGCGTTCGCCCACGAACTCGCCACCGAGTTCCGACTTCCGCTTGACCGCAAGATCAAGAAGCTTTCGCGCGGGCAGCTCTCGAGCGTGGGCATCATCGTCGGGCTGGCGTCGCGTGCGCCCATCACGATCTTCGATGAGCCCTACCTCGGCCTCGACGCCATCGCGCGGCAGAACTTCTACGACCGACTGCTCGCCGACTATGCCGAGCACCCCCGCACGATCATTCTGTCGACGCACCTCATCGACGAAGTGGCTGCCCTGCTCGAGCACGTTCTCGTGATCGACAGCGGGCGCATCCTCATTGATTCCCCCGTGGATGCCCTCCGCGCCCACGCCGCCACCATCGCTGGTCCGGCCGAGGCCGTCGAGCAGGCGGTCGCGGGCCTCGACGTGATCCACCGCGAGCGCCTGGGTGGATTCGTGAGCGCGACGGTCGCCGGCATCACCGAGCAGGTTTCGCGTGCTGCCACAGCCGCGGGCCTCGAGGTGGGGCCGGTTTCCCTGCAACAACTCATCATTCGTCAAACGGGCGGCGCCCCGACCGACCACGAGGAGGTCTCGCGATGACCACGATCACGCTGACAGCCGAACCGCTGTCGACCACGCCCCGCCCTCTCCTGACGCGAGTCGGCACCGTTGTGCGGCTCTTGTTCGCCAACCCTTGGACAGCGATCTACACACCCCTGCTGATTCTCGGCGTCGTGTTCCTGATGAACCTGGCGATCTGGAGCATCGTGCGGGCGAGCATCCCCGACGACGGCGAGATGGCGACGTCGCTCAACGGTGGCGTGCTGTTCTTGTTCATCTACATGCTCGTCGTTGCCGTGCAGAGCGTGAACCAAGCGTTTCCGCTTGCGCTCGGCTATGGCAGCACGCGACGCGACTTCGTGCTCGGCTTCGGGGTGTTCGCGATTCTTCTCTCGATCGGCTATTCGGCACTGCTGGTCGTCGCGTCGCTCATCGAACGCGCCACGGGTGGTTGGGGCATCGGCCACAGCTTCTTCACGACAGACGAGTTGTGGCGAGCGACGTGGTGGGAGGGCTTTGCTCTGAGCCTGCTGGCGTTCCTGTTGTTCTTCTCAATTGGCGCGGCAACCGCGGCGGTGTACGTGCGCTGGAAGGCCATGGGCATGTATGTCTTCTGGGGTGGGCTCGTCTTCATCGGCATCGGTGGTGCTGCACTCGTCACGTGGCTGGGCGCCTGGCCCCAGGTCGGCGAGTTCTTCGTGTGGGCCGGTGTGCTCGGCGCCGCGGCGTGGAGCCTCATCATCACAGCGTTCTGCGCCCTCGCCGCGTGGCTCATTCTGCGGCGAGCAACCACGTCGGGCTGAGCCGTCAGTCGAGGGTGAGCAGGCCCGTCACGACGAGCTCGCGCACTCGCGGCAGCAGATCGTCACGCAACGCGCCCTCGTCGACCTCCAGCAGGTCGGCGAGGGCGCCGATGATCTCCCCCACCGAGAGGTCGCCGTCGCTCGCGCCGACGAGGCCGGCGAGCGCAGCGTCCGCGTCGATCGTGCGCGCGAAGCCGCCGCCCTGTCGCAGGCGGATCACCGTCGGGTTCTCGTCTCCTGGCCAGTAGTGCCGTTCTTCGGTGACGTCACGCGCCACGGTCAGTCGAGACGCCAGCAGTTCGTGGTCGTCGAGCGGCGCCATGGCATCGTGCGCGCGGAAGCACGCGAGCAGGTGGTCGCCGATGCCCGTGGGTGCCGAGCCGAGCGCCGAGGTCAGCACCTCGGTGCGCACGAAGCGCGCCCCGGTCGGCGACACCGGTCGGCGCAACACGACGTAGCCAAAGCCGATCGCCGTCACCCCCCGATCAGCGAAGTCGTCGAGCCACTCGGCGGCGAGCGTGTCGTAGGCCTCCGTGCCGACGCGGGTGCCGCCGTCGCGAATCCAGGTTGCCGCGTACTCTGACGGGCTCTGCCGCTCGCGCTCGACGACCCAACCGTCGAGGCCTGCCTCGGTGATCCACGAGCGAACGCGCGCGAGCCCGTCGCCGCCCATCGCATCGCGATACTCCCAATTGCCGAGGAGGTGGGCGGTGCCGCCCGGCCGCAGATGCTCGGCGGCCCCGCGCACAACCTGCTCGACAATGGCGTCGCCGACCAGCCCGCCATCGCGGTACTCGTAGACGGGAACCCCCGAACGCCGGGGGGTGATGACGAACGGCGGGTTGCTGACGATGCGGTCGAACAGGTCACCCGTGACGGGCTCAAACAGGTTGCCGTGCCTCAGCTCGACCGTGTCGACGGCGTTGAGCGCGAACGTGAGCTGGGCGCGCTCGAGAGCGCGGGCAGAGATGTCGGTGGCGACGACGCGATCGGCGTGTCGCGCGGCGTGCAACGACTGAATGCCGCAACCCGTGCCGAGATCGAGCACCGAGCCGACCGGTTCGGTGGCAATGAGGGTCGCGAGCGTGCGCGACGCACCGCCGACGCCGAGCACGTGGTCGGGCGGCAGAGGCCCACCGGTGGCGGCTTCGCCCAGATCAGAGGCGATGAGCCACTGCACGGCTCCCCCCGCGTCGATCGTGGAGAACGGGCGCACGTCAATGAAGGCACGGCCCTGCTCGTCAACGATGCCGAGCTCGCGGGCCCCGGCGGCACCGAGGGTCGGCAACGCTGAGTCGAGCGCGGCGGCGTCGAGGGTCGAGCCCAGCAGAAAGAGTGAGGCGAGAGCGCCCGCCGCTCCGCCGTCGGTGCGAGCGGCGAGCGCGCGGCGGGCCGGAACGAGATCGCCGCGCACAAGGGCCGCGTCGGCGTCGGCGCCCCAGAGTTGCGTGAGCCGGTCGACGGTGAACCCCGCGGCGAGCAGGTCGTCGCGCAGCACGGTCACGAGCGCAGCATCCACCCGCTCATTCAACCCCACCAACGAACGAAGGGGCGGCCCCCCGAAAGGACCGCCCCGACAGTTCAGCTAACGACTACGGCAGGAGCACCGCGTCGATGACGTGAATGACGCCGTCCCCCGCATGACGTGGACGACCGGTGACCATCGTGCATCAATCAGGGGTGCGGCTCGGGGTTCTCTTCATCGACCGGGGCTTGTCGGCCGCTCGCGGCGCCCGGCCCCGTGACGATGGGGCCGGTCTGCGTCGACACAACCACTCCGCTATCGGTCAACGGATGCGCCAACTCGTCAGGGCCGAGGCGTGCAATGAGCAGCGTGATCGCCGCGAGCACTACCGGAATCAGCCCCGCGACAATGAACGCCAGAGGAATTCCGATGAGCTCGCCAACCGGGCCCGCGATCGCCATCGAGATCGGCATGAGCGCGAGTGAGACGAAGAAGTCGAGGCTTGACACACGGCCGAGCATCTCGGGCGGCACGCGGCGCTGCAGCAAGGTTCCCCAAATCACGCTGGCTCCCGAGAAGAGAGCGCCGCAGATAAACAGAGCCACGATCATGAGCCAAAGCTGGTCGGTGAGGCCGACGATGGCGAGCGGGGCACAACCGACACCCCACCCGGCGATCATGAGGGTGAGGTAGCGACGCGGCAATCGCACCGAGGCGACCGCGATCGAACCCAGCGCGCCGCCGACCCCGAATGCTGCGAGGGCGAGCGCGAAGGCTCCGGCCCCTCCCCCGGTTTGCTCGCGCACGGCAAAGGGCAAGAGAACCGCGATCGGTCCCATGATGGTCAAGATGAGCAACGACGAGTACAGCAGCGTGGCCAGCAACCACCGCGTTCGCAGCATGTAGCGAACGCCGTCACGCACGTCGACCCAGACCGCGACGACCGGGTGGGAGTTCATGGTCGCGGCATCGCGCCGCACGGGAGTCGTGCGCATGGTCAGGAGGATGACCGCGCCAAGAACCTTCGTGAACGCCACAATCGCGAAGGCAAGGCCCGGCGACAGGATGGCAATTGCCGCGCTGGCCAACGCGGGGCCCGCCGCCTGCATGAGGGCAGGGCGCAAGACCCCTTCAATACCGTTAGCGGCGGCGAGGTCATCGGCGCGCAGCAGCGACGGAAGCCACGCTGAGTACGCCGGGTAGAAGAACCCGTCAGTGGCTCCGAGCACGACCGAGACCGCGGCGAGATGCCACACCTCAATGGTGTCGGTCAGCGCGAGAGTCGCGATCGCGGTCATCGAGAGGGCCTTCACGAGTTCGACCGTGATGAGAATCCGCTTCTGCGGAACCCGGTCAGCGAGAACACCACCAAACAACACCGCGATCACCAGCCCGATGCTGCCGGCCGCGGCGACGATCGACAGGTCGACGGGCGTGCCCTCGAGGGCAATCACCTGCCACACAACGGCCACGGCCCAGATACCTGTTCCGAGCAGCGAGAGCACGAGTGCACCGGCGAGAAGGCGAAACTGAGGTTCGGCAAGAGGCCGGATCGCCCGAGGTAGTCGTCGAGGCATCTTCGGCATAGCCTCGATCTTATCGATCACGCATTCGGCGCCGTGTCGTACCCTCATGAACGACGAGAGAGCTAACCGCCGAGCAGATTCTTGCCTCGTTCGTGAACGCGAGTGACGCCGAGATCGAGCGGATCACTGTGCCTGACTTGCACGAAACCGTGTGGGCCGACCGCGAGTCCTTAGGCTGGCGCGACCCCTCCGGTTCACCGCGCGGCTACATCGTGCACTGGGTCGATGATCGGCTCGTCGGCATCATGGTGCGCGCCGCGGGCTCGCCACTGCGCCCGGGCATCGGCGCCATGTGCTCGCTGTGTCGCACGCCGCAACCCTCGACGCAGAAGGGGCGGCCCCCGAAAGGACCGCCCCGACAGTTCCGTTGCGATTACGGCAGGAGCACCGCGTCGATGACGTGAATGACGCCGTTGTCGCACACGATGTCGGCCGTGACAACGGTCGCGCCGTTGACCTTCACGCCGTCGGTGAGGTCGAACGTGAGCTCGGCGCCGTTGACCGTGGCGGCCTTCAAGCCGTCGGTCAGGTCGGCAGCGTGCACAGCACCCGGCACGACGTGGAAGGTGAGGATCGACGTGAGCGCCGGGATGTCGGCGAGCAGGCCCTCGACGGTGCCCTCGGGCAGAGCCGCGAACGCGTCGTCGGTCGGGGCGAAGACCGTGAAGGGGCCCTCACCGTTGAGCGTGTCGACGAGGCCGGCAGCGCCGACGGCGACGACGAGGGTGGTGAACGAACCGGCGCTGACGGCGGTTTCGACGATGGTAGCCATAGGGGTCTCTTCTCTTGACGTGCGTGACGACGCGTTGTGCGCATCGGCCCGCTGCGATCTGCGGGCATGCCCCACTCTGGCCCCCCTCACCCGCGGTGCGCCCGTGTGCCAGCAGTGCATCGCCCGCACGCCAGCCGACCATCGCCTGTATGGCGTGAACGGTGAGCAGACGGCGGATGGCGCGTTGGCTACAGAGGGGTCGAGTCGTGCTCTTCGTCGGCGGGGTGCTGCAAACCGGCCGCGGCCGCCGGGCCCGTGATGATCGGTGCGGTGTCGGTCGACTCCCGTGGCGGGGTCGGGTCAAGAGGGTTCGCGAGTTCGTCGGGGCCCAACCGGGCGATCAGGAGGGTGAGCACGGCGAGCACGAGCGGCGCGATTCCGGCGATGAGGAACATGATCGGGATGCCCACCGCTTCGCCGAGCGGCCCCGCGAGTGCCATCGACACCGGCATGAGGGCCAGCGCCACGAAGAAGTCGAGGCTCGATACGCGCCCGAGCATCGCGGGCGGAACCCGTCGTTGCAGCAGGGTTCCCCAAATGACCGTTGCCCCGGAGAAGATGAAACCGCAGATGAACAGGGCGACGACCATGAGCCAGAGCTGGTCGGTGATTCCGATGATCGCGAGCGGCAGGCATCCGACGCCCCACGCTGCAATCATGATCGTCAGGTACCGACGCGGCAAACGCAACGATGCGACGGTGAGCGACCCCGCAGCGCCTCCGACTCCAAAAGCGGCAAGAGCGAGCGCGAATGCCCCGGCGCCACCCCCGGTCTGATCGCGCACCGCGAACGGCAGCAACACCTCGATCGGCCCCATGATGACGAGCACGAGCACCGTCGAGAACAGCAGGGTCGCGAGAAGCCAGCGCGTGACGAGCATGTAGCGCACGCCATCGCGCACGTCTCTCCACACCGCCATGATCGGATTCTGCGGTTCAGTGGCGGCCTCGCCACGCACGGGTGTTGTGGTCATGACGGCAAGGGCCACGGCCGCAATGCCTTGCGTCACAGCGACGATCGCGAAACCGAACCCGGGCGACAGCGCGGCGATCACGACACCGGCTACCGCAGGGCCAGCCGCTTGCATGACGGCCGGCCGCAAGACCCCTTCGATGCCGTTTGCAGCAAGCAATTCCTCGGCCGGCAACAGCGAGGGGAGCCAGGCCGAGTACGCCGGGTAGAAGAACCCGTCAGCCATACCGAGCACGAGCGACACGAGGGCGAGGTGCCAGACCTCGAGCGTGTCGGTGAGAGCGAGCGTTGCGACGATCGCCATCGTGAGGGCCTTGAGTGCTTCGACGGTCGCGAGAATGCGCTTCTGCGGAATGCGATCGGCCGCGACTCCCCCGACGAGCACCGCGAACACGAGCCCGATGGCACCACCGGTCGCCACGATCGACAGGTCAATCGGCGAGCCATCGAGTTCGATGACCTGCCAGACAACAGCGACGAGCCACACGCCGGTGCCGAACAAAGAGAGCGTCAGGGCAAGGGCGAGCAGCCGGTATTGCGGCGTAGAGAAAGGGCGCAGCGCGCGAGGAAGCGGCATAACAACCACTGTATCGATCAGCGTGCAGGCACGGTGACGTACGCTGAAGGGCGATGAAAGAGCTAACCGCCGAGCAGATTCTTGCCTCGTTCGTGAACGCGAGTGACGCCGAGATCGAGCGGATCACCTTGCCTGGCTTACACGAAACCGTGTGGGCCGACCGCGAGTTCTTGGGCTGGCGCGATCCCTCCGGTTCGCCGCGCGGCTACATCGTGCACTGGGTCGATGATCGGCCCGTCGGCATCATGGTGCGCGCCGCGGGTTCGCCACTGCGCCCGGGCATCGGCGCCATGTGCTCGCTGTGTCACACGCCGCAACCGTCGACGCAAGTCGTGATGTTCAGCGCCCCGCGCGGAGGCGAGGCCGGCCGCGACGGCAACTCCATCGGCACGTACATCTGCACCGACTTGGCGTGCTCGATCATCATTCGCATCGTGCCCGCAACGAGCGAGCTCATGTTGCACCGCGACGAGCTCATCGCCCGGCGCAGCGCCGGGCTTCAGCAGCGCGTGACGGCCTTCACGGCCAACGTTCTCAAGACGGCCTAGCGGCGCAGCCGCGAGCGCGAATCAGCGTTCGCGGTGGCCCATGATGTTGAACGGAATCGCGAGCGAGAGCGTCGCCGACATGATGCCGATGAAGAACGTCAGCGCTGCGAACTCTTCGGGCACGGCGAACGCGTAGGCGAAGAGAACGAATGACGCGATGAAGAGGGCGAGAGACACGATCACGGCGAAAATGTTCATGGTGATCTCATTGTGCCAGGTATCGCCGAGATAATGGCGCATGACCTCTTCCGACTCATCCCCCGCCCGCCACCGCCCGGCTGGCCCCGTTCGACGGCGCGTGCGCGCGATCGGAATCGGTGCACTGGCAGCGCTGCTCGTCGTGATCTTCTTCTTCCTCATCTGGGCCAACACGCCCTATCGCGCTGACCGCGCGGCAACCCTCGAGGTCTTCCGCAATGGCGACATCACGGTGACGAGCGTCGACGAGGGAATCCTCATGCAGCCCTCGGCTGACAACGTCGATGCGCCTGAGAACGCGGTGGGCCTCATCTTCGTTCCGGGTGCGCGCGTCGACCCCTACGCCTACATGTTCCAACTGAGCGGAGTCGTCGAAGAGCACGGCGTGACGGTGCTCATCACCAAGCCCACCCTCAACCTGGCCTTCTTCGATTTCCGCGGGGTCGACGACTTCACGACGGCCGCACCCGAGATCGACCGGTGGTTCGTCGGCGGACACTCGCTGGGTGGCGTGCGGGCGTGTTTGATGACTCCGGATGCTGAGCTCGAGGGTCTCGTCCTCTTCGGTAGCTACTGCGCCAACGACGTGAGTGACTCGGGGCTGACGGTGCTCAGCATCGCGGGCGAGAACGACCTGCTGAGCGACCTCGCCACGATCGAGGAGGCCGCGCCGCTGTTGCCCGCTGACGCCCAGTTCGTCGTGATCGACGGCGCGAACCACGCGTCATTCGGCGACTACGGCGTGCAGTCGGGCGACGGCGAACGCACCATTACCAGCGAGGAGATGCGCGTCGAACTGACGCGCATTCTCGGCGAGGTGCTGCGCTAGCTGTAGTGCCCAGGCAGGTTGTTCAATCTGCTGATCGGTGGGACCTTGCCGATGGCCGTGTGTAGCCGATGGTGATTGTAGTGATGCAACCACGCAGGCAAGGCGGCTCGGCGGGCTGACTCGGAGTTGTAGTGCTTCGTGAA
>CALRMP020000021.1:0-41206 GCA_943369205.1 Gulosibacter massiliensis | reverse complement strand
ATTCACGAAGCACTACAACTCCGAGTCAGCCCGCCGAGCCGCCTTGCCTGCGTGGTTGCATCACTACAATCACCATCGGCTACACACGGCCATCGGCAAGGTCCCACCGATCAGCAGATTGAACAACCTGCCTGGGCACTACACCTAGCGCTGAGCGGCGGCGATCGCGGCGGCGAGGTCGTCGGGCCGTCGCGTCGACACCACCCAGTAGGGCGTTGGGTCGTCGGGGTCGGTGAGTTCGATCCGGGCGACAGGGTCAACGTCGGGCCGGAGCACGAGGTGTGCCCGGGCATCCAGCCCGGGGCCTCGTTCGTGCCGCGCTTCTGCACCCCGCGCGGCCGTGACAGCTCCCACGAACGACAGTGGCACGCGAGCCGAACCCGCGCGGAGCATCCCATCGGACACCTCGATCGTGGGAGCAGTTGCCGCGGCCACAATGACGATGCCCGAAAACAGCAGCACGCCGGTGATCGCGCCCACAGTGAGGTTGATCGCGGCGAAGGTCAGAAGGCTCGCTGGGATCGGCAGCGTGGCAATGACGACGATCCACGGTGAGGGCCACACTCGTTCGCGATAGGTGTTCATGACGTCCATTCGACCATGCACTAGCCTCGACGCGTGCCGCACAACGTCGAAGTCTTGATGACGGGGACGACGACGCCCCGCTACGCACACCCCGGTGATGCGGGCGCCGACCTCGTCTCGGTCGAGTCGATCGTGCTCGGCCCGGGCGAACGGGCCACCGTCGGAACCGGAACCGCAATCGCTCTTCCTGATGGATTCGCCGCCTTCGTTGTTCCCCGAAGCGGGCTCGCGGCGCGCCACGGAATCACGATCGTCAACTCGCCAGGAACCGTCGACGCCGGCTATCGCGGGGACATTCGCGTGACCCTGCTCAACACCGATGCGACCGAGTCGTTCGAGATCGCCCCCGGCGACCGTATTGCGCAACTGATCGTCTGGCCCGTTGTTCGCGCACGATTCGTTCCGGTGGATGAGTTGCCGGGCACGCATCGTGGAGATCAAGGGTTCGGCTCGACGGGGTACCGTGATACGCCGAGTGAAGGAGAATCATCGTGACCGATCCGAATTCCGACGAGGCGATGCTGAGTGACGACAAGTCTGCGCCCGCCGATCGTGCCGAGAACGGCCCTCTCGATGAGAGCGAAGCGAACGCCGTGCGGCCCTACGTCGACCTCGGCGGCATCAAGCTTGTTCCCCGTGACGGACTCCAGCTGAGGCTTGAAATCGAAGAGGGCTCAAAGCGGGTCGTTGCGGTCGGCATCGACTTCGCGGGCTCAACGCTTCAAGTGCAGCCGTTCGCGGCTCCTCGCACGAGCGGGTTGTGGCACGAGATCCGAGCCCAGATCGTCGACCAGATTCGCACCCAGGGTGGCGAGATCCACGACCGCGCTGGCGTTTTCGGGCCCGAACTGGTTGCGCGCATTCCCGTCTCCGGGGGCGAAGCCGGCGCCGTGCGGGTAGCGCGATTCATCGGTGTCGACGGCCCCCGCTGGTTCTTGCGTGGCGTCGTTGCGGGAGCGGGCGCGCTCGAGCCCGACGCTGCGGCTGCGATTGACGAAGTTTTCCGCAGCATCGTCGTCGTGCGCGGCACGACTCCGATGCCTCCGCGCGACCTCATTCCCTTGCACGTTCCGGCTGGCGCAGTTCAGGCGGCACCGGGAGCATGAGTACGCCGCACGACGATCGCGAGCCGGAGAACGACCAGGAACGCGAGAAGGCTGAGCCCGATGTTCGGGCGGCGTTCGCGGCGGCCGCTGCACGGTCGGGCTTCGCTCGCGTGGCTCCGGGGGAGAGACCGACCGCACACGCCTTGTGGGCCGCCGTCGGCGGTGTCCGCGGCCTGGTCGAGTCATTGCTTCCCGGCTTCTTGTTCCTCGTCGTCTTCACGATCACGGGTGAAGTCGCTCCGTCGGTGCTGATTCCCCTGGGTATCGCGGTGCTCTTCGTGATTGTGCGCGCTGTCATGCGCTCGCCCATCATGCCCGCGGTCATCGGCCTCATCGGCATCGCGCTCTCGGCGGGTCTCGCTCTGTGGTCGGGGCGCGCCGAAGAGAACTTCGTTCTCGGGTTCATTATCAACGCCGTCTGGCTCGTGGCACTCCTCGTGAGCCTTGCCGTTCGGCGACCGCTCATTGGCGTCATCACGGCCCTGTTGACGGGCGACCACGAGTGGCGATCAGACCCTGCCAAGCGCACGGTCCTCACCGTCACGACCTGGCTGTGGGTCGCCCTGTTCACGCTGCGGTTGGGTGTGCAGGTGCCGCTGTATCTGACGGAGCAGGCTGCAGCTCTTGCCGCGACCAAGCTCGTTATGGGTCTACCGCTGTACGCCGCGGTTCTCTGGGTGACCTGGCTCATGATCCGGGCGGTCTACGCCCGGAAAGAGCCGTGAGTGCTAGCATCATTTATCTCGACATCAAGATAGTTTTCGCCCGGTAGTCTGAGCATCGGATGCGGTGCGACAGTGCCGCAGGTCCGTTGCGAAGAGGAGCCTCCCGTGTCTGCAATCAACAGTTTCGAGTCGATCGACACCCTGAACGTGGGGGGCACCGACTTCCAGGTCTTCCGCATCGATGCGGTGCCCGGCCACGAGACACTGCCGTTCAGCCTCAAGGTGCTGCTCGAGAACCTCTTGCGCACGGAAGACGGCGCGAACGTCACCGCTGACCAGATTCGCGCGCTCGGCTCGTGGGATCCCGCCGCTGAGCCTGACACCGAGATCCAGTTCACGCCCGCGCGCGTGGTCATGCAGGACTTCACCGGTGTGCCGTGCATCGTCGACTTGGCAACGATGCGCGAAGCGGTCGCCGAGCTCGGGGGCGACCCGAACAAGATCAACCCGCTCGCGCCGGCCGAGCTCGTCATCGACCACTCGGTCATCGCCGATCTCTTCGGCACGGCCGACGCCCTTGAGCGCAACGTCGAGATCGAGTACGAGCGCAACGGCGAGCGCTACCAGTTCTTGCGCTGGGGCCAGACGGCGTTCGACGACTTCAAGGTCGTTCCGCCCGGGACCGGCATCGTGCACCAGGTCAACATCGAGCACCTCGCGAAGGTCACCTACACGCGCGAGGTCGGCGGAGTGCTGCGCGCATACCCCGATACCTGCGTCGGCACTGACTCGCACACGACGATGGTCAACGGCCTTGGCGTGCTCGGTTGGGGCGTGGGCGGAATCGAGGCTGAGGCCGCGATGCTCGGTCAGCCCGTCTCGATGCTGATCCCGAAGGTTGTGGGCTTCAAGCTCAGCGGCTCGATCCCCACGGGTGTGACGGCAACCGACGTCGTGCTCACGATCACCGAAATGCTCCGCAAGCACGGCGTCGTCGGCAAGTTCGTCGAATTCTACGGAGCAGGCGTGGCAGCAGTGCCGCTCGCCAACCGCGCGACGATCGGCAACATGAGCCCCGAGTTCGGCTCGACTGCTGCGATGTTCCCGATCGACGATGTCACCCTCGACTACCTGCGCCTCACGGGCCGCAGCGAAGAGCAGGTCGCACTCGTCGAGGCCTACAGCAAGTTGCAGGCCCTCTGGCACGACCCGGCCGTCGAACCGCGATTCAGCGAGTACCTCGAGCTTGACCTGTCGACTGTAGTGCCCTCGATCGCCGGCCCCAAGCGCCCGCAAGACCGCATTGAGCTCTCGGTCGCGAAGTCGGCGTTCGAAGCGGCCCTGCCCGCCTACACGGCCACGGCATCCACGCCCGTTGATGTCACGGTGGGCAGCGACCAGTTCGTGCTCGACAACGGCGCCGTGACGATCGCCGCGATCACCTCGTGCACGAACACCTCGAACCCTTCGGTCATGCTCGCGGCAGGGCTGCTGGCGCGCAATGCGGCGCAGAAGGGCCTCAAGGCGAAGCCGTGGGTCAAGACCACGCTCGCACCGGGCTCGAAAGTCGTCACCGACTACTACGAGAAGGCCGGTCTCACCGACGACCTCGAGGCCTTGGGCTTCTACACCGTCGGCTACGGCTGCACGACGTGCATCGGAAACTCGGGGCCGCTCGCTGACGAGATCTCGGCCGCGATCAACGAGCACGACCTCGCGGTGACGGCCGTGCTCTCGGGCAACCGCAACTTCGAGGGCCGCATCAACCCCGACGTCAAGATGAACTACCTCGCGAGCCCCCCGCTCGTCATCGCCTACGCCTTGGCCGGCTCGATGAACTTCGATTTCGAGACGGATGCTCTCGGCACCGACCGCGACGGCAACGACGTCTTCCTGCGCGACATCTGGCCTGACGCGGCTGAAGTGCAGGCAACGATCGACTCGTCAATCGACACCGGCATGTTCGACCACCAGTACGCCTCGGTGTTCGAGGGCGACGAGCGCTGGCGCTCACTGCCGACCCCCGACGGAGCGACCTTCGAGTGGGATGCCCGATCGACCTACGTGCGGAAGCCCCCGTACTTCGATGGCATGACCATCGAGACCACGCCCGTGAGCGATATCGTCGGCGCTCGCGTTCTCGCGAAGCTTGGTGACTCGGTCACGACCGACCACATCAGCCCGGCTGGCTCGATCAAGGCTGACTCTCCTGCCGGTCAGTACCTCACCGCGCACGGGGTTGACCGCAAAGACTTCAACTCGTACGGCTCGCGGCGCGGCAACCACGAGGTGATGATCCGTGGAACCTTCGCGAACATCCGTCTCCGGAATCAGCTTCTCGCCGACGCGAATGACGGAGCAGGCGTCGAGGGCGGCTTCACACGCGACTTCACGCAGCCGGATGCCCCGCAGGCGTTCATCTACGACGCGAGCGAGCGCTACCAAGCCGCGGGCGTTCCCCTCGTCATCTTTGCCGGCAAGGAATACGGTTCGGGCTCCAGTCGAGACTGGGCCGCCAAGGGTACGAGCCTGCTCGGCGTCACGGCCGTTATTGCCGAAAGCTACGAGCGAATCCACCGCTCGAACCTCATTGGCATGGGCGTGATTCCCCTTGAGTTCCCCCAGGGTGAGAGCGCTACGAGCCTGGGGCTCGATGGCACCGAGGTCGTTTCGATCAGCGGCATCACGGCGCTCAACGAGGGCGTCACGCCGCGCACGGTGAGGGTCGTTGCGTCGCCGAGCGAGCACTCGCCGGCCGGCAAGGCGCCGATCGAGTTCGACGCGGTGGTGCGCATCGACACCCCCGGTGAAGCTGACTACTACCGCAACGGTGGCATTCTTCAGTTCGTGCTGCGTAGCCTCGTTTAGTCGCTCGGACAACGGTCAGCGAACGCTCAGCAAGTCACGTCGCGAGACAGGCCACTGCTCGGGGAGCCTCCCGTAGAGTGGAGAGATGGCACTGCTCGACTCCATTCGAAACCCTCGCGACCTTGATCGGCTGAGCGAGGAACAGCTCGTCGAACTGGCGGAAGAGGTTCGCCGTTTCCTCGTCACCGAGGTATCGAAGACCGGCGGTCACTTGGGCCCGAACCTCGGCGTTGTCGAGCTCACGATCGGCATTCACCGCGTCTTCGATTCTCCGCGCGACGCCATCGTGTGGGACACCGGGCACCAGTCGTACGTGCACAAGCTGCTGACCGGTCGCCAAGACTTCTCGCTCCTTCGCCAAAAGGGCGGCCTTGCTGGCTACCCGCAGCGTTCCGAGAGCGAGCACGACATCGTCGAGAGTTCGCACGCCTCGAGCTCGCTCAGCTGGGCCGACGGCATCTCACGAGCCTTCGAGATGACAGGGCAGGATGACCGTCACGTCATCGCGGTCGTGGGCGATGGTGCTCTGACCGGCGGCATGACGTGGGAGGCCCTTAACAACATCAGCGATGACAACAGTCGCAATCTCGTCATCGTGGTGAACGACAATGGCCGCTCATACGCTCCGACGATTGGTGGCATGGCGCGCTTCTTGTCGACCGTGCGCACGCGACGGTCGTACTACCGGTTCCGTCGCGGCACCGAGCGTGCGTTCGGCTACTTGGGTGCCCCGGGTCGCGCGGTTTACCGCGGAGTGCGCGGAGGCCTGCACGGCTTCCTCTCGCGGTTCAGCAACAACGAAGCGCTCTACAGCAACCTCGACATCAAGTACATCGGCCCGATCGATGGCCACGATCTGAAAGACGTCGAGCGCGCGCTGCGGCAGGCGAAGGAATACAGCGCCCCGGTGATCGTGCACGCCATTACCCAAAAGGGCAAAGGCTACGAGCCCGCGCTTGCCGACGTCGCCGACCAGTTTCACGCCGTCGGCCAGATCGACCCCGAAACGGGCGAGTCGATCGAAGCCGCCAGCCGACCGTCGTGGACCTCGGTCTTTGCCGACGAGATTGTGCGGTTGGCCGATAAAGACCGTCGCATTGTGGGCATGACCGCCGCGATGCTTCGACCGACGGGCTTGCACAAGCTCGCGGAGAAGCACCCCGACCGCATCATCGATGTCGGCATCGCTGAGCAGCACGCTGTCGCCTCCGCCGCTGGCTTGGCCTATGGCGGAATGCACCCGGTCGTCGCCGTCTATGCCACGTTCATCAACCGCGCTTTTGACCAGGTGCTCATGGACGTCGCGCTCCACAAGGCGGGCGTCACGTTCGTGCTCGACCGTGCGGGCGTCACGGGGCCGGATGGCGCGAGCCACCACGGAATGTGGGACTTGTCGATTCTGCAGGTTGTGCCGAACATCCGTTTGGCAGCTCCGCGCGACGCGACGCGACTGCGCGAAGAACTCGCCGAAGCGGTCGCCGTGGATGACGCGCCCACGGTTGTGCGCTTCTCGAAGGGTTCGGTCGGCACCGAGTTCGACGCGGTGCGACGCACGGCCGATGGTGTCGACGTGCTGCGCGAGGCGCCGCACAAAGACGTGCTCATCGTGACCGTTGGGCCAATGGCGAAGATCGGTCTCGAAGTTGCCGAACGCCTTGCTGATCAGGGAATCGGAGCGACGGTTGTCGACCCGCGCTGGGTGGTGCCCGTGCCCGAGAGCGTCATTGAGCTGGCTCGTGACCACCGCATTCTCGTGTCGATCGAAGACGGCGTGCGCGTCGGAGGCATCGGAACCCGCATTCGCCAAGACCTCCGTGCGGCCGGCGTTGACACGGCCGTTGACGAGTTGGGGCTCCCGGACGAGTTTCTTGAGCACGCATCGCGCGACGAGATTCTCGAGCGTGTCGGGCTCACCTCACAGGCCATCGCGCGCGACCTCGTCGCGCAAGTGCTCGGCACGAAGGTTCCGGTTGCGCGGCCGCTGCCCGACGAGCAGGGCGCCTCGATCGACCACGACGAGCGCACGCGATAGCACTCAGGACAATGCCCCCCGACCTCAGCGTCGGGGGGCATTGTCGTTGTGTCAGGTGATGCGTTTAGCCGATCCCGCGAATGCGGGGGTTGTGGAAGGTACTGCCAAAGACGCGCTCTGAGGCACCCTGCCGGTCGAGGAACGGAGTGATGCCGCCCATCTGGAACGGCCATCCGGCGCCGAGGATCATGCAGAGGTCGATATCGTCGGCGGCTTCGACGACCGTGTCATCGAGCATCCGGTGAATCTCATCCGCGAGGCCGTCTTCGAGCCGCTGGGTCAATTCCTCGACGGTCCACGGGCGGGCGTCGGCGGGCCGATGCTTCGCGACGATCTCGATGGCCTTCTTGTCGATTCCCCTCGACTGCCCCTTCGCGTCCTTCTCAAGCAGCACGCCCGCCTCGGCGAGCTCGTGCAACGCGGGCGACTCGAAGAAGCGGTCAGGGAACGCTGAGTGGTGGGTGTCGAGCACGTGAGCGCCCACCTTGAGGCCAACGAGGTCGAGCAAGACGAATGGGTCCATCGGCAGGCCGAAGTGGCGCTGTGCCTCGACGACGGTCTCGAAGGGCGTGCCGAGCTCGACAGCGTGCATGGCTTCACCCAGCACCTTGGCGAGAATGCGGTTCACCACAAAGCCGGGCGTATCGGCCGTGATGACCGCGTTCTTGCGCAGCGCCGCTGCCGTGGCCATCGCCGTTGCGAGCGTGGTCTCGTCGGTCGCGGGCGTCTTCACGACTTCGATGAGCGGCATGACCGCGACGGGGTTGAAGAAGTGGAAGCCGACGACCCGCTCGGGGTGTGTCAGCTTCGCGCCGATCTGCTCGACCGACAGCGACGAGGTGTTGGTCGCCAGCACCGCCTCGGGCGAAATGTACTTCTCGACCTCGGCGAAGACTTCTTGCTTGATCGACAACTCTTCGAACACGGCCTCGATGACCCAGTCGCAGTCGGCGAAGTCAGCCTTGTCGGTGGTGCCCGTGAGCAGCGCGTTCAGCCGGTTGGCCTCGTCTGCGTCGATTCGACCCTTCGTCAGGAGGGTGTCGATCTCGCCGCGGATGTAATCGAGGCCCTTGTCGACGCGCGTTTGGTCAAGGTCGGTGATGACCACGGGAACCTGCAGGCGGCGCAAGAACAACAGCGCGAACTGGCTCGCCATGAGGCCCGCGCCGAGCACGCCGACTTTCGTCACCTTCTTCGCGAGTGCCTTGTCGGGAGCCCCGGCCGGCTTCTTGGCCCGCTTCTGAACGAGATTGAAGGCGTAGATGGATGCTCGGAACTGGTCGCCCGCCACCAGGTCGGCCAGGGCCTTGTCTTCGGCCGCGAACCCCTGCGCCTTCGTGGTGTTCTTGGCGGCGGCAAGCAGCTCAAGCGCGGCATAGGGCGACTTCGCGACCGTGCCGAGCCGCTTTTCGAGCGTCTTGCGGGCGATGCCGATGGCGACGTCCCACTTGACGGCACGCTCGATCTTGCCGGGCTCGTTCGCACGCTTGACCTTCGTGGCTCCAGAGATCACTCCATCGGCCCACCGGATCGAGTCTTCGAGGAAGTTGGCCGGGGCAAGCAGAACGTCAGCCATGCCGAGCTCGAACGCCTCGTCGGCCTTGAGCATGCGGTTGTTCTTGAGGGGGTTCTCGACGACGACCTTGAGCGCGTTCTCGATGCCGATGAGGTTCGGCAGCAACCACGCGCCACCCCAGCCGGGGATGATGCCGAGAAAGACCTCGGGCAGCGCGAGAGCTGCCGCGCTCGCGTCGAGCGTGCGGTAGTCACAGTTGAGGGCCACCTCAACGCCACCGCCGAGAGCGAGACCGTTGATGAAGCAGAACGAGGGCACGCCCAACTCGCCGAGCTTGCCGAGCGCGTAGTGGCCGAGCTGTGCCATTTGCAGGCCGGCTTCGTAGCTCGGAATGTCTCCTACCTTCGAGAGGTCGGCACCCGCAGCCAGAATGAACGGCTTGCCGGTGATCGCGAGTGCGCGAATCTCGCCGGCCGCCGCGCGCTCCTTCTGCGCGTCGAGCACGCCAGCGAGTTCCATGAGGCCCTCGGGGCCGAGAGTGCTCGGCCTCGTGTGGTCGCGCCCGTTGTCGAGAGTGACGAGAGCGAGCATCCCGCCACTGGGCAGTGGCACGTCGCGCACGTAGCTGTGCGTGACGACTTCGTCATCACTCAGCGCGCGCAACTCGGCGAACTGGTCGGGGGAGTACTGCGCAATTGCGCTCGTGGTTGCCACGGTCACGCCTTCTTTCCGGTGTAGTGCGGGTTCTCCCAAATGACGCTGCCGCCTTGGCCGAGGCCCACGCACATGGCGGTGAGGCCGTAACGCACGTCGGGGCGCTCTTCGAACTGGCGGGCGAGCTGGATCATGAGGCGCACGCCCGAGCTGGCAAGCGGGTGGCCCAGCGCGATCGCGCCGCCCCACGGGTTGACGCGTGGGTCGTCGTCGTCGATACCGAAGTGGTCGAGCAAGCTGAGCACTTGAACCGCGAATGCTTCGTTGAGCTCGAACGCGCCGATGTCGTCGATCGTGAGGCCCGCCTTCTTGAGGGCTTTCTCCGTCGAGGGAATCGGGCCAATGCCCATGACCTCCGGTGCCACGCCCGCGTAGGCGAAGCTCACGAGGCGCATCTTGGTGGTGAGACCGAGTTCTTTCGCGGCGTCGGCGCTCGCGAGCAGGCTCACGGTGGCCCCGTCGGTCAGCGGCGATGCGTTGCCGGCGGTGACGCGGCCGTGGGGGCGGAACGGGGTCTTGAGACCCGCAAGCCCTTCCATCGTGGTTTCCGGCCGAAGGCCCTCGTCGACGGTTGCGAGTCCGAAGCCCGCTTCGCTGCGCAGGGCGACGGGGACGAGGTCGGGCTGGATCTTGCCCGCGGCGTAGGCGGCAGCAACCTTCTGCTGGCTGCGCATACCGAACCGGTCAGCGCGCTCTTTCGTCAGGGCCGGGAACCGGTCGTGCAGGCGCTCTGCCGTGAGCCCCATGTTGAGGGCGTCACCGCTCACGAGCTTCTCCGCGAGGAAGCGAGGGTTGGGGTCAGCGCCAAAACCCATCGGGTGGCGGCCCATGTGCTCAACGCCGCCCGCAATGGCCACGTCGTAGGCGCCAAAGGCGATGCCGCCGGCGGTCGTGGTCACCGAGGTCATGGCGCCCGCGCACATGCGGTCGATCGCGTAGCCGGGCACGCTCAAGGGCAGACCGGCAAGAATCGCGGCCGTGCGGCCGAGGGTAAGGCCCTGGTCGCCCTGCTGGGTCGTTGCGGCAATGGCGACGTCATCGACCCGCTCTTTGGGCAGTGACGGGTTGCGCTCGAGGAGGCCAATCATGGCCTTGACGATCAGATCGTCCGCGCGCGTGTTCCAGTACATGCCCTTCTCACCCGCCCGGCCGAAGGGGGTGCGAACCCCGTCTACGAATACGACGTCGGCTCGTTCAGCCACGATGGTGCCTCCCAGAGGTTGTTGGACTGGGATTCAGCCTAGGCATGTGCGCACATCCACCACAGTGGGCCTGCGTGTTCCTACGAAACGGCCTCCGAAGGCTCCTCGCCGACCTGGAGGGCCTCGACAAACGCTTCGCTGATTACCTGTGCAGTTGCGTCAATCTGCCAGGGCCGCGCGCCGAGCTCTGTGAGTGCTTGGCGAATGCTTGCGTCGTCGAACGCCGGCGGGGGAGACCACGCGATCCGTCGAACATGGTCCGGCGTGAGGAGGTTCTCGAGGGGCAACGTCAGTTCGTCCGCGATCGCCTGCAGGCGGGGCTTGAGCGCGCGCAACCGTCGGTCAGCTTCCGGGTTTCGGTCAGGCCAGGAGCGCGGGGGCGGGATGCTCTCCTCACCACTGCGAAACGCTGGAAGGTCATCCGTCGCCAGCCCCCGCTCGATCGCCGCCCACCAGCGATCGAGTTGCGAGCGGCTCGCCCGACCACTGAAGGTCTTGAGGTCTGCGAGGTCGCGTTTGGACGCCAGTGTGGTGCGTGCAGCGATCACGATCGATGCGTCGGGAAGCAGTCTTCCCGGCGAGGTGTCGACCTCCCGCGCGTGCTCGTCGCGGGCGTGCCACAGTTCGCGTGCGACCGCGAGCGCCCTTTGCCCACGCACCGTGTGAAGCCCCGAGAGCCGGCGCCAGGGCTCGGTGCGCGGTTCGGGGGCCGACCGTCCAAGTACCGCCGCGAATTCTTGGGCGGCGAGGTCGAGTTTTCCGGCCCTCTCGAGCCTCGTCGCAATGACATCGCGCACATCGACCAAGAGTTCGACGTCGAGGGCCGCGTAGACGAGCCACGACGACGGCAGCGGGCGCGTTGACCAGTCGGCCGCCGAGTGCTCTTTCGCGAGGTGCAGCCCAAGGGTGTCTTCGACGACGGCCCCGAGCCCGACCCGCGGCATTCCGGCCAGGCGGGCACCGAGCTCGGTGTCAAAGAGCGATCCGGGCTCGAGAGACAACTCGCGCAGGCACGCGAGATCTTGGCTGGCGGCGTGCAACACCCACTCGAGGTCGCCGATCGCGTTCTGCAGCTCGGCGAAGCTCCCGATGGCGGGTGGGTCGAACAGGAACGTGCCGGCTCCGCGACGGTAGACCTGGATGAGATAAGCCCGTTGCGAGTATCGAAAGCCGCTGGCGCGTTCGGCATCGACCGCAACAGGCCCTGTTCCGTTCGTGATGAGCTCGACCGCGGCGAGGTAGTCCTCTCGCGACTCAATGATGACGGGCACCTGCGCGGGCACCGCGACGGGAAGATAGGCCTCTGGTTCGGCCGGATCAGCTCCCGCGTCAGGCACGAGGGCTCCGACGCGGCGGGAGGACGGCGACACCTTCGGCGGCGGGCGGGTAGCCCGCGACCATGCACAGCAACTCGGCCCAGCCCTCGATGTGCGGCGCGACGTTGAGGTCGAGAGGAGTCCATGAGGCGCGAAGCTCGATCTGGGCGCCGCTGCCATGTGCCGCGAGGTCTCCGTATCCCGTCGAGAGCACTTTCGTGGCGGTTCCGCTTGCTGCCGTGTAGCGCGCGCCGCGCGTGGCGAGGGCGTCGACGAGCCACGACCACGCGACATCGGTGACGAAGGGATCAAGGCCGATCTCGGTCTCGAGAGGCGCCTGCGCGAAGCACACGATGCGAACGACCCCGCCCCAGCCTTCGGGGGCATCGGGATCATAGAGAACCACGACTCGACCGGTCCCGAGGTCGGAATCATCCGCGTGCCGTGCGGGATTCACGTCAGCGGCGAGTGCGTGTGCGAATGGCGCGAGGCCGGTCGGTGCGGGGATCGTGGAGACCTGAAGCTCCTCGCGCAACACGGCGCGTTCGATCGAGGCGACGAGGCTATCAAACACGGCCTGCGGCGTCAGCGATGTCGTCGTGGCGGGGGACACGGTTGCAGACTAAGCCGTGTTGCTAGATTCAGCGCGTGAGACTCGCCGCCCTGATCATCGAGCGGCCACCGGACGTGGTGTGACCGTGGCTCGCCCGTTGACGACCACGATCGCCCTTATGGCGGTTGCCGCAGCTTCCGCGACCCTCGCGACAGCCATGGTTGCGCTGCGCGTCGCACGCAACGTAGTCACCCCACCGGCGCGACGTCGCTACGACATCGAGGTACTCGCGGTCGATCTGGTGGCTGGCACAGTGACGCTGAGTCGCACTGACGACACCGTCGTGCCGGGGCGGTATTCGCTGTGGTTCGACGGTGACCGCGGCCATGCGCGCATGGGCGAGATTCTCGAGCAAACACACGAATCGGTGACCCGGCGCGTGGACTCTGTCCAACGCGGTGACCTTGGGCACGCGACCAAGGCCCGGTGGGCTGGTTGGTGGTACCTGACTCCGGACGATCTCGGTGTCGTGTCACGAGACGTCGACATCGTGACACCGCTCGGCGTCGCCCCCGCGTGGATCATCGATGGCGGCACCTCGAGCGACGACTGGGTCATCCAGGTTCACGGGCGCGGTGTCACGCGCGCCGAAGGTTTGCGCGCGGTGAGTGTCTTCGCGGCGGCTGGCTTCACGTCTCTGCTCATCAGCTATCGCAATGATGGGGATGCCCCTCCGAGCTCCGACCGACGCTATGCGCTCGGTGGAGAAGAGTGGCGCGACGTCGAGGCGGCGATCCGCTATGCCCGGGACCACGGCGCGCAGCGCGTCGTGCTCATGGGCTGGTCAATGGGTGGTGCGATCGTGCTGCAGTGCGTCACTCGCTCGGCTCTGGCTGATGTGGTCGTTGGTGTTGTGCTCGAGTCGCCGGTGGTCGACTGGGTTCGGGTGCTGCACTATCAGGCAGGCCTCACCCACTTGCCTGCGCCGGTGCGCGACGCCGCCATGGCCATCCTGTCGTCCGACGTCGCGTCGGGGTGGGCGGGCCTCGACCAGCCCATCGACTTCGATCAGCTCGACATGGTCGCGCGCGCCCGCGAGCTTCACGCGCCGCTGCTGATTCTGCACAGCATCGACGACGGGTTCGTGCCGAGCGGCGGGAGCGTTGCCCTCGCTCATCGTCGCGGCGACCTCGTGCGGTTCGAACGCTTCGCGACAGCGCGCCACACCAAACTCTGGAACTACGACGCGCCGCGGTGGGAACGCGCGATCGGCACATGGCTCGCCGAGGTGATCAACCCCGCGCGCCAGCCAGTTGGCTAGCCGTGAGCGGCGATGCTCCAGCGACCGAACTGGGCACCCGTGTCGTCGATGATGAGGGTCTGCGGGTGCAACTCGCGAATACCCAGAGGTGACGACGTGAACACCGGGAGAGCGGGGCCCCCGATGCGGGGCATGACGGTCAGGCAAATCTCATCGACGACGCCCGCGTCAAGCAATTGCGCGGCGAGCGTCGGCCCCCCTTCGGCGACGATGCGCTCGAACCCAGCCCGTCGCAGCGCCCTGACGACATCCCCAACGTCAAGCTTCTCGTCGCCGTCCAACACGAGAATCTGCGCAGACGACGCCGTTTCGGCAACGAGCCGGGCGCCGCGGTCGGTCGTGAGTACGAGGAGGTGATGCACGGCTGGCGCCTCGAGGCGGTGGCCACGCAGGTCGCCCGACGCGGTCACGACGGCGAGCGCGGCCCGCTTTGGCCGCAGGTAGCCTTCCCGTCGCACTGACTCGGCGCCGACGAGCACGACGTCGCTGAGTTCGCGAATTACGCCGAGGATCGTGCGGTCGGCGCGCGACGTGAGCGACTCCGAAGTGCCGTCGCTGCCGGCAGCGCGACCGTCGAGGGTGCTCACCAGGTTGAGCCGCAGGTGCGTGGGGGAGTGCAGGGCGTACCAGTCGAGGAGGGTTGCGCGGGCATCCGGCGCATCGAGGTCGACGGCACCACCCTCGGTCGGCAGGATACGGAGCAGCGTCATGACGATGCCTTCGCGGTCACGTGACGCTTGATGCGCCACAGCATGCCGGCCATTCCGTTCAAGCGAAGGGGGCTCACGATCGAGGTGAGTCCGAGCTGCATGGGGAAGTCGTCGGGAATCGCGAGCGCGGCTTCGGGCGAAAGGCCGCTGACTCCCTGAACGAGGATCGATGCGAAGCCGCGCGTCGTGGGTGCTTCGGCGGGTGCCGTCGCGTGCACGCGAACAAGCCCGTCTATGACGTCGACGGCGAGGTACACGGGCGATTGGCACTCTTCCACACGTTCGAGGAGTTCCGGATGCTCGGCATACTTCTCGCCCACATCGGGCAATTCGTTCGAGAACTCGAGGAGCAATTGCAAGCGCTCACTCTCGGTGAAGGAGAGGAAGTCGTCGCGAATCTCAGCGAGGGAGCCGGGGAGGTCGGTCACGCGACTCAGGTTATCGGGCTGGCGCGGCGGTAAACTCGTCAGCACCGCCCGCCCTTCCTTCTTCGCACTCCGGCTGGGCGCCGACCCTGCCGTGACGGAGTGCGACAACGACGAAGGTGAAGCATGACGGGCGAATCCACGCGCACGGTGAGCCGCCTCGTCGACCGTCAGCCCGGCATGACGGCGGCCGAACTGGTAGGTCACCTCGTTCCCCCGCCCCAGTTCGCGACGGCAAGCTTCGAGAACTACGAGCTCGACGAGCGTTTCCCCTCTCAAGCCGACGCCGTTGAGGCGATGCGCCTCTTCGCGGGCGAGTCGACTACGCCAGCGCGCGGACTCTTTTCGCGGAAACCCTCAGGGCCGGCCCCGAAGCCGGGGGTCTACCTCGACGGCGGATTCGGGGTCGGCAAGACCCACCTCCTTGCGGCCTTGTGGCACCGCACGCGCGGGCGCAAGTACTTCGGCACCTTCATCGAATACACCGCGATCGTCGGCGCGCTGGGATACCGCGAGGCGGTCGCGCACTTTCGCGGGGCAACCCTCATCGCGATCGATGAGTTCGAGCTTGACGACCCCGGCGACACGATGGTGATGTCCCGATTGCTGGGCGAGCTCGTGGCGAGCGGCTCGCGTATCGCCGCGACGTCGAACACGCCGCCACACGCGCTCGGCGAGGGCCGGTTTGCCTCGCAAGACTTCTTGCGGGAAATCAACGCGCTCGCCGATCGCTTCACGACGGTGCGCATCGATGGCGAGGACTACCGCAAGCGCGACATTGAAGGGCACGCGGTCTCGCTCACCGAGACGGAGTTCGCCGAGCGAATTGCCGCCGAGGGAGACGGCACGACGGTCGACGAGTTCCGTGACGTACTTCGCCACCTCGCCACGGTGCACCCCAGCAGATACATCGGCTTGATTCGCGGCATTGAGGTCGTCGGGATGCGCAACGTCGAGACGCTGCAGAACCAGACCGACGCGTTGCGGCTCGTCGCGTTCGTCGACCGCTTGTACGACGCTCAAGTGCGCATCTACGCCACGGGCGTTCCGCTCGATGAGGTGTTCGGTGACGAGATGCTCGCCGGGGGCTACCGCAAGAAGTATCTGCGGGCGACCTCGCGCATGATTGCCCTTACCTCCTAGCGCATCAAGTATCCGATATCTTGGTTAAGCCATGACCGAAGACGCCCACACACCTGAGATTGTGCCCCCGGTCGCACTGACCGAGACTCAGCGTCGCTATCGGGAGTCGCTCTGGATTGAACGTATCCTCCGGCGAGAGACAGTAGGCGGCGGACTCTTGCTTGCCGCCACGGTTCTCGCCCTCGTCGTCGCGAACTCCGCGCTCGCTGACAGCTACTTCGGCCTCCGGTCGACCTACCTCCAGATCACCTTCGGAGACTTCTTCTGGGAGATCTCGGTCGGAAAATTCGCGGCGGATGCCCTTCTCGCGATCTTCTTCTTCCTCGCGGGCCTCGAACTCAAGCGGGAGTTCGTCGCGGGCGAGCTGCGCGACCCCCGCAAGGCGATCGTGCCTGTCGTCGCGGCAGTCGGCGGCGTCATCGTGCCCGCCATCATCTACGTGGCGATCGTGATCGATGACGGGCCGGAGGCTCTGCGCGGATGGGCGATCCCCGTGGCCACCGACATCGCGTTCGCACTCGCAGTTCTCGCAGTGATCGGTACGTCGCTTCCGCTCGCTCTGCGCACCTTTTTGCTGACGCTCGCCGTCGTCGATGACCTCATCGCCATCACGATCATCGCGTTCTTCTACACGACCGACCTTGAGCCGTTCTATCTGCTCGCATCATTCATTGGTCTTGGCGTCTACGCGATCGTCGCACAGCGCTATCAAGAGTTCTTCCGTCTGCGATCGACCGCCGCCTGGTTCATCTTGTTGCCCATCGGCGTGGTCGTTTGGTACTTCATGTTCGAGTCGGGAGTGCACGCGACTGTCGCGGGCGTCTTGCTCGCGTTCGCTATTCCGGTGCGCGCGAAAGGCGGTGACGAAGATGGGCTCGGGCCACGCATGGGGCTCGCCGAGCTCTTCGAGCACCGCTACCGGCCCTTGAGCGCCGGGGTCGCCGTGCCCATCTTCGCGTTCTTCTCGGCCGGCGTCGCCATCGGCGGCTGGGATGGACTGGTTGCCGCCGTCACGAGCCCGATCGCCGTGGGCATCATGGTCGGGCTTATCGTCGGCAAGACCGTGGGCATCACCGTCGCCACCTGGCTCATCACGAGATTGCCGGGTGTCTCGCTCCCGCGGGGGGTGACATGGATCGACCTCCTGGGTGTCGCGCTGTTGGCCGGGATGGGCTTCACGGTCTCACTGCTCATCAGCGAGTTGAGCTTCGGACAGGGCAGTGTGCTCGACGATGTGGGCAAGGTGGGCATCCTGCTCGGCTCCCTCATCGCCGCCTTGCTGGCGACGATGCTGCTGGGTTCTCGCAACCGCAAGTACAAGCGCCAGGTCGAGGCCGAACGTGTCGATTCTGATGGCGACGGCATTCCCGATGTCTTCGGCGACAACTCGGTCACTCCATAGCTGCCGCGAACGACGGCGAAACGCGATGTTTACCTGCGACGCGTTCGCGTAACACCGCAGAAACACCGCGACACTGACACCGAAACCTCGTGCCTTGACACTGAGCACGTGCCCGACTCGCCGGGGGGCTTGCGTCCCGACATTCGAGTCCCCGAGACGGGCGCTTCCTTTGCCACGGTAAGAGAGGTTTGATTATGGATCAGGGCAATACTGCCTTCCTCCTGATTTGCGCAGCGCTCGTGTTGCTCATGACGCCCGGTCTCGCGTTCTTCTACGGAGGACTCGTCAAGGCCAAGAGCGTCATCAGCATGATGATGCTGAGCTTCGGAGCTATCGGGCTCATCGGTGTTCTGTGGGTTGTCTATGGCTACGCGATCGCCTTCTCGGGCAGCGACGGGGTGAACCTTCCCTTCAACATCGACCTGACGAACATCGGTCTCGCGGCCGTCTACGAAGAGGCTTCGGCACCGGCCGGCGGCTACCCGCTGATTGCTTTCGCGGCCTTCCAGGCGACCTTCGCGATCATAACCGTGGCGCTCATTTCGGGTGCCATCGCTGACCGCGCGAAGTTCGGTGCCTGGATGCTCTTCGCGGGCCTGTGGGCGACCATCGTCTACTTCCCGGTCGCCAGCTGGGTGTTCAACTTCTCGCTTGCGGAAGACGGCTCGTTCGCCGACGGTGGCTGGATCACCTACGGACTCCAAGAGGCCTTCGGAGTCGGAGCGATCGACTTCGCGGGTGGTACCGCGGTGCACATCAACGCGGGTGCTGCGGCTCTGGCCCTCGCTCTCGTGCTCGGCAAGCGTGTCGGCTTCGCCAAGGGCGCCCACGTTCCGCACAACCCGCCGTTCGTCCTGCTCGGCGCTGGCCTGCTGTGGTTCGGCTGGTTCGGCTTCAACGCCGGTTCAGAGCTCGCTGCTGACGGCATCGCCGCGATCGCGTTCATGAACACGATTGCCGCTCCTGCGGCCGCGCTGCTCGCGTGGCTCGTCGTCGAGAAGATCCGCGATGGCAAGCCGACCTCGGTGGGTGCAGCTTCGGGCGCCGTCGCTGGTCTCGTGGCCATCACTCCCGCGTGCGCGTCGCTGACGCCGGGATGGGCGATCCTGCTCGGTGTCATCGCCGGTGCTCTCTGCGCCCTGGCGATCGACTTGAAGTTCAAGCTCGGCTTCGACGACTCGCTCGACGTCGTGGGCATCCACCTCGTCGGTGGCCTCATCGGAACCCTGTACCTGGGCTTCTTCGCGAACGGCGTTGGCCTCTTCACCGGCGGTGACGCGACGCAGCTGCTCGTTCAGGCGATTGCTGCCTTCTCGGTGATGATCTACTCGTTCGTCGTGGCCTTCATCATCGGTTTCGCGATCGAGAAGACCATCGGCTTCCGGGTCAAGGAAGAAGACGAGATCGCGGGCATCGACCCGATCGTTCACGGCGAAGCGGGGTACGTGCTCGACGCCAAGTAGTCGTCGGGCCGGCTTCTGCCAGCACAAACACCGGGGGCGCTACTCTCACACGGAGAGTGGCGCCCCTGTTGGTGTCGTCGTGAAAGGGCTGTGGGCATGGTGACGAGCGATCCCGTGGTTCAGCTGCTGGCCGCGCTGTTTGTCCTCACGATTCCGCTGGGTGTTGCCGTCACGGTGCGAGCGACCTGGGCGCGAGTCGGGGTCGCTGTCATGGCCGCCGCGTCGCTCAGCGCGATGATCTCGCTTGTCGTGAACCTGTCGGTGTTTGCGACAGCCGATGTGCCCGCTGCGGTTCTCGGCGCAAGCCTCGCGAGCGCGGTTGCTGCCTCGCTGGCCATGGTTGCCGCAGAACGTGTCGGCGTCGTCGGCGGCGCCACCTTCGCCGTTCTCTGGTCTGGTGTGGTCTTCCAGCCGGTCTTCATCGCCTCCGTCGGGTCGATTCCCTCGCTGCTCACCACCGTTTTCGGTGCCGTCGATGTCGCGGCGGTTCACGCGACCCATGTCGCGGCGGCGGCGTCACTCATCGCGCTGACGCTCGTGGCCCGAACTCGGCGGCATGACGTCGCCGCGCAGCCCGCCCTCCGGCGAGCACTCGTGGGCCTCGCCCTTGTGACCGTCGGGGCGAGCGCGTGGATGCTCGGGGCCGAGCGCGTCATCAGTGACGCCTCAGGGCGAATCCTGGCCAACGCCCTCGTTGGCCTAGTACTCGGCGCCATCGTGTGGGCCCTCGTCGAACGCATTGCGGGTCGACCGTTTTCCCCGCGCGGCCTTGTTCTCGGTGCCGTCATGGCATGGGGAGCAATCGGGCTCGGCGCCGCGTTCTTGTCACCGATGGCACTCGCTGCGAGCTCGGTGATCGCGGTGGCTGCCAGCGCGGGCGTCGTCGTGCGAGCATCCGGAACACAGCGACGTGAGCGCCGCACGGCGATCTCCGTCATTGTCGCCGTTGCGGTGGGCGGAGTCATTCTCGCTCTGCTCGCCGACGGGTTCGGCCTGGCGGCTACGGGGTCGATCGGCGGCGTCGTCGCTCAACTCGGCGCCGTTCTGGCGGTGAGTGCGGTCGCCGTCATTCTTGGGCTGGTGTGTGCAGGCGGCGGGATGCTCGCCGTAACTCTTGCCGAGCGACGAGGCCTCGACCGCACCGCGGCGGGGGAGTAGCCCGCGCACGGGAGACAGGTACTGGTGGGCGATACCAGACTCGAACTGATGACCTCTTCCGTGTGAAGGAAGCGCGCTACCAACTGCGCTAATCGCCCGCTGTGCACCATCTTGCCACAAACCCGGGAGGGCTTTCGGCTCGCTCGGGGCCTGTGCGGCCAGCCCGCGCGCCGGTTTGGCCGTCAATGAAAATGTGGGCTAGAGTTTCGATGCAGCCCGGAGACGGGAAGCAATGCGGATGTGGCGCAGTGGTAGCGCATCACCTTGCCAAGGTGAGGGTCGCGAGTTCGAATCTCGTCATCCGCTCGAGTAACAACCCTCTGGTAGTTGGGGGCGTTACCCACGGTGGCGTGGCCGAGAGGCGAGGCAGCGGCCTGCAAAGCCGTATACACGGGTTCGAATCCCGTCGCCACCTCACAGCTACCACACCGAAGTAACACCCCATGTAAATGGGCGATTGGCGCAGCGGTAGCGCGCTTCCCTGACACGGAAGAGGTCACTGGTTCGATCCCAGTATCGCCCACCACGAATTCACTCGAACCAGCGACCTCGCGACCGCTGTAGCGCTCGCGCTGGTTCGATCCCAGTATCGCCCACCACAGATTCACTCTCCCCGTTCGGGGGCGCTAGAGACTCCTGCTCAACACGTAGTCTGGAAGCATGGCTCCGGGGGGAGAATCTCAGGCGAAGCGCAGCGCGGAAAGCGACGCGTTTGCCGACCTCCTTCTGCGGTCGGGCCTGGTCTCGCCGGCGAATCTCGAGTTCGCCCGACAGGTCAAGTACCGCACGGGTGCCCATATCGACCAGGTGCTCATCAGTCAGGGCCTGCTCGACTCCGAGTCTCTGCTCTTGGTCGAAGCGCGGACGTGGGGTATTCACCCAATCGATCTCGACGGCGTGACCTTCGATCCAGAACTCGTCCGTCGAATTCCGGGGCAGACCTACATCGCCGAAAACTGGCTCCCGATCAGGCGGAACGACGCTGGAACCGTGTTCGTTGCGACCGCGCGCGGCGTCGCCCCCGACCGCGTTGCGCGCATCCGGGCGGCGCTCGGGGAAGACGACATTCAGTTCGTCGCGACCACCTCGTGGGACATCAAGAACGCCTGCCTTCGGCTGTTTCGCACCGAGATCGTCGATGAAGCGGCAAACGAGCTGTGGCGGCAGAACCCCTCGATGTCGGCCCGCATCACCCTCGATCGTCGGCAAAAGGTCGGCGGAGCGATTGCTGTTGTCGTCTTCATCGCGCTGGCCATCATCTGGCCTGTGCAGACGGCAATCGGCGCGCTGGCCGTCATGAGTCTGACGTTTCTCGCCGGCACCACCTTCAAGTTTTTCGTCGCCATGCGCGGAGCCCGCTTCGACGTCGTCGAACGCATCACGCGAGCGCAAGTTGACGCACTCACCGAGCGCGACTTGCCCCGGTACACCGTGATCGTTCCGGTCTTCCGCGAAGCGAACATCGTCGGTCAGCTCATTCGCAACCTTGGCGGGCTCGACTACCCGACCGAGAAGCTCGAGGTGCTCATTCTCATCGAAGAAGACGACGATGAGACCCGGGATGCTGTGCTCACCTCGAACCCACCGCCCTACTTCCGAATCCTCACGATTCCCCGCGGCCATCCGCAGACGAAACCACGGGCATGCAATGTCGGCCTGTTCTTCGCGACCGGCGAGTTTCTCGTCATCTACGACGCGGAAGACACGCCCGACCCTGACCAGCTGAAGAAAGCCGTTGTTGCGTTTCGACGCGGCGGAGACCAGATGGTCTGCGTGCAAGCCGCCCTCAACTTTTTCAACGATCGCGAGAACGCGCTCACGCGAATGATCACTCTCGAATACAGCTACTGGTTCGACTACATGCTCGCTGGGCTCGACCTCGGCGACCTTCCGATTCCGTTGGGCGGCACGTCGAATCACTTCCGCACCTCTGCGCTCGTTGAACTCGGCGGGTGGGACCCGTACAACGTGACGGAAGACGCTGACTTGGGCATTCGCGCGAGCGCTCTCGGCTATCGCGTGGGAGTCATCAACTCCACGACGATGGAAGAGGCCAACACGTCGATTCCGAACTTCATCCGTCAGCGGTCACGCTGGATCAAGGGGTACATGCAGACGACGCTCGTTCACGCGCGTCAGCCTCGCGCGCTCATCCGTCAGATCGGGCTGCGTCGATTCTTGAGCTTCGTGTTGCTCATCGCGGGGACTCCCGCGACGTTCTTGGGCGTCTTGCCGTTCTACGTCGTGACCATTTTCACCGTCTTTCTTCCGGCGAACACGCTGGCCGAGCTGTTCCCCGTCTGGCTGCTGTGGATCACGCTGCTGAATTTCGTGATCGGCACAGTCGTGATGATCTATCTGTCGATGATGGGCCCCTACAAGCGGGGCACCTTCCACCTCGTGCTGTGGGCGCTCCTGAATCCTGTGTACTGGCTTCTTCACTCGATCGCCTCGTACAAGGCGCTGTGGCAACTCATCACCAAGCCGCACTACTGGGAGAAAACCAACCACGGTTTGACGACACAGGCCCAGCATGAGTAACGACGTAGTGCTGCGTCGCGACCGAACCAACCGCCGGAGGCCGGAACGCACGCGACTCGACTTGTTTCCGCGCCGCAGGGGCGCTCGCTGGCTCTTGCGCCTAGGCCTTTCCGCCCCGCTCATTGCGGTCGCGGCACTCATGACCCTCGTGCCCGCGGCCGAGGGCACTCCTAACGCTGACCTCGTGGCGAGCCTCGACCGAATCTCGTGGGAACGGGGCGACGCCGAGTGGCTCGCGCTGCTCTACCCGCACGTGACGACCATCATCGCGGCGAGTAACCCGTTCGGCCGGCTCGGCCTCAGCGTGCTGGGGGCCATCGCGGCCGGGTTCTTGCTCCAGAAGGTCGCGGAGATCATCGCTCAGCGAGCGATTCCGCGCTCGACCGGCATCATCCTGGTTATCGCTCTCGCCGCGAATCCGCTCTTCGCATTCTTCGCGCTCGAGAATCTGCCGGGGTTCCTTGCCCTGACCTTTTTTGGGCTTGCCCTGGCTGATCTGGTGCGCTTCATCAACTGGGGAAACACGGAGTCGGGCTTCCGAGCGGGCATCTTGATGATGCTGTCGGCATTTAGTGACCCCTCGGGCATCCTGTATGTCTTCATTGCTGTCTTCGCTTCCCCGTTCTTGCGGCACGGCCGCTCGGCACCGGGCTTGCGAGCAGCGAACATGCTCGTGATCGCGTTTCCGACCCTGGGCGCGTTCGCCACGATTGCCTTTCTGAATGTTTTGTTCTTCGGCACTCCGTGGCCGCAGATCGATGTCGCGGCGGTACTGGGCGGCATCGCAACGGCGACGGAAGACCTCCTCGTGCTCTACTCGACTCCTGCGGGGTGGCTGGTCGTCGCGCCTCTCGCGAGCGCCTGGCTCGTGGCCCTCATCGTGCGGCGACCGCAAGCGATCGCCGTGTCGACCATCGTCTTTCTGCTGCTCACCATCGCTTTCGTTCTCGGTGCCTTCCACCCCGGTGCTGCGGGGGAGACCTTTGCACTCCTGACGATTCTCGCGATCGCTCTGATTCCCTCCGCGAAATCGCTTGTGACCAACGTGCTGGTCGACCTCGTTGCCGTGCTCCAGATCGCGATCGCCTGGACGGCCGCCGTCAACACGGGCATTGTGCTCGATTGGATGCAGTCGGTTGCCGAGGCCGGGGCGCTTTTCATCGGCTGATCCAGCGCGATTTCGGGCAGGATGCTCGCCGGTAGAGTTGACGACGCCATCAACCCGCCCCACCGCACCCAAGGAGCACGCGTGTCTGACGCCGTTTCGGCCGAGAAGTCCGCCATACCGGCCGCCCCGGAGCCGGTCGATGTGACGGAATCGACCGACGGCTTCGGCATCTTCACCGACCGCTCGGTCGTCGCGATGCGGGTCGCGGGGGAGCTTCGAGACCTCGCACACCGACTTCAGCCCGGAGACCGCGCCGAACCCGTGACGATCTCCTCGCCCGATGGCCTGGCGATTCTGCGGCACTCGGCCGCGCACGTTCTCGCGCAAGCGGTGCAGTCGATCAACCCCGAGGCAAAGCTCGGCATCGGGCCGCCGATCACCGATGGCTTCTACTACGACTTCGACGTGGCGACTCCTTTCACGACCGATGACCTCGCAGCCCTCAGCAAGGCGATGGATCGCATCATTCGGCAGGGCCAGCGCTTCGTGCGCCGCGTCGTGACCGACGACGAAGCGCGTGCGGAGCTCGCGTCAGAGCCGTACAAGCTCGAACTCATCGGGCTCAAGGGCGCAGCCTCCGACGGCGCGGATGGAGAGAGCGTCGAGGTCGGTGCGGGTGAGCTGACGATCTACGAGAACGTCGACGGCAAGACCGGTGAGGTCTACTGGAAAGACCTCTGCCGCGGCCCGCACCTGCCCAATACCCGCATGATCGGAAACGGCTGGTCGCTCACTCGCGTGGCGGCGGCCTATTGGCGCGGCAGTGAGAAAAACCCCCAACTACAGCGCATTTACGGAACGGCATGGCCATCGAAGGATGCCCTCCGCGAGCACCTCGGCCGCCTCGAGGAGGCCGCCAAGCGTGATCACCGCAAGCTCGGCGCCGAGCTCGACTTCTTCTCGTTCCCGGTCGAGATCGGGAGCGGAATGTCGGTGTGGCACCCCCGCGGTGCGATCGTGCGGCAAGAAATGGAGCAGCACGCGATGCGGCGTAATCGCGACGCGGGCTACTCCTACGTCTACACCCCGCACATCACGAAGGGTGATCTCTTCGTGCAGAGCGGGCACTTGACCAACTACGCCGACGGCATGTTCCCGGCGATGCGCCTCGACGAAGAGCGCGATGACGAGGGAAACGTTACGAAGGTGGGTCAGGACTACTACCTGAAGCCCATGAACTGCCCGTTCCACATCTTGATCTATCGCGAGCGCCCGCGAAGCTATCGTGACTTGCCCTTGCGGTACAGCGAGTTTGGTGCCGTCTATCGCAACGAACTCTCCGGTGCTTTGCACGGGCTGACGCGCGTGCGCGGGCTCACGATGGATGACGCCCACCTCTTCGTCCGGCCAGACCAACTCGAAGAAGAGGTCGCCAAGACGCTCGATCTCGTGCTGAGCATGCTGCGAGATTTCGGCCTGACCGACTTCTACCTCGAGCTCTCGACGCGCGACGATGAGAAGTCGAAGTGGCTCGGGGACGAGGCGATGTGGGAAGAGACCACCGGGGCCCTGCGCCGCGTCGCGCTTGCCTCAGGGCTCGAGTTGGTGGATGACCCGGGCGGAGCCGCGTTCTATGGCCCCAAGATCTCGGTGCAGGCGCGCGATGCCATCGGGCGCACGTGGCAGTTGTCGACCGTGCAGATCGACCCGAACCTGCCCGAGCGCTTCGATCTCGAGTACACGGCGTCTGATGGCACCAAGCAGCGACCCATCATGATTCACCGCGCGTTGCTCGGCTCGATGGAGCGCTTCTTCGCGATTCTGCTCGAGCACTACGCAGGGGCGTTCCCCGCGTGGCTGTCGCCTGAACAAGTCGTGGGTATTCCTGTCGCGGAGGACTACGCCGACTACCTCGAGGGCGTGATCGGCGAATTGTGCGCTGCGGGGGTTCGCGCGCACGTCGACCACTCTGACGATCGCATGCAGAAGAAGATCCGCACGCACACGACGCAGAAGGTGCCCTACTTGCTGATCGCTGGGGCGGAGGACGTCGCCAACGGTGCGGTGAGCTTCCGGTTCCGCGACGGCACGCAGGTCAACGGGGTGCCCGTTGCCGAGGCGGTCGCGCGCATCACCACGGCGATCTCGACGCGGTCGGCCGAGCTGTAGGCGAGCATCCACCCATGACAGAGACGGACTCCGCGGGGATCGACGGCGTCGTCGCCGAGAACGGCACGGACTTCGCGGCCGTGCCCGACGCTTTTCAGCGACTCTGGACTCCGCACCGTCTCGTGTACATCGAGAACGGGCAGCAGCCCGATGATGATGCGTGCCCGTTCTGCCGCGCTCCAGGGCTCGACGACGAGCAGGCGCTCATTGTTGCGCGCGGCACTCATGCGTACGTGCTGCTCAATCTCTACCCGTACAACAGCGGCCACCTGCTGGTCTGCCCGTACCGCCATGTTGCGCTCTATGACGAGGCGACGGCCGAAGAAGTAGCCGAGATCGCGGCGCTGACGCAGACCGCGATGCGCGTGCTCACGGCCACCTCTGGCTGCCACGGCTTCAACATCGGGATGAACCAAGGGCGCATTGCCGGCGCTGGAATCGCGGCCCACCTGCATCAGCACATCGTGCCGCGCTGGGCACTCGACTCGAACTTCTTCCCCATCGTCGCGGGCACGAAAGCCGTGCCGCGGCTGCTCGGCGAGGTTCGAGACGAGATCGCACGCGCCTGGCCTTCAGACTCGCCGCAGTAGACTGGCGCGCGCCACCAAACCCCACGAAACTCCCGCGCGCGTGCGCGGGTATTGCGCCAGAAAGGGCCGATAGACCATGACCGAGACCACGACGACGAGCGTGCAGGGCACGAGCCGCGTCAAGCGCGGACTCGCCGAGATGCTCAAGGGTGGCGTCATCATGGACGTCGTCAACGCCGAGCAAGCACGCATCGCCGAAGACGCGGGAGCGGTCGCCGTCATGGCTCTCGAGCGCGTGCCGGCCGATATTCGAGCTCAAGGTGGCGTCGCCCGCATGAGCGACCCCGACTTGATCGACGGCATCATCGCCGCGGTCTCAATTCCCGTCATGGCGAAGGCCCGCATCGGCCACTTCGTCGAAGCGCAGGTTCTTCAGTCGCTCGGCGTCGACTACATCGACGAGAGTGAAGTTCTCAGCCCCGCCGACTATGTCAACCACATCGACAAGTGGCCCTTCACGGTTCCGTTCGTCTGTGGCGCCACCAACCTTGGCGAGGCACTGCGTCGCATCACCGAGGGCGCGGCCATGATCCGCTCGAAGGGCGAGGCTGGCACCGGTGACGTCTCGGAGGCCACGAAGCACATCCGCACGATCCTCGGAGAGATCCGAGCCCTCTCGGCGAAGAGCCCCGACGAGTGGTACGTCGCGGCAAAAGAGCTGCAGGCACCGTACGAGCTCGTCGCCGAGGTCGCACAGACCGGCAAGCTTCCCGTTGTGCTCTTCACGGCGGGAGGCGTCGCCACGCCCGCCGATGCCGCGCTCATGATGCAGCTCGGCGCCGACGGCGTGTTCGTCGGTTCGGGCGTCTTCAAGTCGGGCAACCCCGTGGCTCGTGCCGCCGCGATCGTCAAGGCGACCGCGGGCTACAACGACCCGGCGATCGTCGCTGAGGCCTCACGCGGACTCGGCGACGCCATGGTCGGCATCAACGTCGCCGATCTTCCGGCACCGCACCGTCTCGCCGAGCGTGGCTGGTAACGCGCTCCCGCCGGTCGGAGTTTTCGCGCTGCAGGGCGATGTGCGCGAGCACGTCGCCCTGTTGCGTGTGCTGGGTGCCGACGTGCGTGAGGTTCGTACTCCTGCCCAATTGGCCGAGGTCGCCGGGCTCGTGATCCCGGGCGGCGAGTCGAGCGTGATGGACAAGCTCAGTCGGCTCTTCGAGCTCCGTGATCCGCTGCGCGAACGTATCGCTGCGGGAATGCCCGTGTATGGAACCTGCGCCGGGCTCATCATGCTCGCCGACCGCATCGAAGACGCGATCGCCGGTCAGCAGACCCTCGGCGGTCTCGACGTTGTCGTGCGCCGCAATGCTTTCGGCAACCAGCTTGATTCGTTCGAAACCGACCTCGATGTTCCCGCCCTTGGCGAGCCTGCCGTGCACGCCGTCTTCATTCGCGCGCCCGTGGTTCTCGAGGTGGGAGAGGGGGTTGACGTACTCGCCAGCCTGACCGACGGGCGCATCGTCGCGGTCGAACAAGGGCGTCTCCTCGGCACGTCGTTCCACCCTGAAGTGACCGCTGAGACTCGCTTTCACGAGCGATTCCTCGACCACGTTGCGGCATCACTCTCCTAACGATTGCTGACACGATGGGGGCATGAGCCTCTATTCGGACTATTCGGCTGCTCGCACGCGCCAGATCATCGCTGACGTCATCGGGGTGATCTCCGTCATCGTCGTGGTCGCGATCGCTGCGTCCATCACGGCCACGATTCGCACCCTCGCCGCATTCGGGCGCGACCTGGAGACCGCGGGTCTCGACTTCCAAGAGGGCCTGCTCGGCGCTGCAGATGCTCTCGGCGACGTGCCGGTCATCGGCGACGGCATTCGCGCACCGTTCGACGCGGCGGCCGCGGCCGGTCAGAGTGTTGCCGACGCCGGTCGCGGGCAGCAGGAACTCGTCGAGTTCATCGCCGTGAGCGTCGGCTGGTCGGTTGCCCTCGTACCGCTGCTCGTGATCGCGCTCGTGTGGGTGCTGCCGCGCGTGCGATTCGCTGTGCGCTCCCATCGGATGCGCACGATGATCAAGGCAGGGCTTACGGTCGACACGCTCGCCGCGCGGGCCCTCGCGCGCGCTCCACTGTCGCAACTCGTGGCCGTGGATCCCGACCCCGCTGCCGCCTGGCGGAGTCAGCAGCCCGAGGCTCTGCGGAAGCTCGCGGCGATCGAATTGCGTCGTGCGGGCATCCGCCCCGCTGGTGCTGACGGCGCGAGCCCTGCGCAACGCGGCGACTGATCGCCCTGCCCTAAACTAACGGGGCACTGCAGACGCGCGAGGAGCACAATGTCCGGGCATTCCAAGTGGGCAACGACGAAGCACAAGAAGGCGATTATCGACAGTCGCCGCGCGAAGTCGTTTGCGAAGCTCATCAAGAATATCGAGGTAGCCGCCAAGATCGGTGGTGCTGACCTCAGCGGCAACCCGACGCTCGTCGACGCCGTGCAGAAGGCCAAGAAGACCTCGGTGCCCAGCGACAACATCGAGCGTGCGATCAAGCGCGGTGCCGGCCTCACGGGTGAGTCGGTCGACTACCAGACGATCATGTACGAGGGCTATGGCCCCGGCGGGCTCGCTCTGCTGATCGAGTGCCTCACGGACAACCGCAACCGAGCGGCGGCCGAAGTGCGCACGGCCATGTCGCGCAACGGCGGCACGATGGCCGACCCCGGAAGCGTTGCCTACAACTTCAGTCGCAAGGGTGTCATCTCGATCACCAAGGCCGAGGGCGTCACGGAAGACGACATCCTGATGGCGGTGCTCGACGCCGGCGCCGAAGAAGTCATTGATCAGGGCGGCGGCTTCGAAGTCATCACCGACCCTTCGCACTTGCTCGCGGCGCGCGAGGCACTGCAAGCTGCTGGCATTGACTACGACTCTGCGGAGGCGGAGTTCGTCGCGAACCTGCAGATCGAGGCTGACGCCGAGACTGCGCGCAAGCTCTTCCGGCTCGTTGACGCGATGGACGACCTCGACGATGTGCAGAACGTCTTCACGAACGTGTCCCTCAGCCCCGAGGTGCGTGCCGAGCTCGACAACGACGAGTAGCGCACCGTGCGGGTGCTCGGTGTCGACCCCGGCCTGACGCGCTGCGGCGTCGGCATTGTCGACGTTGAGCCCAATCGTCGCGCGTCGCTCGTCGCCGTCACCGTGATCCAAACGGCTCCCGAGCTCGCGCTCGAGCGTCGATTGCTCGCGATCGGCACCGAACTTGCCGAGCTGCTCGACGAATACCGGCCTGATGCCGTGGCGCTCGAGCGCGTCTTTGCGCAACACAACGTGCGCACCGTCATGGGAACCGCGCAAGCAAGCGGCGTCGTGCTCCACGCCGCCGCGGCTCGCGGCCTCACCGTGACGCTGCACACCCCAACCGAAGTGAAGGCCGCTGTGACGGGGCACGGAGGCGCCGACAAACGGCAAGTGACCGCGATGGTGCAGCGCATTTTGCGGTTGGATGCTCCGCCCAAGCCCGCCGATGCCGCCGACGCCCTCGCGCTCGCGATCTGCCACGGCTGGCGGGGGGCGGCGAGCCCGGCGGCTACGGTTGCGGGGGAGCGTGCACCGCTCGGAGCCTTGACCCCTGCTCAGGAGGCGTGGCGCGCGGCCGAGAAGGCCACTCGCGCCCGTAGGCTCGAGCAGTGATCGCCAGCCTGCGGGGAACCCTCATCGCCCTCGTTGGGGCGAAGGCCGTGATCGAGGTCGGCGGAGTCGGGTATGCCGCGGCCGTGACCGATCGACACGCGCGCGACCTGCGTGTCGGTGACACCGTCCGCCTTCACACCTCGCTTGTCGTGCGGGAAGACGACATGAGCCTGTTCGGCTTCGTCGACGAAGGCGAGTTGGGGCTCTTCGAACTGTTGCGAACGGTGTCGGGCGTTGGCCCCAAGTCGGCGTTGGGCGTGCTCGGCGAAATGACTCCTGACCAGATTGCGCGGGCGATCTCTGCAGATGACGACGCCCCCTTCCGTGCGGTGAGCGGCATCGGGCCGAAGACCGCCAAGCTCATCGTTGTCACCCTCGCAGGAAAGCTCACTGCTCCGGCCACGGCCGCCGCCGACGGCACGCCGAGCCCCGCGGCCCCCGCCGCTGTGACCGCCTCGCTCGTCGCAGCGCTCACGGGGCTGGGGTGGCCGGAACGCACGGCGATCGACGCGGCGACACAGGTGGTCGAGGCCGACCCCGACGCTGAGAATGCCGCACTGTCGGTGCTGCTGCGGCGTGCGTTGAGCATCCTGGGCCCCGCTCGCGGCCGTGGCGATGACGGAGGGCGCTCGTGAGCGACGATTTGTTGCGGCCGATTCCCGAGTCCGATGCGGAGCTCGCGTTTGAGGGCGCCCTGCGCCCGAAGAGCCTTGATGAGTTCGTCGGTCAGCAGAAGGTGCGGCGACAGTTGCAGTTGTTGCTCGAGGCGGCTGGATTGCAGAACCGCACGCCCGACCACATCTTGCTCGCGGGCCCTCCGGGTCTCGGCAAGACGACGCTCGCGATGATCGTCGCGTATGAGGGCCAGCGACCCCTGCGCATGACGAGCGGCCCGGCGATTCAGCACGCGGGAGATCTCGCCGCCGTGCTGTCGTCGCTCGTGCCGGGCGAAGTGCTGTTCATCGACGAGATTCACCGCATGGCGCGGTCGGCCGAAGAGATGCTTTACCTCGCGATGGAAGACTTCCGCGTCGACATCATGGTCGGCAAGGGCGCGGGCGCGACCAGCATTCCGCTCGAGCTCGCGCCGTTCACCCTGGTGGGGGCGACCACACGGTCGGGGCTCTTGCCGAACCCTCTGCGCGATCGCTTTGGCTTCACGGCGCACCTCGAGTTCTATGAGCCCGACGAGTTGCACCAAGTGCTCGTGCGCGCCGCCTCGCTGTTGTCACTGGCGATTGATGAGGATGCCCTCGCCGAGATCGCGCGCCGCTCGCGCGGCACGCCCCGCATCGCCAACCGACTGCTGCGCCGGGTTCGCGACTTTGCCCTCGTGCACGGTGGAGCCGCCGACCGCACCGCTGTGCGCGCCGCTCTTGAGCTCTACGACGTGGACGAGCAAGGTCTCGACCGCCTCGACCGTGCAGTTCTCAGCGCCATTGTCGACCGTTTCGACGGCGGACCCGTCGGCCTCTCGACTCTCGCGGTTTCCGTGGGCGAGGAGGCCGAGACGATTGAAGCGGTAGTGGAGCCGTTCCTTGTGCGCTCGGGATTGCTCTCGAGAACCCCGCGAGGGCGCGTCGCCACCTCGAAAGCGTGGACCCACCTCGGGCACCCGCCCCGGTCGCCTGTGTCTGATGACCTATAGTTGACGGCGGGCATCGGCTGAGCATCCGCTCGTCGACCGGCACCGCTCCGGTGCCAGGCCGCCGTTCTCCCCGAAAGGCTCTTCCCCATGGATCCGTTGACAATTGTCATGCTGGGCATCCTCGCCCTGCTCATCTTTTTCATGTTCCGCAACTCCCGCAAGCGCAAGGCTGAGCAAGAGATGCTGCAAGAGAAGATGGTTCCCGGCGCCGAGGTCATGACCAACTTTGGTCTGTTCGGAACCCTCGTTGCGATCGACGACGACAGCAACGTGGCCACGATCGAGACCAGCCCGGGCAGCACCGTTCGCGTGCACCGCCAGACCCTCGCGCGCATCATTGAAGATGAGCCCGTGGTCGACGAGAGCGTTGACGCTTCGGCCGAGGAATCGACTGGTCCGGTATTGAACGAGTCAAGCCTTGACGAGCCGGCAACTAAGCCCAAGCGCACCAAGGGCTCGGACAACTAGACCCTCACCGCTGTTCCGCGCGCGGCGCGACGCACACCGTCATGCCCCGACACCCCCGTGAAGAAATGAGTACCTGAGGTGGCCAGAAGTACCACTGAGCGCAAAGCCATTCGATCTCTTGTCTGGCTGCTCGTCATCATCGTCGCGCTGATCGCGGCGAACGGCGCGAGCGTTCTCTTCAACAACGGCCAGTGGACGCCGAAGCTCGCCCTCGACCTTGCGGGTGGTACACAAATCATCTTGAGCCCGCAAATCGCGACCGGCGAAGAGGTCACGCAAGAGCAGCTCGATCAGGCCGTCGCCATCATTCGTCAGCGCGTTGACGCTGGTGGTGTGAGTGAGGCCGAGATCAACACCCAGGGTGGTCAGAACATCGTGGTGTCGATTCCGGGCGAGCCTGACCCCGCGACCATCGAGCGCATTCAGAGTTCGGCGAAGCTCGAGTTCCGCGCCGTGCTCATCGCCGACGCCGCCTCGAACAGTGTGGTGACCGAAGAAGGCGGAGCGGACCCAGAGGCGACCGACGACCCAGCCGCTGAGTCGACCGCTGACCCCAGCGCATCGCCGTCCGCCGACCCGACGGCCGACCCCTCTGCCACTCCCACGCCGAGCGCGAGCCCGACCGACGCGAGCGACCTCGCGTGGATCACACCCGAGCTGCAAGCGAAGTTCGATAGCTTCGACTGCGCATCGCTCGATGTTGTCGGGGCGAACGTCGCGCCGGTCGATGAACCGCTCGTGACGTGTGAGCAGGATTCGAGCACCAAGTACATCCTCGGCCCCGTGGAAGTCGCGGGCGAGCGCATCACGGATGCCCGCTCGGGCCTCATCGCCTCCTCGACGGGCGTCACCACCAACGAGTGGGGTGTCTTCATCGAGTTCGATGCCGAGGGCACGCAGCAGTTCCGCACCGTGACGGAACGACTCATCACCCTCCAAGGTGTTCAGAACCAGTTCGCTATCGTCCTTGACGGCCGCGTGATCAGCGCGCCGCGCACTCTCGCCGCCATCACCGATGGCCGCCCCCAGATCAGCGGAAACTTCACCGAGGAGAGCGCGCAGACGCTCGCCGACCAGCTCAAGTTTGGTGCTCTGCCGATCGGCTTCGAGGTGCAGTCAAGTGAGAACATCAGCGCCACGCTCGGTGTCTCGCAGCTGCAGAGCGGCATTATCGCCGGCATCATCGGCCTGATCTTGGTCGGCTTCTACGCCTTCTTCCAGTATCGAGCGCTGGGTGGCGTCATCGTCGCGTCGCTCATCGTGGCCGCGATCTTGACGTACTTGATCATCACCTACCTGTCTAATCAGCAGGGCTACCGACTGTCGCTCGCGGGTGTCGCCGGCCTCGTGATCTCGATCGGTGTGATTGCCGACTCCTTCATCGTGTACTTCGAACGTATTCGCGACGAACTCCGTGACGGCCGCAGTGTCGACGGAGCCGTGGAGGCGGGCTGGAAGCGCGCCTTCCGCACGATCTTGATCTCGGGTGTTATCAACTTCCTTGCCGCGCTCGTGCTGTACGTTCTCGCGGTCGGAAACGTGCGCGGGTTCGCGTTCACCCTCGGCATCACGACGATTGTCGACCTGGTCGTTGTCGCGCTGTTCAGCTACCCCATGATGCAGCTTTTGGGCCGCACGTCGTTCTTCGGTGGCGGTCACCCGCTGAGCGGCCTCGACCCGAAAGCACTGGGCGCGGTGTACCGCGGTCGTGCGCAGTTCCGGGCGCCGTCGGGTGTCTCGAGCGTGAAGGTTGCCAGCAGCAGCCGTGAGGCACAGAAGCGGCAGACCATCGCCGAACGAAAAGCCGCTGAAGCCTCTGGTGAGAGGAAGGATGAGCGATGAGCAAGCTCACGCAGTTCGGAAATGACCTCTACACCGGGGCGCGGTCGTTCGACTTCGTCGGCAAACGACGCTTGTGGTACAGCATCGCCGCTGGCTTCGTCATTCTCGCGATCGCCTTTACCGCTTTGCGGGGTGGCTTTGTCTTCGGCATCGAGTTCCGAGGTGGCTCGGAGTTCCGCGTCCAGGGCACGACCGCGGTCGACGAGGGAACAGCCGCAGCTACGGCCATTGCCGTCGATGCCGTCAACACGGTGGTGCCCGGCTCGAACCCGCGCGTCTCGATCGTCGGTGGCGACTCGGTGCGTGTTCAGACGGAGCAGCTCACGCCCGCCGAAACTGACGAGGTTCGCGCCGCCCTCGCCGATGCTTATGGCGTCAGTGTGTCTGAGGTCAGTTCCTCGTTCATCGGCGCTACCTGGGGTGCAGACATTACACGCCAGGCAATCATCGCTCTCGTCGTCTTCCTCGTGCTCGCCAGTATCGTCATGGCGCTCTACTTCCGAACGTGGAAGATGGCCGCTGCAGCGATCATTGCGCTGTTCCACGACCTCATCGTCACAACGGGCGTCTATGGTGTGCTCGGGCTTGAGATCACGCCGGCAGCCGTCATCGGCTTCTTGACGATCCTGGGGTACTCGCTCTACGACACGGTCGTGGTGTTCGACAAAGTGCGAGAGAACACGAGCGAAGACGGCGCCGAATCTCGTCGCACCTTCGCTCAGTCGGTCAACCTCGCCGTCAACCAAACCCTCGTGCGGTCGATCAACACGTCGATCGTGGCGGTGTTGCCGACAGCATCGATCCTCTTTGTCGGTTCGTTCCTGCTCGGCGCGGGCACGTTGCGAGACATCGCGCTCGCGCTGTTCATCGGCACGATCGTAGGCACCTACTCCTCGATCTTCCTCGCGGCTCCGCTCTACGTGCACTTGCGCGAGAACGAGCCCGAAGTGAAGAAGCAGGGCACGCGGCCTCGCGTCGTGCGCACGGAGTCGGGCGCGGTTCGCTAACGCACGTTATGCGGGGTGCGCGCTCGCCCACCCCGCGCGGTGCGCTCACGCCCAGCACACGCGTCCTAGAATCAACGAGGAGGACGCGCGCATGACCGACACGACTCAGCAGAGCCCGGCGTCGTTGCGCGCACTGCTGCCGCGCCTCTTCTCACGGTCGCAACCGGCGGGCGGTATTGAGAAGCTTCAACGAACCGTCCGCGCGCAACACCCGAAAGCTGATCTCGCGCTCATCGAGCGCGCTTATCGCGTCGCCGAGCGTGCGCACGAGGGTCAGACCCGCAAGAGCGGCGAGCCGTACATCACCCACCCCCTGGCAGTCGCGCAGATTCTTGCCGACCTCGGCATCGGGGCCAAGACGATCGCCGCGGCACTCTTGCACGACACGGTCGAAGACACCGGCTACAGCCTGGAGGAGCTTCGCGCTGACTTCGGCGACGAGATCGCGATGCTCGTTGACGGCGTCACCAAGCTCGACAAGCTGAAGTACGGCGATAGCGCGCAGTCGGAAACGGTTCGCAAGATGATCGTCGCGATGTCGAAAGACATCCGCGTGCTCATCGTCAAGCTTGCCGATCGCCTGCACAACGCCCGAACGTGGGGTTTCGTGCCGGCCGAGTCTGCGCAGCGCAAAGCGCAAGAGACGCTCGACATCTACGCGCCGCTCGCGCATCGGCTCGGCATTCAGACCATCAAGTGGGAGCTCGAAGATCTGTCGTTCGCTGTTCTGCACCCCAAGATCTACGTCGAGATCGAGAGTCTCGTTCGGGGCCGCACGCCCGAGCGTGAAGCCTTTGTGCAGCAGGTCATCGATGCGGTCAAGGACGACCTGCGCCAAGCGAAGATCAAGGGCGACGTCAAGGGCCGCCCGAAGCAGTACTACTCGATCTACCAGAAAATGGTGCACCGAGGTCGAGACTTCGACGAGATCTACGACCTCACGGGCGTGCGCATCTTGGTCAATTCGATTCGCGACTGTTACGCGGTACTCGGTGCCGTGCACACGCGCTGGAACCCCATGCCGGGGAGGTTCAAGGACTACATTGCGACCCCGAAGTTCAATCTGTACCAGTCATTGCACACGACGGTCTTCGGGCCGGGCGGTCGGCCGGTAGAGCTTCAGATTCGCACGCACGAGATGCATCAGCGCGCCGAGTTCGGCGTCGCGGCGCACTGGAAGTACAAAGAGCGTATGGCGGGCGCCGCTCGAGGTGACGCTCAAGTTGAGCGCTCCGATGCCGACATGGCGTGGCTCGCGCACATATCCGACTGGCAAGCCGAGACGAGTGACCCCACCGAGTTCCTTGACAACCTGCGCTACGAGATCGGCGCCAAGGAGGTCTACGTCTTCACCCCCCAGGGGAAGGTCATCGGGCTTCCCGGCGGTGCAACCCCTGTCGACTTCGCCTACGCGGTACACACCGAGGTCGGGCACCGAACGATGGGTGCGAAAGTCAATGGCCGCCTCGTGCCGCTTGAGACGACCCTGGCGAGCGGAGACTCGGTTGAAGTCTTCACCTCGAAGAACCCCGACGCTGGTCCCAGCCAAGATTGGCTGAACTTCGTCACGAGCACGCGCGCCCGCTCGAAGATTCGCCAGTGGTTCACGAAAGAGCGACGCGATGAAGCGGTCGAACAGGGTAAAGACGCGATCGCTCGCGCCATGCGCAAACAGAACCTGCCCTTGCAGCGACTCATGTCGCAAGACTCGGTCGGGCAGGTCGCGTCGCAACTCCGCTACGAGACGGTCGAGTCGCTGTATGCGGCGGTCGGCGAGGGGCATGTCTCAACTCAATCGGTCATCGAGAAGATCGTCGGCACTCTGCACCTCGAGGCCGAGTCAGATGATGAGCCGTTTAGCCTGCCCGTGCGCGGGCGCACACCCGTGCGGACGAGTGACTCGGGTGTTCTGGTTCGTGGCGCACCCGACATCTTGGTCAAGCTCGCGAAGTGTTGCACGCCCGTTCCCGGCGACGGCATCGTCGGATTCGTCACGCGGGGCCAAGGCGTCAGCGTGCATCGCAACGACTGCACCAACGTGCAGTCGCTCTTGACCGAACCCGATCGGATGATCGAAGTCGAGTGGGCGCCAACGACGAAGAGCGTGTTCCTCGTGCAGATTCAGGTGGAGGCCCTCGATCGAAGCGGTCTTCTTTCGGATGTCACCCGCGTGTTGTCTGAGCACCACGTGAACATCCTCTCGGCGAGTGTGCACACATCGCGCGAGCGTCTCGCCATCAGTCGATTCGTCTTCGAGATGGGCGACACCACGCATCTCGACCGCGTGCTCAACGCCGTGCGGCGCATTGACGCGGTCTATGACGTCTATCGCGTCAGCAACGGCTAATCGCGGTCTCCAGTCGATCACGCGCGCGCCGTGCGTAGGCGATCCCCGGCCGACGGTCGAGCTCTCTCGACGCGGCTTCTGCGTCGACCGAGCCCTGCCCGAGCGCGGCCACCACGACGTCGATGACGTCGTCTGAGGCGTCATGCCTCACGAGGTCGATGACGGTGCGGAGAGGGCTCGTGACCCGTATCGCGGCGATCATCGCCACCTCGTCATCGGCGATGACCGCTTCGCGTGTGTGCAGCCGACGCCGCACGGGCGAGGGCACTCGAGCGGCGATAGAGACGCACGTGGTGAGTGTCGAGGGGGCCGCACGCCAGCCCCACACCCACGCCGCCGATTGGTCACACACGATGACGCGGCTATCGTGCAGCTCGCGGCTCAGGGACAACGCGCGTTCGCGTACGCCGATGGGAACATCGATCCACCAGTAACCATCACCGAGGCGCACGAGCTCACCGTCGAGCAGAGCCGCGTTCAGTTCGGTGCCGGCACAGGAGGCGAGAAGCGGGGTTGTCGCGGTCGTAAGGGCGTCCGTCATGTCGGGCAGTGTGCCCGAGAGACCACAGCCGTGCCGTTGCGCGTGCTGACGTGTGGAAAACCGCTAGTGGTCGACCGCCGCGAGCCAGGCGCGGCGCGCCTCGAGTGCCTCGGTGAGCTCGGTGACCCGACGAGCGTCGTTTGCTGCGGTCGCTGCAGCGAGGTCTGCCTCGAGCCCGGCGATTGCGCTCTCAAGCTGTGCCGCGAGACCCTCCGACCGAGCCTTCTTCTCGGGGTCGGAGCGGTTCCAGTGCTCTTCTTCGAGCTTCTTGACGGCGAGCTCAATTGCCCTGAGGCGATCCTCGACCGACTTGACCTGATCGCGCGGCACTTTGCCGATCGCATCCCACTTGCGCTGAATGCTCGTCAGAGTCCGTCGCGCTGCAGTGCGGTCCGTCGCCGACAGCAGGGGAGCGGCCTCCTCAAGGAGGGCGAGTTTCGCGGTGAGGTTGCCCGAGAACTCTTCGTTCTCGCGGGCATCACCTTCGGCCTTGGCGGCGTACAGCACGTCGCCAGCGGCCTTGAACTGATCCCAGAGCGCATCGTCAATCTTCTTGCCAGCGCGACCCGCGAGTTTCCACTCATCGAGCAATCGACGGTAGGCCGGAATAGCGGCTGTTCCTTGCGAGGCGAGCGCAACGGCGCGGTCGACGAGTTCTTGCTTCCGAGTGCGGGCTTGCTTGTGCTCCGAGTCAAGGCCAGCGAAGAAGGCGCGGCGATTCGTTTCAACCGTGGTGCGGGCGGCTCGGAATCGCTTCCACAGCTCATCGCCGTCTTTCTTGGGCAGCCGCGGGCCGTTCTGCTGGTGGTCTTTCCACCGCGTGAACAGCTCGTCGAGTGAGGCGGACAGCTGCTTCCACTGCACCGACTGAGGGTCTTTGGCGGCGAGCGCTTCGGCCGCGTCAACAATCGCCGTGCGCTCGAGCACCGCGGCCTCCACGGCGGCGGCCGCTTCGGCCTTCTGCTCTTCCGTGAGCTTTTCGACCGTCTGGGTCAACGCACCCACCCGCGTACGGAGCGACTCGATGTCGCCGACCGCTGACGGCTCTTCTAGAGCCGAAGTCAGGGCGGTGACGGTCTTGACGATGTCCTGGGCGGGGGCGCCTGCCTTCGCGCGCTGCTCGAGCAGGCGAACCTGGCCCTCGAGCTCGGTGAACTTGCGCGTGAAGTAAGCAAGGGCTTCATCGGCAGTGCCGTCGGGGTACTGACCGACGACTCGTTCGCTGCCGCGGTCGGTGACGTACACGGTGCCCGTCTCGTCGACGCGGCCCCACGGGGTGCTCTCGTTCGCTGACACGTCTGTCTTTCCCTCTCCAGTGCGACCGCACGCAAAGCGCTCGGGCGATTTTTCAGCGTACTGCACGCACGACCGAGCGGTCCGGCGCGTGACGAGCGCCAGACGGATCGCTATTGGATCGTGATGCCCGTAATCGTCGTCGGTACGGCAGGCGGGCCGTCGGGATCACCGTTCTCGGCGCCAGCTGAAATGACGTCAACCAACAGCGTGTCGAGACCACTCGTGATGCGCCCCATGATCGTGTATCCGCCAGCGGCGTCAGAGGGAATAGTCGACTCGTCGTACACGATGAAGAACTGGCTCCCCATGCTCGCGCCGTCACCCCCTTGCCGCGCCATGGCGATCACGCCGGTGGAGTACACGTCGTCGAGAGGCGGATTCTCGATGGGGCCGAATCGCCAGTCGGGTCCGCCGGTTCCGTCTCCGTTCGGGTCGCCGCACTGGAGCACGAAGATGCCTTCGGTGGTGATGCGGTGGCACGTGAGGTTGTCGTAGAAGCCGCTCTGCACGAGCGTGACAAACGACGCGACCGCCTGGGGCGCCGCGAGACCGTCAACGTCATACTCGAGCGCGATCGTGTCGTTGAGGGTCATGGTTCCTGACCACGTGCGGAACTCGCTTACGGCGGGAGCAGGAGCCGCGGCGACGTCGGGGCTCGGCTCGGGGCTCGCCGACGCGACGGGCTCAGGGGTGCCCGGGCCGACAGTGAAGTAGACGATCTGCGCGGTTGCTGCGAGCGCGCCGACAACGACAAGGGCCAGAACCGCGACAAGGTTGTCGCGCCGACGCCGACGCGCCTTGGTCTCATAGACCGTCTGGCGCGCCTGGTACCGGCGCAGGCGTTCCTGTGCCTCACGATCTTTGGGCGATGCGGGTGCCACTACTCCTCCGTTCGACGCCGACCGCGGTCGCGGGAGCCGTGCGCCGCTGTGAACTCTATCCGAGCGGCCGGGGGAGGTGCGTGCGCTGCGGCGTCGCGTCCGATGCGGCCAGTAGCCTGAGCGCATGGATGCACAGCCGGGCCTAGGCTCCGCGGCGGTTCCGCTTGCCGTGCGCATGAGGCCCACGCGGCTCGACGAGGTTGCTGGGCAACGGCATCTGCTCGCGGCGGGTAGCCCCCTCGTGAGTCTCGCGAACGCGGACGATGATCGCGCTCCGAGTGCTGTGTCGGTGATTCTGTGGGGCCCTCCCGGTACCGGGAAGACGACCCTCGCTCAAGCGATCGCTCGATCAAGTGGGCGTCGTTTCGTTGAGCTGTCAGCCGTCACGGCGGGCGTCCGAGATGTGCGGGAGGTCATGGAGCGAGCCCTGGCCGATCGTGACCTGTACGGCACATCAACGGTGCTCTTCCTGGACGAGATCCACCGATTCACCAAAGCCCAACAAGATGCGCTCTTGCCCGGTGTTGAGAACGGGTGGGTGATCTTGATCGCGGCGACCACCGAGAACCCTTCGTTCTCGGTCATTGCGCCTTTGCTCAGCCGCAGTTTGTTGCTGACGCTCGAGACCCTCAGTGACGACGACCTCGGAGTGCTCATTGATCGCGCGGTTATCGACCCGCGCGGCCTCGGCGGGGCCGTGGAGCTTGACGCGGGCGCTCGCGCCGCCATCGTCCGCCTTGCGTCCGGGGATGCCCGCCGCGCGCTGACGGCCCTCGAAGCCGCGGCGCAGTCGGCTACGGCTCTGCAGTCGGTATCGACTGACGCCGCCGGCCCCGTGACGATCTCCGCAGAGATTGTGTCGGCGGCGGTCGATCGGGCTCTCCTGCGGTACGACAAGCAGGGCGACGAGCACTACGACGTCATCAGTGCGTTCATCAAGTCGATTCGTG
>CALRMP020000020.1:0-42083 GCA_943369205.1 Gulosibacter massiliensis | reverse complement strand
TGTAGTTCCCCGTGAGGTTGTGAACGCGGGCTGAGGGTGTGAGGCCTCCGATCCCGGTGTGGGGTCGGTGGTGATTGTAGTGATGCAACCACGCCGCGTAAGTGGCTGCTCGAGCTTCGTCGCTGGCATAGAACGCGTCGTAAGCCCACTCGGTCGCCAGGGTGCGATTGAACCGTTCGACCTTCCCGTTGGTCTGCGGCCGATAGGGGCGAGTGCGACGATGCTTGATCTTCCCCAGTGCGCCAGCGAAGTCTTGGGAGCGATAGCAAGAACCGTTGTCGGTCATCACCGCCTCGACGATGATCCCGGCCTGAGCAAAGAACTCCTCGGCTCGTCGCCAGAACCCAGCCGCGGTCTCTTTGCGTTCATCGGCGAGTTGTTCTGAATACGCCAGCCGGCTGAAGTCGTCAACGGCGTGGTGCAGGAAGGCGTAGCCGCGGCTGCCTCGGCCGTGGCCGTGGTTGTGTTTCTTGCCCTCTTGGCGACCGAGGAATCGGTGCCCGCCCCCGTACGGGATTCGGCCGAGTTTCTTGATATCCACGTGAACCAGCTGCCCGGGGTGAGTCATTTCGTATCGGACTGCTCGGGCCCTGCGCACGGGCAATCCGGTGCTCTGATCGAGGTGGGCCAGCAGCGGCATGCGATAGCGGGCAATAACTCGGCCGACCGTGGAGCGGGGCACTCTCAGGTGGTAGCTGATCCGATGAGGACCCCACCGCCTGGTGAAGCGCAACGCCACGATCCGGCGTTCAAGCCGACGCGAGAGCCTCAACGGTGAGCTCTTCGGCCGCGAGCTGTGATCGGTCAGCGGCAACCCGGCTCGATAACGGGTCGCCCATTTCGAGGCGGTGGCCGGTGAGCATTGAAATCGTTCGGCAGCTCGTCTGACCGGCCAACCCTGATCAACGATCAGTCGGGCAAGACGAAGCCGCCCCTCGGGGGCGAAGGGCGCGTTAGCGTGAGTCACGAAGACCTCCGGTTTGACGAAGTGAGTGTGGTAACCCACATCGTTCCGGAGGTCTTCACTACCTCAAACGTTCACAACGTCCCGGGGAACTACAACTAGGCATGAACGACTCTCTCTTTCGGGTGGGGTCAGCCTATCCTCGGGCGGGGTTCGGCGGGGCACTGCTTTCGCGCATGAGGTCAGAGCGCATGGCCATGAGGTGGTCCCGATGATCGGCAGGGACTCCCTCGAGAGCGAGTAACCGATCGACTTCGCTTGCCGCGAAGTTGTGATGCCCCAGGCGCCAACCCGCGTCCGCACGCTCGAACGCGGCCCCCCAGCGGTAGACCTCGGCGTCGACGAAGAGGGTGTCGGCGGGTTGCTCAAGAGCCGCCGCCGCGCTGGCGAACAGCCAGGCGGCGTGGTGTCGCCGAAGCAACCGGTGGCGGCGGGCGAGTCGGTAGAGCGGTTCCGCGCGCTCAGGGCGGGCATCCCACGCCGCAAGAAAGGCATCGGTCGCCGTCGGAGATTCGAGCGCTTCTTCGAGCAGTGCGGCCTGATACAGCGACCAGAAGACCTCTTCGTCCCAGCCGCCCATTGATGCGCGGCGCCGATAGTGCTCAAGCGCCAGCTCGCGCTCGCCCGCGTCGCGATAGGTCTGCGCGAGGTAGAACACGGTGCGCGTTGAATCGGGAGCCTCGAGCAAGTCGAGGCCGAGCAGTTCGAGATCACGCTCGAGCTTCACCTCGTGCGACGAACCGTCGCCGAGGTGCGTGATGCGCAGACCGTCGAACCACAGGTTGGCGTAGGGCTCCGTGCTCGAGAGGTGTTCGTGCGTGCGCCCCTCGTAATGCCACGGTCGACCCCCGCGCACGAGGTAGGGCATGCGATACGACACCCCGCCGTTGATGGGCACGAGTGCCGCATCAACCGAGAGGGCGGCCAACTGAGCGAGCAGATCGTCGTCGGTCTCGATCGTCATGTCGGCATCGAGCAGCAGCAGCCAGTCGGCGCCCTCAGTGGCCCACCCGACGAGCTCTGAACGATTGTGGCCGAAGTCGACCCACGCGCTCTCCCGGAGTTCGCCCGGCACCGTGGCAAGGGTCGAGGAGATGATGGCTCGCGTGTCGTCGGTTGACCCTGTGTCGATGATGCGCCAGGAGTCGATCACGGGCAGCGCCGAGGTCAGCACTCGGTCGATGATCGCGGCTTCGTTGCGCACGATCATCGCGAGCCGCACGTGCGGGCGGCTCATGCCACTGCCGCCCCTCGCGCACCCACGGGGGTCAATCGCTCGAGCACGCCAGCGAGGGGCAGCCGCGCGAGCCATGCATCGCGGTCGCCGACACCGAATGTGATGAGCAGTTCGTCGCCCTCGCGCGCAGCACCCGCGACGTACTCGACGCCGAGGCCGGTCATTCTCAGTCGAGGGGATGCTCGCTCAACAAGCCCGCTGGCCCCGACCGTCACGAACCGGTGAAGGTACGCCCGCCCTGTGGCGAGGTGGTGCACCTCATGCACGACGAACAGCCACTCGCCGCCGTCGAGTTCAACCCCGCCCGAACTACCCCGCGCGCCGGGGCCAAGGCCGCTCGCGCCGCGGTCATCCATCGAGGTCTCTCCGCTTACTGGGTCGATCGTGATGACGCGCAGTGGGTCCCACGAATACACCGCACGCAGAGCCCCCGTAGTCGGCCAGGGCGCCCAATTCTTCTCGTGTCGGTCAGGCCGCGGGCTCGTCACAAGAGTTTCACGCACCCGGTCAACGCCGTCGGCACCCAGCAGCGCGATGCGGCAAACTCCCGAGTCGTCCACGTCGCGCACGGTGGCGAGCGCGGCGATGCCGTCGTCGGAGCGGAACAGTCGCACGTCTTCCCACCCCTGCACCGGATACGACGAGGGAGTGCGCAGGGTCGTGATCGTGAGCGGGCGCGGATTCTTCGCCTCGCCGTCGACGAGATCGACAAGCACCGTCTGCGAGCGAATCACGGTGTCGTCCATCTCATACCGGCCAGCGTCGGTGAGCACGTAGTTGGCGCTGCGCACGGCGATTGTCGTCGTGCCACCGTGGCGCACGATCGACGGGTTGAAGCGTGACCACCCGGGCTGCACCGGCGGCGTTAAGGGGTGCAACGACACCGCGGGCGCCCATTGCGCGAGCACTGGGGGCACCGTCACCATGCGGGCCACTGTATCGCCGTCGCGCTCGCCGACGATGCCACACCCTCGCCGGTAGGCTGGTGACGACATGATCGATCTGGATTTCGCCGAGCGCATCGCCGCCGCCCGCAGCACCTTCGCCGACATTCGCGCGGTCATCGACGTCGAGCGCCTCGAGTCAGAGATTCGCGAGCTCAGTGAGCAAGCCGGCGCACCCGACCTCTGGGACGACACCGCTCACGCCCAAAAGGTCACAAGCGCCTTGAGCCACCGACAGAGCGAGCTCAAGCGCATCACCGAGCTGCAGGCGAAGCTCGATGACCTTGACGTGCTCATCGACATGGCGCGCGAGGCCGACGACGCTGACGCTGCCGACGAAGCTGCCGCCGAGCTCGACGCGATCGAGAAGACGCTCTCCGAGCTCGAGGTGCAGACGCTGCTCGATGGCGAATACGACGCCCGCCCCGCGGTCGTCACGATTCGCGCGGGCGCCGGCGGTGTTGATGCCGCCGACTTCGCCGACATGCTCTTGCGCATGTACTTGCGATGGGCCGAGCAGCACAACTACGCAACGACCGTCATGGACATCTCCTACGCCGAAGAGGCGGGCATCAAGAGCGCAACATTCGAAGTGGATGCGCCCCACGCTTTCGGCACGCTGAGCGTCGAGGCGGGAACCCACCGGCTCGTCCGCATGTCGCCCTTCGGCGCCGCGGGCAAGCGCCAGACGAGCTTCGCCGCGGTCGAGGTGATTCCGTTGCTCGAAGAGAGTGCGGCGATCGACGTGCCAGAGTCGGACATCCGTGTCGATGTGTTTCGCTCATCGGGGCCTGGCGGCCAGTCGGTCAACACGACCGACTCGGCGGTGCGCATCACGCACTTGCCCACGGGGCTCGTGGTGTCGATGCAGAACGAGAAGAGCCAGATCCAGAACCGCGCTGCCGCCATGCGCGTGCTGCAGTCGCGACTGCTCATCATGCAGAAAGAGCAAGAGGCGGCGACCAAGAAAGAGCTCGCCGGCACCATCACGGCCAGTTGGGGCGACCAGATGCGGTCATACGTGCTCGCGCCCTACCAAATGGTGAAAGACCTGCGCACCGAGTACGAGGTCAACAACCCCTCGGCCGTGTTCGACGGTGACCTCGACGGTTTCATTGCCGCGGGCATCAAGTGGCGCAAACAGCGCCCGGTCGATTAGGGCGGGGCACAGCGCCGCTCGCCGGGCGCCCGGCCGGCTTCGCCGACCGGTGTCGACGCACGGGCGTTCGACCCGTATAGTGCTCGCCATGGTGAGCATCAACATCGTCGAGATTCCCGCCCGCAACCTCGAGAAGTCGATGGCGTTCTATGCGCGGGTCTTCGAGGTCGAGCTCGAGATCTCTGAGATCGACGGCCAGCGCATGGCCTTCATGCCGAACGACGACCCCGCGGCCGCGGCACTCGCGCTGACCGAGGGCGACGACTATCGCCCGAGCGGCGAAGGCATTCGGCTTTTCATCACCGTCGATGACCTCGAGACGGCGCTTGCACGGGCTGTCGATGCCGGCGCGGAGATCGCCTCAGAGGTCGAGGCTGTCGAGGGCTGGGGGCGCTTCGCCTCGTTCCGCGACCTCGACGGCACCGTGATCGGGCTCATCGAGCCCGAAGCAGGCTAAGCGCACGCTGAGAACCACGCCCTGGTGGGTGTCGCTTCGCGATGCGCCCTCATCAGCCGCTTACGCTGAGCGTCGATGATCAAGTTCGACGAAGTCACCAAGGTCTACCGCGGAACCGCGCGGCCGGCGCTCAATGGCGTCAGCCTCGAGATTCTGAGCGGCGAATTCGTGTTTCTCGTCGGCGCTTCGGGGTCAGGCAAGTCGACCTTCTTGCGCCTCGTGCTGAAAGAAGAGAAGCCGTCGACCGGGTCGATTCACGTGCTCGGCCAAGACCTCGGCCACATCTCGAGCCGTAAGGTGCCCTATTTCCGGCGCAACCTCGGGGTCGTCTTTCAAGACTTCCGACTGCTGCCCAACAAGACGGTGTTCGACAACGTCGCGTTCACGCTTCAAGTGATCGGCAAGAGCAAAGGCTTCATTCACGAAGCGGTGCCCGACGCACTGCAGACCGTCGGACTCGACGGCAAGGCACAGCGTTTTCCGCACGAGCTGTCGGGTGGTGAGCAGCAGCGGGTCGCCATCGCTCGCGCGGTAGTGAACAAGCCCGCCATCATGCTCGCCGACGAGCCCACCGGAAACCTCGACCCGGAGACGAGCGCGGGAATCATGGCTCTGCTCGAGCGCATCAACGCCAACGGCACGACCGTCATCATGGCCACCCACGACGCGGGCATCGTCGACCGTCTGCAACGCCGCGTGATCGAGGTCATCGGAGGCCGGATCGTGCGCGACGAGCGCGGTGGCGGCTACAAGACGCAAGCACACCCGATAGCACCGCAGGGCTTCGGCATCGGAGCAGCATCATGAGGCTCGGTCTCGTCATGAGCGAAGTCGGCCAGGGGTTGCGCCGCAACCTGAGCATGGTGATTTCGGTCGTGCTCGTGACCTTCATTTCGTTGACGTTCGTGGGTGCCGCGATTCTGCTGCAGATGCAGATCAATCAAATGAAGTCGTACTGGTTCGATCGTGCCCAGGTCGCCGTCTACCTGTGCACCGAGTTCTCGACCGTCGGCGGCTGCGACCAACAGGCGGCCACCCCTGATCAGATCGCGACGGTTCAAGCACAGCTCGAATCGCCCACCCTCGCGCCCTTCATCGACTCGTTCTTCTTCGAGACGCAAGAAGAGGCCTACGCCAACTTCCAAGAGCAGTTCGCCGGCCAGGCCGTCGCCGAACTCATCACGCCCGACCTCATGACGCCAGCGTTCTGGGTGAATCTGGTCGACCCGACTCAGAGCGCCGTCTTGCAAGACTCCTTGCGCGGTCTTGCCGGCGTTGAGAGCGTGGTCGATCAACGCAGTCTTCTCGACCAGATCTTCGACATCCTCAATGCCGCGAGCTTCACGGCGGTGGGCATCGCATCGCTCATGCTCGTAGCCGCGGCGCTCCTCATCGCGACGACCATCCGGCTCAGCGCATTCTCGAGACGCCGCGAGATCGGAATCATGCGCTTGGTCGGCGCATCCAATCGCTTCATTCAGACGCCCTTCATCATCGAGGGCGTCGCCGCAGCGCTCATCGGCTCAGTGCTCGCCGGGCTCGCCGTCGTGGGCATCGTGCAATTCTTCGTGCAGGGCTACCTTGCCGAGACGCTTCCGTTGACATCATTCGTGGGGCTGTCGGATGCCCTGCTCGTGGTGCCGATACTCCTCGCCGCCGGCGCCGTGCTCGCGGCCCTCTCGGCGAACGTGGCCATCACCCGCTACTTGCGCGTCTAGGCCGCACGTGTTCGCGACGGCTGTCACCGATTCTTGGCTGCGCGGGGTCTCGCCCGCAGCGCGCGTTGACCGCGTGCACGCTGTGGTCGACCCAACCCTCACCGACGAACGGTCGGTCTCGCTCATGACCGTTGCGGGTGGGCCCAGCGTTCTCGCGGTGTCGCCCGAGCGGGCGAGCGCGGTGGGCGTGAGGCATGGCGACGAGCTCGAGCACGCTCGTGTGAGGGCGGCCGTGCTCGAGGCAGGCGTGACGCTCAATGACCCCGACGTCGTCTTTCACTTTTCCGTGGCTGACGCACATGCACTCGCCGCTCAGCCCGCACGCCCTGGTGTGCGCGCGCTGACGCTCGATGATCAGGCCGAGTTCGACCGTTTCACTGCCGATGCGCCTGACGACGACGTTGACGAAGCCTTTGTCGAGCTCGACCACTGGCTCGTGTTCGGCTGCTTTGCTGATGACGTGCTCGTCAGTGCGGCGAGCATGTACCCGTGGGATGGCAGCACGCTCGCCGACACGGGGGTGCTCACGCTTCCCGACTACCGTGGCCGGGGCTATGCCGCCGCCACGGTACGGGCCCTCAGCGCCGAAGCGTTGCGCCTCGGGCTTGAGCCCCAGTACCGCTGCCAGGTCGATAACGTCGGCTCGATCGCCGTCGCTCGCGCGGCAGGGCTCGCCCGCTTCGGCACGTGGGAAGTCATCCTGCCAGCCGACTAACAACCGCCGAACGTGCGGCCGGTATGCTGGAGGGCTGCGCGCGGGGTGCGCGCAGCATCCACAGGCCGATCGCAGGAGGTGAACCGTGCCGAAGGAGACAGGCGAGAAAGTTGTCGCGACGAACCGCAAGGCGCGGCACGACTACGCGATCGAAGACACCTACGAGGCCGGGCTTGTTCTGAGCGGCACCGAGGTCAAGTCGTTGCGCATGGGTCGGGCGAGCCTTGTCGACGGCTACGGCTTCATCGACGGTGGTGAGGCGTGGCTCGACGCTGTGCACATTCCCGAGTACACGCAGGGCACGTGGACCAACCACCCGCCCCGTCGCAAGCGCAAGATGTTGCTGCACAAGAAAGAGATCATCAAGATCAGCCAGAAGGTCAAAGAGGGCGGCTACACCCTCGTGCCGCTGCGCATCTACTTTCTCGACGGGCGCGCCAAGGTTGAGCTCGCCGTCGCGAAGGGCAAGAAAGAGTACGACAAGCGGCACGCCTTGCGTGAGCGCCAAGACCGGCGCGAAGCAGATCGCGCCATGCGCACGCGCAACCGCCTCGGCGACTAGCGCGCGACGCGGCTACTGCGCCGGGCGCGCGACGAACCGCCCGTCGACCGCCACGTCGATGACGATCGGCTGGGGTCGAAGCGAGAAACCGGTACCGCCAGCATCCATTGACATGGCCATGGCCTTCTCGAAGCGCGGCTGCGGGCCGACGCCACCGCCCGACCCGTCGAGCATTCCCGGGTCGGCGAGGGCGACGGCGTCGACGCTGGTCCGCCCGACCGCGGCAGCAAGCACTTCGGCCTTGCCGAGGGCGTCGGCAACGGCGTGAGTGCGCACGTCAGACTGAGCGCGAGCGAGTGACGCATCGGTGAGTGACCACTCGAGCGAGTCGATCGTGACGGCAGAGTCGGCCGCGAGCGTGTCGACGAGTTCGGCTGCAGCGGCAGCAGTCTCGAGTACGGCGCGCCCGGAGGCGCTCGCGCGGTGAACCAGCGGGGCCTGCGTGCCGTCGTTGGTCCAGGGGCGCTGGGCGGTGACGCTCAGCTGATCGACCGACCAATCGACAATCGCACCGGCTTTGTGCCGAGAGCCAATCACCTCACTCGCAGCGGCCAACGAAGCTGTCACGGCGTCAACGACTGGGGCCCGATCGGGCCCGTCGGCCGCCACCGTGAAACGCAGCGTCGCGCGCTCCGGGTCGAGCTCGGCACGGGCGGTGCCCTGCACGGTGAGGATGAGGTCGGTCATCATGGCTCCTGTCGTCACGGTCGGGGGTGACGTATACTGTAGGGCTACGCCGCGAACGGCGTCTGACAGGGTGGGGTCTCAACCAGGCTCGCGCCCTCCCATAACTCCACAGTGCGTGACAGTGACCCGCTCGTCTATCTGCCCGATTCGTTGGGCAGGCAGTGCGAGTGCTCGAGGGGATGATCGGTTTCGACATCGCCTGCGAAACAGTGAGAAGCGGGTCGAGGATGCAGGGTTATCTCGTAAACGATCTCTGCAAACAACAGGTGCCAATGCTAAGCGCACCGACTTCGCTCTCGCCGCCTAGGCAGAGTAGATAGTCCGTCAGCCCGGGTGTGTCTCCGCCCCGATCGCTGGCGTCATTAAGGAGGCTTGCTGCGTGCTACGCGTCTCAGGTGCACGCGGGACTTCAACTGAGGCTGGGCTCGTCGACCTAGGGGTCTGCAACAAAGGTCGGAGCCGAGCAGAACGTTTCAGCAGACTACGCCCGTAGAAGACTCTGGCTCACAGCGATGGACGGGGGTTCAATTCCCCCCATCTCCACCACTGGTTGCTGTCACGCACTGAGGAACCCCTCTTTCGTTTCGCCGGCAACGGGCTGACGACGGCCATTGCGCAGTCGACGCCCGAGCACGCCATGCCGCGGGCTCATGATCGCGACGATGCCGAAGACGATGCCCTGGACCAGTACGACCAGCCCTGCCGACGAAGCGTCGAACCAGTAACTCAGATAGATGCCGAGTACCGAGCACGATGCCGCGATGGCCGGTGCAATGGCGAGCATGCGGGTGAATCGATCGGTGAGAAGATACGCGGTGGCGCCGGGAATGATGAGCATCGCGACGACGAGAATGACGCCGACGACCTGCAACGCCACAACGGCGACGACCGCGAGCAGGCCCAGCAGCAATGACGCTTGCACTCGCGGACTGAAGCCCATTGCCTGCGCGTGTGCAGGGTCGAAGGCATACAGCGTGAGGTCGCGGCGCTTGACGAGGAGCACCGTCGCGGCGATCGCTGCCAGAACGGCGATCTGCACGAGCTCGGCGGCAGAGACACCAAGCACGTTGCCGAAGATGATGTGCCCCAAGTCAATCTGACTGGGCGTGACAGAAATCAGCACGAGACCGAGAGCGAACAGCGTCGTGAAGACGATTCCGATGGCAGCGTCTTCCTTGACCCGACGCGTTGCGCGTACGGCTCCGATGAGACTGACGGCCAGAAAGCCAAAGGCGAGCGCTCCGACGGCAAACGGCGCGCCCACGGCATAGGCGATAACCACGCCCGGAAACACAGCGTGGGCGACGGCGTCGCCCATGAGCGACCAGCCGATGAGCACAAGCCAGCACGAGAGCAGAGCACACACCACTGCGGCGATCGTGGTGGCAAGCAGCGCACGCAGCATGAAGTCGAATTGCAACGGTTCCAACAGCAGGTCGATCGGTGTCATGCGCTGGCTTTCCCATCCCCGGTCTCGAAGCCGAAGGTGCGGGCGAGGTTCGCGGTCGTGAGGGCATCAGCGACCGGGCCCTGAAAGAGCACTCGCTGTCGAAGCAGAATCGCCTCGTCAGCAAGCTCGGGCAGGGCGTGCAAATCGTGGGTTGACACAACGACTGTGCGACCCTCGGCCGCGAGTTCGCGTAACAGTCGGACCATGGTTGCTTCTGATCGACGGTCGACGCCGGCGAACGGCTCATCGAGGAGCAATAGGGAGGAGCCCTGCGCGATTCCTCGGGCGACAAAGGCACGCTTGCGCTGCCCGCCCGAGAGGGTGCCGATCTGCCGGTTGGCGAGTTCGGTCAGTTCTCCGCGAAGAAGGGCGTTGTCGACGGCGTCGTGATCGGCCCGTCGCGGACGCCGCGTGACTCCCAGTCGCCCGTAGCGGCCCATCATGACGACGTCGCGTACCGAGACCGGAAAAGCCCAGTCGACTGCTTCCATCTGCGGTACGTACCCGACCGCGCCAGCCTTTCGGGCGTGTACCGGCGCAGCGCCGTCGAGCAACACGCTTCCTGACTCGAGGGCGACAACGCCCATGATCGCGCGGAACAGCGTTGACTTGCCTGACCCGTTCATGCCGATGAGCCCGACGACGTGCCCGCGGGTGATGGTCAATGACACATCATCGAGGGCGAGCCTCTCGTCGTAGCGAACGGTGAGCGACGAGATCTCGATCGCAACGCTCATGGCGCCTGGCCGGTAAGGCCCGCGATGATCACCGATACGTCGTGGCGAATCAGATCGAGATAGGTGGGCACGGGTCCGTCGGCGCCCGACAGCGAGTCGACATAGAGGATGCCCCCGAATGTGGCTCCGGTGGCCTCGACGACCTGCTGCATTGCGCTGTCAGAAACCGTTGACTCGCAGAAGACCGCGGGAACACGATTCTCTCGGACGAACTCGATCGTGGACGCGATTTGCTGAGGAGTGGCTTGCTGCTCGGCATTGACGGGCCAGATGTAACGCTCGATGAGCCCGGCGTCACGGGCGAGATACGAGAAGGCGCCTTCGCAGGTGACGAGGGCGCGTTGGTCGACCTCAATCGTTGAGAGCGCTGATTCGAGTTCGTTCTGCACGGCAGTGAGTTCGGCAGAGTATGCCGCAGCGTTCGCGGCGAAGTCGTCGGCATGCTCGGGGGCGAGCGACGTGAAGGCGTCCGCCATTGTCGCCACATACTGCTGCACGTTGAGCGGGCTCATCCACGCGTGCGGATTCGGTTTTCCGGCGTAGGCATCGTCGCTGATGGCGATGACCTCGACTCCGTCCGAGACCACCACGTGAGGCACATCTGCCGAGTCGATGAACTGCTGAAACCAGAGCTCAAGGTTGAGCCCGTTCTCCAGCACGAGGTCGGCCTGTGACGCCAAGACGATGTCGCTCGGCGTGGGCTCGTAGCCGTGAATCTCTGCGCCGATCTTGGTAATCGACTCGACGCGAAGATGCTCACCGGCGACGTTCTGGGCGATGTCAGCGAGAACGGTGAAGGTTGTCAACACGAGAGGTCGATCGTCGACGGGCGTGTCGGCAACGGTTGTGCATCCACTCAATACGGCGAGGGTGACGACCCCCGCGCCGACTCGCGCCAATCGTGCCCCGCGCGCTTGACTTTTCGGCATACCGAAAAATCTAGAGGTTCACAGCCTTGCGCGCAAAGCCAGAACGCCGCGTGATGTCAGACCGGCACTCTGCCAGACTAATCGTATGCGCACCCTTCTCAACATCATCTGGCTCGTGCTCTCGGGTTTCTGGATGTTCCTGGGCTACGCCCTCGCTGCCCTCGTGATGTTCATTCTGATCATCACGATTCCGTGGGGCATCGCCGCGTGGCGCATCGGCGTGTACTCGCTGTGGCCGTTCGGCAAGACGGTTGTCGACAAGCCGAGCGCGGGCATCTTCTCGGTGCTCGGCAACATCATCTGGGTCGTGCTCGCCGGCTGGTGGCTCGCGATTGGGCACATTGTCTCGGCGGTCGGGCTCGCGATCACGATCATCGGCATCCCGTTCGCGATTGCCAACATCAAGATGGTTCCCGTCGCCTTACTGCCGCTCGGCAAGCAGATCGTCGACCTGCCGTGACGACGCCCCTCGCTCAGCGGTGAGCCTTAAGCACTCGCTGCTGGCGATACTCGTTGTCGTCATTTGGGGCGCCAATTTCGTTGTCATCGACGCGGGGCAGGCGGATGTTCCTCCGCTGGTCTTCTTGGCGCTGCGCTTTCTCGTGGTCTGTGTTCCGGCGATCTTCTTCCTGAAGCCGCCACCGATCGGCTGGCGCAACATTCTCGCGATCGGGGCCACGCTCAGCCTCGCGCAGTTCGCCTTGCTCTACCTTGCGCTTGCCCTCGGCATGCCGCCCGGACTCGCGTCGCTCTTGCTGCAGACCCAGGTGATCTTCTCGATTCTCATTGCCGCGGTTGCACTGGGGGAGCGCCCGACTCGCCGGCAGCTCATCGGGGCGCTCATCGGCATGGTCGGCCTCGCGATCGTCATCGTCGGCCATAGCCAAGTCGCCCCCTGGCTGCCGCTCGTGGTGACCTTGCTTTCAGCTCTGGCCTGGACGGTCGGCAACGTTCTCACCCGTCGGTCGAAGGCGCGGTCGGGTCTGTCACTCGTGGTGTGGTCGGGGGTCGTCGTGCCGCTGCCCGCTCTCGCTCTCTCGCTCGTCATCGACTCGCCGCCCGTGGTGTGGGAGGCGCTCAGCTCGCTGTCGTGGGTCGCGATTCTCAGCACGGTGTACACGGCCGTGTTCGCGAGCCTCATTGGCTATGGCATCTGGACGTCGCTGCTCGCGCGTTACCCGACCAGCGCCGTGGTGCCGTTCACGCTGCTTGTGCCGGTGGTCGGCATCCTGACCGCGTGGTTGGTGCAGGGCGAGGTGCCGACGGCGGCGGAGTTCATCGGCGGTGCGATCATGCTCGCCGGGCTTGCGGCGGCGGTCATTCAGCCGCGACGAAGGGCGACGGTCGACGCGCTCCCGGAAAGTCAAGAAAACTTGACATGATGTAACGGATGCTTTACCTTCGTCATGTCAAGCATTCTTGACATGACCGAAGGGAGGCCGTGATGGCCGCAAACGACATCTCGTATGAAGAAAAGGTCGCGTGGGCCGGGCTGGTCGTGGCGTTCGTCCACTTCTCTGTCTACCTTGGCGTGCTACTGACTCGCGCGGCGGTGACCCCGATGCCCGAGACGCCGTACGTCGACGCGATGCTGTGGAGCCTCGGTGCCGCGATTGTGGTGATGATCGTCGTCTCGATCGCTCTGGCCATCTCGACCGGCAAAGAAGCGCGGGAGACAGACATTCGCGACAAGCAGATCAAGGCCCGGGCCGAGTTCACTTCGCGGGGGTTCCTGGTCGCGGGTGCTCTTGCCGCGCTCATCCTCGCGTTGCTCGACGTCGACACGTTCTGGATCGCCCATGTCATCTACGTGGGCTTCTTCCTCTCGGCAGTGCTCGAGAGCGTCACGAAGATCGCTCTCTACCGAGGGGGCATGCCCGCATGGTGAAACCCACCCGCGTCACCAACAGCATCCGCGCCCTGCGGTTCGCCGCGGGCGAGCTCACGCAGGCCGAACTCGCCGAGCGCGTCGGCGTGACGCGCCAGACCATCATCGCTATCGAGCAAGGCAAGTACTCGCCCTCGCTCGAGGTCGCCTTCCAGATCGCTCACGCCCTCGGTGTGCGCCTTGACGACGTCTTCTCGTACCCCAGCTCTCTGACCGAAACGGATTCCGCATGACCCCCACGACAATGACTGCCATCGTGCAGCACGGCTATGGCAACTCTGAGGTACTCAGCATCGCCGAGCGCCCTGTGCCTGAGACGGGGGCGAAGCAGGTGCGCGTCCGCGTGCACGCTGTGAGCCCCGACTCCGGCACGGTGCACCTCATGACGGGCCGCCCGTCGATCGTTCGCCCGTTCATCGGGTGGTCGACTCCTCGACAGCCCATCATTGGCCTCGCCTTTGCGGGAACTGTTGACGCGGTCGGCTCGGAGGTAACGGGCTTCGCGGTGGGCGACCGCGTCGCGGGGTCGGCGCCGGGCGCGTTTGCTGAGTTCGTCGTCGCCAACCCGGCGAAGCTCGCTCACCTGCCGGCGGGCGTCTCGATGGCCGAAGCCGCCACCCTGCCAATCTCGGCAAGCACGGCCCTGCAGGCTGTGCGTGACGCCGCCACGGTGAGCGCCGGCCAACGGGTTGCGATTATCGGCGCAGGTGGCGGTGTCGGGTCGTTTCTGACCCAAATCGCAGTGCTCGAAGGCGCGCGTGTCACGGCAATCGCGAGTGCGGCCAAGGCCTCGTTCGTGCGTTCACTCGGCGCCGAGCGCGTCATCGACTACCGCGCCACACCGGAGCCGCGCGACTGGGGTGTGTTCGACGTCGTCATCGACACCGCCGACGGCCGGCCCCTGTCGGTGCTGCGCCGTGCGCTCGCTGAGCGCGGCACTCTCGTCATTGTCGGAGCCGATGGCGCGGGTGGCCCGGTGCTCGACGGTCTTCAGCGCCAGCTCGGGGCCCTGCTGCTCAACCCGTGGGTGCGTCACCGCCTGACCTCAGTCGTGCAGGCCGAGCGTGCGTCAGACCTCACGATCCTGCTCGAGCACCTCGCGGCGGGCCGACTGCGCGCTCCGATCGACGAGATCGCGCCGATGGATGCTGCGCACCGCGTCATCGATCGCCTCCAGCAGCAGCGCACCGCGGGTAAAGCCGTCATCGAACTGCTGGCAGAGCCAGCCAGCAGCTAACTCAGCCGCTGGGAGTCGGCAGGGGCCCGGTGAGAGGGCCGGTCAGCGGGCCAGCGGGGTCGTAGGCAACGCAGAGCACTTCGCGGTCGCCGTCGGCCCAGCTGAGCTCGGTGGGCGCGTAATAGCTCACGTCGTACGGGGTCTCCAGATAGGAAACCCCGACGCGCTGCTCAAGCGCGGCGATGCACCCGGCGTCGGCCTCGGCGGCGATTGCCTCGATGCCGGGGTAGCTAGTGCCGGTTAGTTCGAGCGTGGCGATGACCTCACTATCGTGCGGTTCATCGCACGGCACAGTGGGGAGGGTCTCGATTTCGCTGCCGGTGTCGGCGGCAATGACCCCGTCATCGAGACAGTCGCCCACGACGATCGCGAACGCATCGGTCGAAGGGTTCGGCTCGATGATGACGCCCTCATCGTCACGAATCGGCTGATCGGCCGGCACGAGAGGGCCGCATGCCACCCGCGTGGCGGCGCAAACGAGCGCCGCCACGCTGGAGGCCATGCGAATGTTCAGCGACCGATGTTCTGAAGCGAGCCAGTAACCTTGCCGGCTTGGTCGTAGATCGTGCAAAGAATCTCACGGTCGCCGCCGGACCAGCTGCCCTCGGTCGGGAAGTAGTAGCTGTAGTAGTAGACCGAGTCGGCGTAGGCAACGCCAGCGAAGCCCTCGAAGGCGTCGAGGCACGCGGCGTCTGCTTCGGCGATCACGGCTTCGTCACCCGGGTAGGCGTCGCCGCTCATGATGATCGAGGCGTAGATTTCGCTGTCGTGCGGCTCGTCGCACGGAACAGTCGGGATCGTGTTGACGGTCTCGGCGGCCGTGGCGTCGTTCAGGCAGTCGCCGACCTGGAGGGTGAAGACATCGGTGCTGTCGTTGCCTTCGACCACCTCACCGCTATCGTCGCGAGTCGGCTGCCCACCACCGGTGAGCGAGTTGAGAATGCTGCAGCCACTCAGTGCAACGGTTGCGGCACCAACGGCAAGCAGAGCAGTCGCGCGAGTCCAGCGCGATGAGCTAATGATGGTCACGGGAGCTCTTTTCGTTCGGGGCGGATTGAATACCCCAGTCACGGTGCGCGTGACCCACGGGTATACCGCGAGCCTAGCGAGCGCGCAGGTTTCGCAACACCTGATCGTGAAGCACACCATTCGTGGCGAGCGCGCTCCCGTGCCACGGGCCCTCATCGCCGTCGACCGAGGTGAACCGACCACCGGCTTCTTCGACGATGGGCTGAAGGGCAGCCATGTCGTAGGGCTGAAGATCGAATTCACCCGCGATGTCGATGGCGCCCTCGGCAACGAGCATGTACGACCACATGTCGCCGATCGCCCGAGCTCGCCACACCGAGCGGGTCAGGTCGATGAGCGGTTCGAGCCGGCCCGCGTCATCCCACCCCGGCAGGCTGTTGTAGCTGAGAACGGCATCGCCGAGCGCACTTACGCCGCTGACTCGTAGCCGGCGCGGCTCTTCGCCCTGCGCTGCCGCGTGGGCGCCCAGCCCACGCGCAGCCCACCACCGCTGCGAAAGCGCCGGAGCGCTCACGACACCGACGACCGGGCGGCCGTCGATCGCGAGTGCGATGAGCGTGCCCCAAATGGGCACTCCGCGGAGAAAGTTGGCGGTGCCGTCGATCGGGTCGATGATCCACTGCCGGTGCACGCCCTGTGCCGTGCCCTCGAGCGCGCCGAACTCTTCCCCGAGAATCCCGTCGTCGGGGCGCTCGGCGGCGAGCCGGTCTCGAATCGCCTGCTCAACCGCGCGATCCGCATCGGTCACGGGAGTGCGATCGGGCTTGCTCGTCACCACCAGATCGAGTGCGCGGAATCGATCGATCGAGATCGCGTCGGCGGCGTCGGCGAGCGAAAGCGCCAGGTTCAGATCGTCGGTGAAGTCGGGATGCTTGTCCGCATGTGAATCGTCAGTCACGACTTCAGGCTAGCGGCGCCGACCGGCCACTGGGCGTGACGAGTGTGGTGAGCAACCTCTGGAGCGAGTCGAGGCGTTCGGCGCCAAACTCGCCGAGTTCGCCCGCGCGTGCGCGGTCGACGAGCTCGCAGTCGGGGGAGTCGGGGAGGTGGGTGCAGCCGCGAGGGCAGCTTTCGGCGATCACCGCGAGGTCACTGAACGAACGCACGATGTTGTCGGGGTCGACGTGTCCGAGGCCGAATGAGCGTACGCCGGGGGTGTCGATGATCCAGCCGCCGTTCGCGAGTCGCAGTGACACGGTTGACGACGACGTGTGTCGGCCGCGACCTGTCACGGCGTTGACAACCCCCACGGCACGCTCGGCGCTCGGCACGAGGGCGTTGACGAGTGTCGACTTCCCGACACCCGAGTGACCGACGGCCACGGTTGTTCGACCCGTCAGGAGCGCGTGAAGCTCGTCGAGGGGCACGTCGTCAGAGCGACTCGTGACGATCGTCAGGTCGAGCCCCCGAAACTGGGCGAGAAACTCGGTCGGGTCGGCGAGGTCTGTCTTCGTGATGACCAGTAGTGGATCAACGCCGGCGTCGAACGCGGCGACGAGATAGCGGTCGACGAGTCGGGGCCGCGGCTCAGGGTTCGCCGCGGCAACGACGATGAGCAACTGGTCGGCGTTGGCGACGATGATGCGCTCGATCGCATCCGTGTCGTCGGCGCTGCGGCGAAGCAGAGTTCGGCGTTCGTGCACGCGCACAATGCGGGCGAGCGAGCCTTCCGCTCCGCTTGTGTCACCGACGAGATCGACGCGGTCACCCGTGACGACAGGGGTTGAGCGCAGTTCGCGCGCGCGAGTGGTGATCACGGTGTGCTCGGTCGGGGCATCCTCATCGACGATGCAGAGGTAGCGTCCGCGGTCGACGGTGATGACGCGACCGACCACGGCATCGTCGTGGGCTGGTCGTTGCTTCGAGCGGGGCCGATTGGCTTTCGGGTTCGGTCGTGACCGCACCGCCGACTCGTCGTACTCGTCGTACGGCTCGTCGTCATCGGGCGGCAGCCAACTCACGGCGATGGCGCCGTCTGATCGAGCATCGCGTGCCAGAGCTGAGTGAACTGCGGCAGGGTCTTCGAGGTCGACCCAATGTCGTCGACGAGCACACCGTCGACCGCGAGCCCGACGATCGCGCCTGCGGTGGCCATGCGGTGGTCGTCGTAGGCCTTCCACGGGCCGCCGTGCAGCGGGCGCGGTTCGATCGCGAGACCGTCGTCGAGCTCGGTGACGGCTCCTCCGAGCCCGGTGATTTCGGCCGCGAGGGCCGCGAGCCGGTCAGTCTCGTGGCCGCGCAAATGCCCGATTCCGGTGATCTCGCTCGGGCCGTCGGCGAGGGCCGCGAGAGCGACGATGGCGGGGGCAAGTTCGCCGCCGGTGGAGAGGTCGAGCGTGACTCCCGGCACTCGAGCGCCGCCCAGCAGGCCGTCGCCACCGTCGACAACGAGTCGACTCGCGTCACGCCGCACCGTGGCGCCGAACAGCGGCAGCAAGGTCGCCAGGTCGGCGCCGACTTGCGTCGTCTCATCAGGCCAGGCGTCAATCGTGACGCTACCGCCGGCAATGATCGCCGCGACAAGAAACGGTGCCGCGTTGGACAGGTCGGGTTCGATGTCGATCACAGCGCCCGCAATCGGCCCGGGCTCAACAACCCACACTCCCTGTTCAGGGCTCGTAACCTGTACTCCGCGTGCCGCCAGCGTCGCGATGGTCATGTCAATGTGCGGCATCGATGGCAGGCGTTCGCCCGTGTGGCGCAACACGAGCCCCTCATCGAAACGCGGCGCGGCCAACAGCAGACCCGAGACAAACTGACTCGACGCCGAGGCGTCGATTGCGATCTCGCCGCCGCGAACAGAACCGGTGCCCCACAGACTGAACGGCAGCGCACCGCGGCCGTCATCGTTGACGTCGACTCCGAGGGCGCGTAGCGAGTCGATCGTGGTGCGCATGGGGCGTCGCCGTGCTCCGGCGTCGCCGTCGAACGCAACCGGGCCGAGCGCCAGTGCAGCAACCGGAGGCAAGAAGCGCATGACCGTACCGGCGAGCCCGCAGTCGATCGAGGTGCTACCCGACAACTCGGCCGGGGGAGTGATCTGCAGGTCGGGGCCATAGGCGCCGTCGCCGGGAACCTCGTCGACCGTCACGCCAAGCGATCGCAAGGCCTCGATCATGAGCATCGAGTCGCGCGAGTGCAGCGGTCGTCGCAGTCGCGATGGCCCCGAGGCGAGTGCCGACAACACCAGTTCGCGGTTGGTCAAGCTTTTCGAGCCGGGAAGGCTGACGTGAGAACTCAGCCGATGGGTGGCGCGCGGGGCTGGCCAGTTTCCGGCCTCGTCGAGTCCGTCGGCGGTGCCCGGTCGCTCCTCATCGCCGTAGGGCGAGAATCGGGCTCCGGAATACGTGAATACCTGCATCGGTTATCAGGGTAACGGCACTGCGCACGGTGCCTTGATCACGGGAAAAGGAAACGCATGGCGACGCTCGCCCTCGACCGACCGTTGAGCCGCATCGAGCCTGCACGACGGTCACGGTCAGGCCGTTCAACGCAGACGCGCTCGCTAGACTCGCGCCTGATGAGTGACACGACCCCCCACGAGGCCGCGCAGGCGGAGGCTGACGAGCTGGCCGAGCGACGCCGCACGTTTCACGAGCAGGCGCTGCCCTTCATGGACCAGTTGTATGGGGCGGCCATGCGCATGACGCGAAATCCTGCCGATGCGGCCGATCTCGTGCAAGAGACGTATCTGAAGGCATTCGCGGCGTTCGCGCAGTTCGAGCAGGGCACGAATCTCAAGGCGTGGCTGTACCGCATTCTCACCAACACCTTCATCAACGTGTACCGCAAGAAGCAGCGCGACCCCTACCAGGGCGCTCTCGACGAGATGGAAGACTGGCAACTCGGCGGTGCCGAATCGGCGACGTCGACCACGGGTCGTTCGGCTGAAGCCGAGGCGATCGATCGCATGCCGGCGAGTGCCGTGAAAGATGCCCTGCAGGCGATTCCGGAAGACTTCCGACTTGCCGTCTATTTCGCCGACGTCGAGGGCTTCTCCTATCAAGAGATCGCCGACATCATGAAGACCCCCGTCGGCACGGTCATGAGTCGCTTGCACCGCGGCCGTCGCCTGTTGCGCGACCTCCTGGCCGACTACGCGCGCGAGCGCGGCATGACTGCTTCTGTCACAGCGACCGCCCCAGAAGGGAGTGCCCGATGACCGACTGCGGCTGCAACAAAGCACAAGAAGAGCTCGAAGAGTTTCTGCATAACGAGCTCAGCGACGAGCAGTGCCAAGACATTCGCGATCACCTTGCGAACTGCGACGACTGCTCTGCCGAGCACCTCGTTGGCGTAACCCTCACCACCAAGGTGAAGGAGGCGTGCCAAGAGAAGGCCCCTGCTGAGCTGCGCGACATGATTATCGTCGCGCTGACCCGCTAGTCGCTCAGCGCTGCATCCATGATGTCGGCGTGCTCTTGCGCGCTGCGCTTGCTCGAGCCCGTCGCGGGTGATGCCGACGCGGGGCGCGAAACGACGCGCATCGGCGGCATGCCGCGCTTCTGCGTTTCGAGCGCCAAGAACGGCCACGCACCCTGGTTCTCGGGTTCGTCTTGCACCCAGACCACTTCGGCGTTCGGATAACGCGAGAGAACGGCGCGCAGTTGCTCTTCGGGCAGCGGGTAGAACTGCTCGAGGCGCACGAGTGCGACCCCCGCGGTCTCCCGCTTTTCGATTTCAGCCACGAGGTCGTAGTGAATCTTGCCAGCGTGCAAGAGCACCCGCCGCACGGCTACGGGGTCGGTCACCCGCGCGTCGTCGATGACCGGCTCGAACCGGCCGCTCGTGAAGTCGGTCACCTCGCTCGTCGCGCCACGCAACCGCAGCATCGCCTTCGGAGTGAAGACGACCATCGGGCGCCGGGGGCGAGCGTACGCCTGCCGGCGCAACAGGTGGAAGTACGACGCGGGCGTCGACGGGCGCGCCACCGTCATGTTGTCCTCGGCAGCGAGTTGCAAGAACCGTTCGATGCGAGCGGACGAGTGGTCGGGCCCCTGGCCTTCATAGCCGTGCGGCAGCAACAGGACGACGCTCGAGCGCTGGTTCCACTTCTGCTCGGCTGAGGCGATGAAGGTATCGATGATGGTCTGGGCACCGTTGGCGAAGTCGCCGAACTGGGCCTCCCACAGCACGAGCGCGTCGGGCCGTTCGACCGAGTAGCCATACTCGAAGCCCATTGCCGCGTACTCGCTCAGCAGCGAGTCGTAGATCCAGAACCGGGCCTGGTTCTCGCTGAGGTTCGCGAGGGGCAACCACTCTTGGCCGTTGACGCGGTCGTGCAGCACGGCGTGGCGCTGCACGAAGGTTCCGCGCCGCGAGTCTTGCCCCGACATGCGCACCGGGGTGCCCTCCATGAGCAGCGAGCCGAGCGCGAGGAGTTCGCCGAAGCCCCAGTCGATTTGACCCTCGCGGCTCATCTCGACGCGCTTCTTGAGCATCGCCTGCAGCTTGGTGTGCACGGTGAAGCCGGCGGGCGGGTTGTCGTGAGCATCCCCGATGTGATGGATGACCGCTTCATCGACCCCGGTCGACTCGGGTTCGCCGGCGAGGTCATCGGTGTCGATCGCGATGCCACCTCCGACGATCGGAGTCGAGCCAGTTTGTGCCGCGTGCGTCTCGGCGAAGGCCACCTCGAGGCGGTCTTGGAAGTCGCGGTGCGCTGCCTCGAACTCTTCCTCGGTGATGTCGCCGCGGCCGACGAGCGCCTCGGTGTAGAGGGTGCGCACGCTGCGCTTAGCCTCGATGAGGTTGTACATGAGCGGCTGCGTCATCGACGGGTCGTCGCCTTCGTTGTGACCGCGGCGGCGGTAGCACACGAGGTCGACGACGATGTCGCGCTTGAACTCTTGCCGGTAGGCGAAGGCGAGCTCGGCGACGCGCACGACGGCCTCGGGGTCGTCACCGTTGACGTGCAGAATCGGCGCCTGAATCGCTTTGGCGATGTCGGTGGCGTAGATCGACGAGCGGCCCTCGCCCGGAGGGGTCGTGAACCCGACCTGGTTGTTGACGACGATGTGAATCGTGCCGCCCGTACGGTAGCCGCGCAGCTGGCTGAGCTGCAGCGTCTCAAACACGACGCCTTGGCCGGCCATCGCGGCGTCGCCGTGAATCAGTACCGGCAGGGTCGTGAAGGTGCCGATCTTCTTGCGGTCTTGCTTGGCCCGCACGATGCCTTCGAGCACACCGTTGACGGCTTCGAGGTGCGAGGGATTAGCGGCGAGCGACACCTGAATCTCTTGGCCGTTCATGGCCGTGAAGGTGCCTTCGGTGCCGAGGTGGTACTTCACGTCACCCGAGCCCTGGACCGAGCGCGGGTCTTGCGTGCCCTCAAACTCCCGGAAGATCTGCCCGTAGGTCTTGCCGCCGATGTTGGCGAGCACGTTGAGCCGGCCGCGGTGGGCCATGCCGATCGCGACCTCGTCGAGACCCTTCTCGGCAGCACCCTGCAGAATCTCGTCGAGCAGCGGAATCACACTCTCGCTGCCCTCGAGGCTGAACCGCTTCTGGCCGACATACTTCGTCTGGAGGAAGGTCTCGAAAGCCTCGGCCTGGTTGAGCTTGCCGAGAATGCGCATCTGCTCGTCGTGCGTGGGCTTCACGTAGGGCTTCTCGAGCCGCTCTTGGAACCAGCGACGCTGATCGGGCTCTTGAATGTGCATGTACTCGACGCCCACCGTGCGGCAGTAGGTGTCGCGCAGCACGCCGAGCACTTCGCGCAGCAGCATCGATCGCCGACCGCCGAAGCCGCCCGTCACGAATTCGCGATCCAAGTCCCAGAAGGTCAGACCGTGGCTGGAGATATCGAGGTCAGGGTGCGAGCGCTGCTTGTACTGCAACGGGTCGACGTCGGCCATCATGTGTCCGCGCACTCGGTAGGAGTTGATCAACTCTTGAACGCGTGCCGTCTTGTTGACGTCGTCAGCGAGGTCGACGTGAATGTCTTGCGCCCAGTGGATCGGGTCGTACGGAATGCGCAGGTCGGCGAAGATGTCCTCGTAGAAGTGGCGCTCGCCGATGACGAGCTCGTGAATCTTCTTGAGGAACTCGCCCGAGCCCGCACCCTGAATAACGCGGTGGTCGTAGGTGCTCGTGAGCGTGATCGTCTTGCCGACGCCAAGGTCGGCAAGAGTCGCTTGCGACATGCCTTGGAACTCAGCCGGGTATTCGAGTGCACCGGCGCCGATGATCGCGCCTTGCCCCTTCATGAGGCGCGGCACCGAGTGAACGGTGCCGATACCGCCGGGGTTCGTCAGCGAGATGGTGTTGCCCTGGAAGTCGGCAGCGGTGAGCTTGTTGTCACGCGCACGCTTAACGACGTCTTCGTAGGCCGCGAGAAACTCGCTGAAGTTCATCGAGCCGCACTTCTTGATTCCCGGAACGAGAAGGGAGCGCGTGCCGTCGGGCTTGGGGATATCGATCGCGATGCCGAGGTTGATGTTCGCGGGCGTGACGACGACGGGCTTGCCGTCGACCTCGTCGTAGAACACGTTCTGGCTCGGGAACTCCTTGATGGCCTTGACCATCGCCCACGCAATGAGGTGGGTGAAGCTGACCTTGCCGCCGCGCGCGCGCTTGAGGTGGTTGTTGATGACGATGCGGTTGTCGATCATCAACTTCGCGGGGAGGGTGCGAACACTCGTGGCGGTCGGAACCGTGAGGCTCGCATCCATGTTCGTCGCCAGGGTCTTGGCCATGCCGCGCAGGGGTGTCACGATGTCGTCAAGCTCACCGTCTCCGTCGGCGTCGACGAAGGGAATGCTCGAGGTGTCGGGCGCTTGAGCCGGAATCGGCGTGGGCTGCGGCGCGATCGACGTGGTCTTCGCGACCGGCTGGCTACCCGTCGCCGGAGCCGTGGTGACCGGCACCGACCCCGTGGTCGTCGGCACCTCGGCAGCGGGCGGGGCTGCGGGGGCCTCGGCCGCGGCAACAGGCTCGCCTCCGCCCGTGATGCTCGTGTGGTAGCGGTCGAGAATTGGCCACCAGGAGGGGTCGACCGCGTTGCGATCAACCTTGTACTGCGCATATAGCTCTTCGACGAGCCATTCGTTGGCTCCGAATTCGCCCGCGGCACCGCCGTCGGGTCCGACTCCGGTCACTTGGCTTGACACAGCCGACCGCCCACTTTCGCTTGACATCGATGGGTTCGCTACCGCATGGCCGCCTGCGGCGCATGCGGGGTCAAGCTTAACGGCTTCATGACGCGGTGACAGCCGTCTGCGGGGCGCAGTAGCGTTAAATCTGTGCAGTTCTTATCTGAACGACCTCGTCACGATCTGACCTACTCCGACGTGTTCCTCGTGCCTCAGCACTCCGAGGTCGGCAGCCGACTGGGGGTCGACCTCACGGTGGACGACCCGACTGGCCTGCGCATTCCCCTCGTTGCGGCCAACATGACGTCGGTCACGGGGCCGCGATTGGCGGCGGCGATGGCGCGTCGCGGTGGTTTCGGTGTGCTGCCGCAAGACGCCGGGCTTTCTGAACTCGATGCTGCGATTCGCGCGGTCAAGCAGGCCTCGACCGTGCTCGATGAGCTGGTCTGCGTCACCCGGTCGACGACGATTGCCGAGGCGCGCCGTCTCGTGCCCGTTCTACCGGGCGCGCTGCTGACGATCGTCGACGCTGACGGTGAGCCCGAGCGGTGTATCGCGGCCGCCGCGCTGCGACACGCACTGCCCGATTCGATCGTGGGCGACCTCGTGGCTGACGACGTCGTCGCGATCGACCACGACGACGTCACCGAACCCCGCGCGGCTTTCGAGCTGATCGATGCGGCGGGGGTCGAGGCAGTCGCCGTGCGCCATCACGGGCGCATCATCGGCTCTCTCAGTGCCCGCAGCGCCGTGCGGGCCACGATCTATTCGCCCGCGGTGGATGCCCACGGCCGCCTCCGCGTCGCCGCCGCGGTCGGCATCAACGGTGATGCAGCTGCCCGGGCCACGGCTCTCGTGAAGGCTGGCGTCGACGTCATCGTCATCGACACCGCGCACGGACACCAGCGGCAGGCCGCCGAGGCAGTGCGGGCCGTTGCCGACGCGAACCTCGGTGTGCCGATCGTGGCCGGAAACGTCGTGACGCCCGAGGCCGTGCGCGACCTCGTCGTCGCCGGCGCGCACGTGATCAAGGTCGGGGTCGGCCCCGGCGCCATGTGCACGACGCGCATGATGACGGCCGTCGGTCGGCCGCAGTTTTCGGCGGTGCTCGAGACCTCCGAGGCCGCGCGAGCACTCGGTGCGTACGTGTGGGCCGATGGGGGAGTGCGCTACCCGCGCGATGTCGCCCTCGCGCTTGCGGCGGGTGCCTCGGCCGTCATGATCGGCTCGTGGTTCGCCGGCACGCTCGAAGCCCCCGGTGCGATCGAAACCGACGAGCACGGCCGTTGGTTCAAGAGCAGCTGGGGCATGGCATCCACGAAGGCGGTCGAGCAGCGCTTCCAGCGGCTGGGCGCGTTCGAGCTCGCCCGCAAGACGTTGTTCGCGGAAGGCATCTCGAGCTCGCGCATCTATCTCGACCCCGCGCGGCCCTCGCTCGATGACCTACTCGACATGATCACGTCGGGGCTGCGGTCGTCGATGACGTATGCGGGAGCATCCACGTTGCCCGAATTCCACGCGCGCGCCGTCGTCGGCACGCAGTCGGCGGCTGGCTACGACGAGGGCAAGGCGCTGCCGGTGAGCTGGTGACGAGCGACGGCGGCGATACTCACGCAGGCGCACGCGCTCGATAGGCCCGTATACTCCTGAGCGTTATGGAGCCTCCTAGTTCGGGCGATTCACCCGCCCCCGCAGAACCTAGCCATAGACCCTCGCCGATGATCGGGGGTCGCCGTGAGCGCTGAGTGGATCGGCGTCATCGCAGGCCTGCTTCTGACCATCGGCACCGGCTTCTTCGTGGCGAGCGAGTTCTCGCTCATCAACCTCGACCGTTCTGAGCTCGAAGCCCGTCAAGCGCGCGGCGAAAAGCGGCTCGGCCCCACCATCTCGGCGCTCAAGATCACGTCGACGCACCTCTCGAGCGCGCAGTTGGGCATCACCCTCACGACGCTGCTCACGGGCTTCCTCATGGAACCCGCGATTTCGAGCCTGCTGGCCGACCCGTTGCGGGCGATCGGCTTGCCCGAGGGCGCCGTTCCGATCGTCGGCTCGATCGTCGCCATCGTCTTCGCCACGCTGCTCTCGATGATCGTCGGCGAACTGGTTCCCAAAAACTTCGCGCTGAGCCTGCCGCGGCAGACGGCAAAGGTCGTTGTTCCGTTTCAGTGGGCGTTCACGACCGTTTTTCGTCCGGCAATTCTGCTTCTCAATGGCTCGGCCAACGCGATTCTGCGGTCGATGGGGGTGGAGCCCAAAGAAGAGCTCAGTGGTGCCCGCACCGCCGAAGAGCTCGCCTCGCTCGTGCGTCGTTCGGCGAGCCAGGGCAGCCTCGACGTCGACACGGCCACGCTGCTCTCGCGCACTCTCGCGTTCTCGCAGCACACCGCGCAAGACGTCATGACGCCCCGGCCGCGCGTCGCGGCGGTCGAACGCGGCGATTCGGCGCAGGCCGTCATCGACCTTGCGCGCACGACGGGACACTCGCGGTTTCCGGTGATCGACGACTCGATTGACGACATCGTCGGCATCGTGCACGTCAAGCAGGCGGTTGCGGTGCCGCGTGACCGGCGGGCGGATGTTCCGGCGTCAGCCCTGCAGACGGAACCGTTGCGCGTGCCCGAGACGATGAAGCTCGACACGTTGCTGGCCGAACTGCGCGGCCGCGGCTACCAAATGGCGATTGTCGTGGACGAGTACGGCGGAACCGCGGGTGTCACGACGCTCGAAGACCTCGTTGAAGAACTCGTCGGAGAGGTCAGTGACGAGCACGATCGCGCGCGCGTCGACGTCGTGCGCTCGCGCAACTGGCTCACGTTCCCCGGCATTTTGCGGCCTGACGAACTGAAAGACCGCGCGGGCGTCACGGTGCCCGAAGACGGGCCGTGGGAAACCGTCGGCGGCTTCCTCATGGCAGAACTCGGTCATGTGCCCGAGGTTGGCGACACCGTCGAAATCGCGACGGGCACGTTCCGCATTGAGCGGCTCGACGGCCGTCGCATCGACCGCGTGCGCTTCACGCCCCTCACGACCGAAGAGATCGCCATCCCGTCGGCTGAGGCGGATGAGCGACGATGACTGAAGCTGACTGGTGGGGCATCGCGTGGCTGTTCGTGCTGCTCGCTGCGAACGCGTTCTTCGTCGGCGCTGAGTTCGCCGTGGTGGCGGCGAAGCGGTCGCAGATCGAACCCCGCGCTGAAGCGGGCTCGCGGCCCGCGAAGACCGCGCTCTGGGCCATGGAGCACGCAACCCTCATGCTCGCCACGTGCCAGCTCGGCATCACGGTGTGCTCGCTGCTGATCCTGAACGTCTCTGAGCCAGCCATCAAGCACTTGCTTGAGATTCCCTTCGGCCTCACGGGTCTGAGCCCTGCATGGATCGCCGGGCTCTCGTTCACGATTGCCCTCATCGTCGTGACCTACCTGCACGTCGTGTTCGGCGAGATGGTGCCGAAGAACCTCTCCTTCACGCTGCCGACGCGCGCGGTGCTCGTGCTTGCGCCGCCGTTGGTGTTGGTATCGCGCATTCTGTCGCCGGTCATCCGTGGCCTCAATGCGATTGCGAACGGCGTGCTGCGCTTGTTCCGTGTCGACCCGAAGAACGAGGCCGCGAGTGCTTTCACGCTTGAAGAGGTCGAGACGATCGTGCGCCAGTCGAAGCGCGAGGGCGTGTTGCTCGACGCCACCGGCGCACTGACTGCCGCGTTCGAGTTCACGAACAAGATCGTGAGCGATGTCGCTTTGCCGATGGATGCCCTCACGGCCCTGCCCGACGACGCGAGTGCCCTCGACCTCGAGCGCGCCGTTGCCCAGCGCGGGTTCAGTCGCTACGTGCTCGTCGACGAGCACGGCGAGCCCAGCGGCTACCTGCACTTGAAAGACGTCATCGACTTACCCGACGACGAGCTCGACGACCCCGTGCCGCCGAAACGCATTCGTCGCCTGGTGTCGATTCTCGCCTCGGCCGAGCTCGAAGACGCCCTCGCGGTCATGCGCCGTTCGGGTGCGCACCTCGCGCGCGCGGTTGACGCCGAAGGCAACACGACCGGCGTGCTCTTCTTGGAAGACATCATCGAAGAGCTCGTTGGCGAGGTGCACGACGCGACGCAGCGCGGCGGGCGGTAGGGGACCCTAGCCCCCAGCGCGTCCCGTCGGTACCCTTGAGAGATCGTTTTTGTTTGCCGTGGGGGCTTGTTCGAAATGGGGGATTCAATGTCTATTGGGGAAGACGAATCGCGAGCTACCCGTTGGTGGGTAACCGCACAAAGCTGACGATTGCTGTCGCAGTCGCTGCCGCACTGGTGTTGGGGGGCGGAGCAGCGAGCGCTACCGTCGTGTCGATGCAAGTGGCCGCCGATCAGGCGGAGGCCGACCGAATCGCTGCTGCCGAGTACAAGGCGGCCGTGTCCCGATACACAGAGCTCGTGGCTTCAGGCAACGCGCTCGTGAAAGACGTGCGGGCATCGGTCGTTGTCGGTACGGGCCTGGTCGACCAGGCAGCGATCGACGAGGCATCCCGTCTCGTCGAGTACCTTTCCCTCACCATCGCCGCGACGACGAAGTCCGAATCGACGACCGAGCTCAATGAGCAGAGCGACGCGATTGCTGCGGCGATCGCCGATGCGCAAGCCGCTCTCGAGAACATGAGCTCGCTTGCAGCGTCGGCGGGGGAGGCTCGGCTCGCCGCGGCAAACCTCGCGGGCGAGCAGATTCGTCAGAAGGTCGCCGCCGCGCTGGCGGCGCTCGCTGCTGCCGGAGAGGGTGGAAAGGGCACCGCCGACGCGCTGGCTGCCCTCGTCGCCGCGCTGACCTCAGCCGAGTCGTCGCACCAAGCGGCGATCCTCGCTCAAGAGGCCGAGAACAAGCCCGAATCCGAGGCGAAGCCGCCCGCAAAGCCTCAGCCCGATAAGCCGGTGAAGCCTGAGCCGATCGACAAGACGGGTTGGTACACGAAGGAAGAGGCATCGCAGGCCGTCGTGAGCGCGTGGGGCGCGGTGCCCTGGTACGACGGTTGCGTGAAGGTCGGCGACGGCTATTGGTACCGCAGTGGCGGTTCGCCGTCATCGCCGCCGGCCCCGCCAACCGTTGCGAACACGCTGGGCTTCAAGGTGGAGATCATCGACGCCGAGAAAGCCTGGGTCTACTACTACGACTGCCCGTAGCTGACTGCTCGACGACCCGGTTCGCCGGGTCGTCGAGTGGTTGCTAGCGGTAGGCGCGCAGGTACTGCGGCGGCGTGCCAACGGGCGCGCCGTCGACCTCGACGCCGAGTTCGCGCGCGAAACGCAGGGGTGCGTGAGGGTCGCGCATGAACTCGCGGCCCATCATGACGGCATCGGCCTGGCCGGTGGCGATGATCTTTTCGGCCTGCGCGGCCTCGGTGATGAGCCCGACGGCGTTGACGGGCACGTTGCCCTCGCGGCGCACGGTCTCGGCGAACGGCACCTGATAGCCGGGCCCGACCTCGACGCGCGCGCGCACGAGCCCCCCCGACGAGATGTCGAAGAGGTCAGCGCCGGCCTCGAGTGCCCAGGCGGCGACCGTCGCGGTGTCGTGCTCGTTCCAGCCCGCCACGCCGGAGTCGGCGAGTCCGTGCGACTCGAGCCAGTCGTCATCGACCCAGTCACTCGCGGAGAAGCGCACAAGAATCGGCACGTCGACGACCGCGCGCACGGCGCGCACGATGTCGAGCAGTAGGCGCGCGCGGTTCTCGAGGGTGCCGCCCCATTGATCGTCGCGCGTGTTCGACAGCGGCGAGAGGAACTGGTGCAGCAGGTAGCCATGCGCGGCGTGAATCTCGACAAGGTCGAAGCCTGCGGCGATGCTGCGGCCTGCTGCGTCGGCAAACGCGGCCACGACATCCCGAATGCCCGCCTCGTCGAGCGCGACGGGCTCGGCATAGCCCTCGAAGGCGATCGCCGAGGCCGACACCGTCTGCCAGCCACCAAGCTCGACCGGTACGGTGCCGCTGCCGGTGGCGCCGTTCGCCAGTGCGCCCCACTCGGGGAAGACGGAGGCCTTGCGGCCGGCATGCGCCAACTGGATGCCCGCCGCGGCCCCTTGCGAATGCACAAAGTCGACCACACGCGACCACGCGGCGGCCTGCGCGTCATTCCAGATGCCGGTGTCGTGCGGGCTGATGCGCCCCTCGGCGACGACCCCGGTTGCCTCGGCCATGACGAGTCCGGCCCCACCACGGGCAAACGAACCCAGGTGCACGAGGTGCCAGTCGGTCGGCACGCCGTCGCCGGCGGTCACCGAATACTGGCAAAGCGGCGACACCCACAGCCGGTTGCGCAGGGTCAGCGAGCGGATGGTCAGGGGAGCGAACAACGAAGAGGTCACGAGAGCAGTCAACCGCACGCGTGCCCGACCGATTCCCGTGCAGTGGTCGATAGGGTTCTCGCGTGACCGGTCTTTACGCGCTGTCGTCGACAGATGTCGCTTCGCTCCTGCGCGTGCCGACGGCAACCGACGACAAGTACTCGCGCGGCGTCGTTGGCTTCGTGACGGGGTCGACGCGGTACCCGGGTGCCGCCGTGCTGGGTGTCGAAGCCGCGCTCCGCACCGGTGTGGGCATGGTGCGCTACCTCGGCCCCGCGCGGCCGACCGAGCTCGTGCTGCAGCGGCGACCCGAGGCAGTCACGGCCGAGGGGCGCGTGCAGGCATGGGTGATCGGTTCGGGCTTCGAGAGCGTGAGCAACCTCGAGGCCGAGCCGAAGGGCTGGGTGCAGACGGCACTCGCGAGCGGGCATCCATTGGTCATCGATGCCGGCGCGATCGATGCCGAGACTCTCAGCGGGCTTGCCGGAACGCAAACGGTCATCACTCCGCACGCCGGTGAGCTCGCCCGGCTCCTCGGCCGAGACCGCGCAGAGGTCGCCGCCGAGCCTGAAGCGGCCGCCCGAGCCGCCGCCGAGCGTTTCGATCTCGTCGTGCTGCTCAAGGGGCACACGACTCGCGCCGTCGCGCCGTCCGGTCTCGTGGTGGCCGCGCGGTCGGCACCGGCTTGGCTCGCGACCGCCGGTGCGGGTGATGCTCTCGCGGGTATTCTCGGGGCGCTCATCGCCACGCGCGCGGTCGACCTCAATCAGACCGATAGCCGCGATCTGCTCGCGGGCCTCGCCGCAGCCGCGGCTGTGATCCACGGGCTCGCCGCCGAGCGTGCCTCCGCCGGCGGACCCCTCACGGTGCTCGATCTCTGCGTCGCGATCTCGCCGGTGATCGCCGAACTTGTTCGCGACCGACCGGAAGGTCGCGCGTGAGGGCAGTAGCGGGCAGCGCGGTCTCGCTCTGGCTCGCGTTCGCCGCTGTGCACCTGTGGCTCGGCTATCTCAATCTCTATGGCCCCGGGCTGCCGATGGGTGACGTCACCTACGTCTACTTGTTCTGGGTCGAGCGAGGTCTCACCGCCAACGAGTGGGTCGGCCTCGACACCGCGTGGGTCTACCCCGTGCTCGCGCTCGTGCCCATGCTCGCCGCCTATGTCTTCGGCCCCGACCTTTATGCGACCACGTGGCTCACGATCATCATGACCCTCAACGCGGTTGCCCTCGTCTCGATCATCGGAGTTCACGAACGCGCGCGGCGGGCACCCGTCGCCTGGTGGTGGATGCTCTTCCTTCTGCTCGTCGGCCCCATCGCGCTCGGCCGCATCGACTCGGTGACGGTGCCGGTGGCGATGGTGGCCGTCATGCTCATCGCCGACCGCCCGAAGTGGGGCGGTGCCCTGCTCGCGGTTGCCGCATGGATCAAGGTGTGGCCGGCGGCCATCGTGCTCGCTGCCTTCATCGCCCTCAAGGCGCGCGCCGCCGTGGCGATGTCGGTGCTCGCCGTCACGGCCGGTGTCGTGGCGCTCGCGCTGCCGTTCGGTTCGGTGCTCGCGCTCGTGAGTCCGATCACGCAGCAGACCTCGCGGGGGCTCCAGGTCGAGGCGATCATCGCGACCCCGTGGCTGTGGGCCGCCGCGGCTGGCGCGCCGGGTACGCGCGTCTACTACGACCAGGGCATTCTCCCCTGGCAGGTGCTCGGCGAGGGCACGGCGCTCGCCGCCGACGCGATGACGCCCCTCCTCCTTCTTGGCGTGCTCGTGATCGCGGCGCTCGGCCTGCTTGCCGTTCGCCGCGGGGCGACCGAGCTTGAGCTCTTTCCTGCGCTTGCCCTCGCCCTCGTGATGACGCTCATCGTCGTGAACAAGGTCGGGTCGCCGCAGTTCGCCACATGGATCGCCGTGCCCATTGTGCTCGGCCTCGCGTGGCAGCGCTGGGGCGGCCGATCGTTCACGGTGCCCGCGGTGCTCGGACTCATCATCGCGGGCCTCACGCAGATCGTGTACCCCGTGCTCTACAGCCGACTGCTGTCGCTCGACCCTGAGCTGCTCGCCGTGCTCACGGCGCGCAACCTGCTCTACCTCGTGCTGTGGGGCTGGGCTATTCAGCAGATCGCGGTACAGTGCTGGCGGTCGCGCGTCGCGGTTCCGCGGCTCGAGCCGACAGTGAACAACAGGGGAGCATCCGCATGATCGTGGCCTTTTCGGTCGCCCCGTCGGGCGGTTCGTCGTCAGATTCGGTGCACGACGCCGTCGCGGCCGCCGTGCGCATCGTGCGCGAGTCGGGCCTGCCCAACCGCACCTCGTCGATGTTCACCGAGATCGAGGGGGAGTGGGACGAAGTGATGGATGTCGTCAAGCGCGCCACCCTCGCCGTGGCCGAACACGGCACGCGCGTGTCGCTCGTGCTCAAGGCCGACTACCGCCCCGGTCACACGGGCGAACTCGACGGCAAGGTGCAGCGCCTCGAAGCCGCGCTTGAGGAGTCTGTGTGACCGTCTCGGCCGCCAGCGTTCCCATCATCGATGAGGCCACCGCCGCCGCGTATGCGCGCCAACAGCGCGAGCACGATGAGGCGCATCGCCGTGCGCACGGAGGCGCCGAGCGCCGCCCGCTCAGCAAGCGCCGGGTGTACGCGGCGCTCATGGCGCTGGCCCTTGGTGGTTTCGGCATCGGCTCAACCGAGTTTGTCGCCATGGGCCTGCTGCCCGAAATCGCGAGTGATTTGTTGCCGGGGCTCTATGCCGCCGATCAAGAGGCAGCGATCGGCCAGTCGGGCTGGGTGATTACGGCGTATGCCCTGGGCGTCGTCGTCGGAGCACCGACGATTGCGGCCCTCGCGGGCCGCGTGCCGCGCCGACGCTTGCTGTTGTGGCTTGCCGCGGCGTTCACGATTGGCACGGTTGCGTCGGCGACCCTGCCGACGTTCGAACTCGTCATTGCCGCGCGCTTCATCTCGGGCCTGCCGCACGGCGCCTACTTCGGAGTTGCCGCGCTCGTGGCGGCGAGTCTCATGGGGCCCGGCAAGCGTGGCCAGGGTGTGGCGCTCGTGCTCAGCGGACTCACCGTCGCCACCGTCATCGGCGTGCCCATCATCACCGCCGTCGGCCAGGCCTCGGGCTGGCGCGCTGCCTACCTGCTGGTCGCCGCGTTGTTCGCCGCGACCTTCATCGCGGTGCGCTTGCTCGTGCCGTGGCAACCAGGTGACGCCAACTCGACCGTGCGCCGCGAGCTCGCCGCATTCGGAAGCCTGCAGGTCTGGGTCGCGGTCGCCGTCGGTGCGATCGGGTTCGGAGGCTTCTTCGCCGTCTACAGCTACATCGCGCCCATGGTCACCGAGTCGGCGGGGCTGCCGGGTGGCGCCGTTCCGTGGATTCTCGCGAGCACCGGCATCGGCCTCACGATCGGCAACATCATCGGCGGCCGGCTCGCCGACGCCGGCACCGCACGGGCGATGTTTGTGGGCTTCGCTGGCCTCATTGGAGCGCTCGCCCTGCTCGGCCTCACGGGCTCGAACCCCGTCGGGCTCATCGCGGGCACATTCTTAGTCGGTTTCATGGCGTCGATTATCTCGCCCGTCGTGCAGACCCGATTGATGGATGTCGCGGGTAAGTCACAGACACTCGCCGCCGCCCTCAACCACTCGGCCCTCAATGTCGGCAACGCGCTCGGGGCGTTTCTCGGGGGGCTCGTAGTGGCCGCGGGCTGGGGCTACCTCACTCCATCGTGGGTGGGGCTCCTGCTCGCCGTCGGCGGCATGCTGCTCGCCGCGGTGAGTGTTGCGCTCGAGCGCCGAGCTCGCGCGCTTCGGCCATAGCGGCGCTTCGGGTCTGGCGGCGCTTCGGGCGTGGAGGCCTAGAGTCCGCTACCGCCGGACGGAGCATCCACCAAGATGCCATCGGTGATCGCTTGCTTGCGCAAGGCGACCTTCGTTCCGACGTCGATGCCCGCGATGCGGTACTTCTCGCGAATGCGCTTGAGGTAGCTCTTCGCCGTTTCTTCCGAGATGCCGAGCTGGTAGGCAACGGTCTTGACGGGCTCGCCTGCCCCATACAGGGCCATGACGCGACGCTCTTGAGCGCTCAATCGCGGCGAGCCGCCGACGTCAGAGGCGTTGAGCGCGAGGTCGAGCTCGGCTGAGATAAACGACTCGCCGTTCTTCGCGGCTCGAATGGCTTCGACGATCATGCCGGCGTCTTCACTCTTGACGAGGTAGCCGAGAGCGCCCGCGCTCAAGGCCTCGCGCACGACGTTGGGCTCGCTATAGGTGCTCATGAGCACGACCCGCACGCCCATCGACTTGAGCGTCTGGATCTTGAGCGAGACGGGAATGTTGTCTTTGAGGTCGAGGTCGAGCAGAACGACGTCGACCGGAAAAGCGGGGTGACTCAGCAGATCGGGCCACGTCGCAACGGCGGCGACCATGTCGATGTCATCGGCGGCCTGGCGAATCCACTCAGTGAGCGCACCGAGCAGCATGCGGTGGTCATCGACCAGTGCCAGGCGAATCGCCGGTGAGTGTGCCATCGCTGTGCCCCTTACCTTCCCGGCTGCTAGCTCGGCCGACCTGCGTCGACCGGGTTGTCGACGGTGCAGTCGAGCTCGATTCGTACCGCACCACTCGCGGTCGAATCACTGTACCGCCCGGCCCGGTCAAGGGCTTCCCACACACCGGGGTCGACACGATTGCGTCGCAAGCCCGAAACCGTGATCGAGACGGGCACGGTGAGATGACGGCCGCTGGATGCTCGCTCGGGGTCAAGCGGACCAAGAGTGACCGACACCGTTCGTGCCGGGCCCGACCCGACGGGATCCGCGGCGAGGAGCCAGAGTGCGGCGAGCAACGAGTCACGCTGCACGTCGTCAAGCAGGCCCGCCAAAGTCGCCGAATCGCTGACCGTCACGCGCCGGCCCAGGTGCTCTGACTCAGAGATCGCGTGAAACAGCCACGTTTCTCGGCGCCCCTCGATGAGGTGCAGGCGCAACTCGGTGGCGAGTGCCGAGGCGCGAGACGACAGCGCGGCCGGCAACGGCAGAGGCGCGTCGCCGCTCGCCACTGCGTCGAGCAGTTCTTCCGCGTCGAGGTCGAGTCGTGCGAGCTCTTCGCTCGCGAGCATGCCGACTGCCAACCGCGGTGCAGTCACGGTTGATTGCACGAGCACGCGGTCGAGCTCGCGCTTGAGCATGCGCTCGAAGCCGCTTACCAAGAGAACGCCCGTGATTCCCGGGCCAATGGCGAGTGCAACCGTGACGATCTGCGTCGGGATCGTGACCGGAGTCAAGGTCGTGGTTGTCAGGATCGCGACGAGGAAGGCCACTCCGAGCGCTCCCGTCGCGACGAGAACCTCCCACCGCGCACGCAGGGTGACGATGATCAAGAGCACGAACCCGGCCGAGACCGACGCGGTGGCGTAGCGGCCGACATCGCCCAAGGGGGCGATGGCGACGAAGTCGAGCCACACCACGGCCGCGAGCGACGTCAAGAAGACCGCGTAGAGCCAATCGGGCAAGCGCTCGCCACTGGCCGAGATCGTGATCGTGAGCCCGAGAAAGGTGACCATGAGCAAGAGCCACGCCGCGGCAATCGGCAGCAGCGAGGGGTACTCGGTGGCGCGCACAAGAAAGAGGGCGATGCCCAGCATTGACTGCAGCGCCGCGATGATCGCCACGCCGACTCCCAAGAACCCTGAGCCGAGTGCAGAGGCGTGAGTCGACGACGGCACCCCCCGCCGGGTCTGCGAGCGTGCACCCGCTGGCCGCACGAGTCCTCCGAGAGTGGTCTCGTCGGGAGGCGTGTACTTCGCGTTCATCGCGGCACCTCAAGAAACACGGTCGTCCCTGAGCCGGGCATCGAGAACACGCGGGCGTCGCCGCCGACATCGCGCAAGCGCGCGACGACCGACTCGGTGAATCCGAGGCGCTCGTTGCTGACGTCGTCGGGGTCGAACCCGACTCCGGCATCGGTGACGACAGCGCGCAACTTGTCATCGGTCTGGGTGATCGTGACATCGGCTTCCTCGACGCCTGCGTGCCGCCGCACATTCTCGAGACACTCGGCGAGCGCAAGCAAGAAGACGTCGAGAACCTCGCTTTGGAGCAAAACTTGGCCAGTTCCGTGCCAGCGCACCGAGAGACCCATGCGCAAGAACCGCTGCTTGACCGACTCAAGGGTCGTGCCGAGGGCGGTTTCACCGACGGGCTCGAGACTGCAGACGCCCGAAAACTGGGGCATGGGGGTCGAGCCGAGGCGGAGTTGGCGCAGCAGTCGCGCATCTTCGCCCGCTTGCTCGCGAAGGGCGGGTTCCGACACCCCTACGCCCGAGTGAGCGAGCAGGGTGAGCGTGGCGAGCACCGTGTCGTGCAAGAGCCGCGCACCCTGGCGACGCTGGGCCTCGGTCTCGCTGGCTTGCCGCTCGAGGTGGTGCGCTCGCCCGATGCTCTCGATGCGCTGCATCGCCCGTTGCACTCCGACCGTTACCCACAAGCCGATGATGAGCGTGATCACCCACGCCGCGAGCGTGGCGATGGCGGGTGTAGAGATGAGGCCTCGAGCCGGGCCCGCCGCGGCAATCAACAGGCTGCTGCCGAGGGCGCCGATCGCCCACACGACCCAGCGGCTCGTGGTGTCACTGAGCACCATGCCGAGAGCGCCGAGACCAGCGACGCCCAAGGGTGCAAGTGCCGTGGGCAGTGCCACCGAGCCCGACTGCCCCCACGGCAGTTGGGCGAGCGCGAGCGCACCACACCCGATGATGATCGTCAGAATGACCCACCCGATGTGGCCACTGCGGCCCACCATGATCAGGGCCCCTGCTTGACCGGCGAGCAGAATCAACACTGACGGAAGAATGTCGGGGTCAACGACCCCGGGAAGAGCCAGGCAGATGGCGGCGAGCACGACTCCGGTGAGCCCGAAGGCGCGCGCGGCTGAGCGCAGCAGTCGTTGACGTTCTTTCTCGATCAACGTCATGACGGCATCTGCCCGTCGCCGCCCCCACGCCTCATGCTGTTTAGTGTGGCACCTCAGCGCCCGGATGCCTCAGAAGCCGCACAGAGCTGAAAACGCGTCGTACAGCTGTAACCGAGTGGCATCGTCGGCCGCGATTGTCGCGACGCCGCGATCGTCGCCGAGAGCGAGCTCGAGAGCAAAGAACGTGCCCTGCTTGTCTTCGGCGATCGCGTGCGCGTCACAGCGCGCCGCCGAAAGCCGTACGGGCACGACTCGCGTCTCGCCGTCGCTGAGGGCGAGGTTGAGCGCGAGCACCGACAGCCGTGCCGGATGGCCCGTCGCGGCGTCGACCGTGAAGAGCACCGTGTCGGTGAGCGCCACCAGAGCGACTCCTGGCTGGAGGGCCGTCGCGACAATCTCGAGCCCGATCACGCCGGCGGCGAGATCGTCGAGAGCGGGCACCCGACGTACGTCGAGGTGTACGCGCTCGGCGACAGCCGCGGCAAAGCACGCGTCGGCGTGCCACACCGCCCATTGCCCGAGCCGATCGGTTGTCGTCACGCGAACCAGAGCGCTCTCGCCCGTGTCGAGAGCCACCGTCAGCGTCGCCTCGGGCATCGTGTCATCGCCGGCGCAGCTGGGCGCCGGCAGTGTCAGGGCGAGATCGCGCGTCGCACCGGCGGGAATCGTGCTGGAGCGATCACGCTCGATCGGGGTGGCAAAGGCGGGCGAATCGAGCGCCAGACCAACGATGGTCAGGGCCACATCGCCATGATTCGTCACGCTCAGCTGAATGCCGTTTCTCGCCGGATCGCTGCGCGTGCGATAGAGCTCGGCCGTGACTGACACGGCGTCGATCGAGTGGGGCGCGGCGGGCTCATCGGCCGGTGCTGAGGCGACCGCGGGGCTGCGGTCGGCTGCGGGGGAGCATCCGCTCAGCGCCACCGTGGAGATCGCGAGTGCGACGCTGATGGTGGCCCGTGCCGCGAACCCCGCCCGTCGCATGCGTGGACCTCGATTCAGCTCGCGAGCAAGCGGGCGATGGGAGGGCCGACGAGGTCGTCCTCAATGAGGAAGGCGTCGTGACCAAAGGGCGACGAGATCACCACCGCCGTGTCACCGTGGATGGAGTGCGGCATGTGCGCGGCCATGACTTGCTGCTGCTCGAGCGGAAACAGCCGGTCGCTGTCGATGCCGAGCACGAGACTCCGGGCAGTGACGCGCGCGAGCGCGTCAGCGACCGTCCCCCGGCCCCGGGCGATGTCGTGCGAGTTCATGGCCTCGACGAGGGTGAGGTAGCTGCCCGCGTCAAAGCGGCGCGTGAACTTGTTACCGTGAAAGTCGAGGTAGCTCTCGACCGCGAAACGACCTCCATGGCCGAGCGGGTTGAGTGCGCCCTGCCACGAGCGTTCAAATCTCTCGTTGAGCTCGCTCGGCGACCGGTAGTTGAGCAGTGCCATGCGCCGAGCGAGAGCGAGCCCGCGAAACGGGCCCTCGGGCTCGTCGTAGTAGTCGCCGTCGCGAAACAGAGGGTCCATGCGAATCGCCTCGAGCTGCACCGAGTTCATCGCGATCTGGTCAGCGCTCGACACGGCGGGCGCGGCGAGCACGGCAAGCCGGTCAACCCGTTCGGGATGCTCAACCGCCCACTCGAGCGCGTGCATGCCCCCCATCGACCCGCCGACGATGGCGGCGAACCGCTCGATGCCGAGCGCGTCAGCGAGCGCGACCTGAGCCGCGACCTGGTCGCGGATCGTGAGGTACGGAAAACGAGAGCCCCACTCGGTGCCGTCGGGGGAAACCGACGACGGGCCGGTCGACCCTTGGCAGCCCCCGAGCATGTTGGGCGCGATCACGAACCACCGGTCGGTGTCGATCGCCAGACCGGGCCCGACAATGCCGCCCCACCACCCGGCCGTCGCGTGACCCACCCCGGGCCGGCCGACGACGTGGCTGTCGCCTGTAAGCGCATGCATGACGAGCACCGCGTTATCGCGACCCTCGCTCAGTTCGCCCCAGGTCTCGTAGGCGAGGCGGGCGTGGGGCAACTCCCGCCCCGACTCCAGCGCAATCGTGCCGATCGACTGAAAGCGACGATCGCCCGGAGGGTCGCCTTCGCGCCACGCGCCTGAGGTCGGGGGAGTTCCGCGCAGGGCGCGGCGATTCGCCTCGGTGATGAATGCCGAGGGCACCGTGTCTTCGCTTGTCTGCCAGTCCATGCTCACAACATTCTGTCGCAGGATGCGCACGACCCCCGTTGTGTGACAACGGGGGTCGTGCGTGTTGTGGTGAGTGGGGTGGATCCGCCGGGCGCTCGGTCGCCCGACGAGAGTGTGCGAGCTAGCCTGCGTTGGCCGCCGTGACCGCTCGAGCAGCGGCGAAACCAGCCTCGAGGTCAGCGATGATGTCGTCGACGTTCTCGAGCCCGACCGAGAGACGCACGAGACCCGGGGTTACGCCCGTGGTCAGCTGCTGCTCGGGTGTCAACTGCGAGTGCGTCGTCGATGCGGGGTGAATGATGAGGCTGCGCACATCGCCGATGTTGGCGACGTGGCTGAAGAGCTTCACTGAGTCGACGAGCGTGCGGCCCGCGTCGACTCCGCCCTTGAGCTCGAATGACAGCACCGCGCCGACACCCCGCGGGGCGTACTTCTGCGCGTGCGCGTGCCACGGGCTCGACGGCAGGCCGCTGTAGCTCACCGACGCGACGTCGGGGTGCGCCTCGAGCCACTGCGCTACCGCCTGCGCGTTCTGCACGTGACGCTCGATGCGCAAGCTGAGCGTCTCGATGCCCTGAATGAGCTGCCAGGCGTTGTCGGGCGAGACTGCGGCGCCGATGTCACGCAGCAACTGCACACGCGCCTTAATGATGTAGGCGATGCCGTCGCCGAGCACGCCCGTGTAGCTCGCCCCGTGGTACGAGGGGTCGGGCTCGGTGAGGCCGGGGAACTTTTCGACGTTCTTCGACCACTCGAACTTTCCGCCGTCGACGATGAAGCCGCCCATGACCGTGCCGTGGCCGCCGAGGAACTTCGTGGCCGAGTGCACGACGATGTCGGCACCGTGTTCGAGCGGGCGGATGAGGAACGGCGTCGCGATCGTGTTGTCCACGATGAGCGGCAGGCCAGCGCCGTGGGCGACCCCGGCCACCTTCTCGATGTCGAGAATGTTGATCTTCGGGTTGCCGACCGTCTCGGCGAACAGCAGCTTGGTGTTCGGCTTGATCGCGGCCTTCCACTCGTCCGCGTCGTCTTGGTTCTCGACGAAGGTCACGTCGATGCCGAGCTTGGCGAGCGTGTAGGTGAAGAGGTTGTACGTGCCGCCGTAGATCGACGACGACGACACGATGTGGTCGCCCGACTGCGCGATGTTGAGCACCGCGTAGGTCGTTGCGGACTGGCCCGAAGCGAGCAGGAGGGCAGCCGTGCCGCCCTCGAGCGCCGCGATGCGCTGCTCGGCGACGTCTTGCGTCGGGTTCTGGATGCGCGTGTAGATGTTGCCAAACTCGGCCAGCGCGAAGAGGTTCTTGGCGTGCTCGGCGTCGTTGAACACGTAGGCAGTCGTGCGGTAGATCGGCGTGGCGCGCGCATTCGTCACCGGGTCGGGCTGCGCCCCCGCGTGAATCTGCAGGGTTTCGAACTTGTACGGTGCGGTCATGGCGGCTCCTAGCGTCGCGGGTGGGTCTCTGTGACGGTACGGCGCATCCATCGACCGGTCAACGGCGCCTGTCATGCGCCGTAATGCAGCGCCGGGGCCGCACTGAGGGCTCCGCTGCAGCATCACCCGCCCCTCAGAACACACACGCCGAGGGGAGTACCGTGAAGGCATGTCGACCGACCTGCCTGCCCACTCGTTCCGCGCTGTCGTCACCGGCGGCAGTTCGGGCATCGGAGCCGCCACCGTGCGCCTATTGCGCTTGCACGGCTGGTCAGTCGTCGCCGTGGCGCGTCGAGCCGACCGGCTGGCGGCGCTCGCCGAGGAGACCGGGTGCGAGACGATCACCGCCGACCTGACCGACCCCTCGGCGGTGGACGCCCTCCGCGCCCACATCGCCGCAACCGGCCCCATTCACGCCATCGTCACGGTCGCGGGCGGCGCGATCGGCACCGACACTGTCGAGACGGCCGATGCCCGTGACTGGATGCGGATGTTCGACATGAACGTTCTCACCGCGCAGCGGGTCATCAGCGCCCTGCTGCCCGCTTTGCGTGAGGGTGCGCGCGAGCGCGGGGTTGGCGACATTCTCGCCGTCACGTCGACGGCCGCTCACGTGTCGTACGAGAGCGGAGGCGGCTATAACGCCGCCAAGTTCGCACTGCGCGGAATGATGGGCGCCCTGCGCCTCGAGCTCGCGGGCGAGCCACTGCGCGTCATGCAACTCGCGCCCGGAATGGTCAAGACCGACGAGTTTGCGCTCAACCGCTTCGGGGGCGACCCCGCAAAAGTGGAGGCGCTCTATGCAGGGGTTGAGCATCCGTTACTCGCGGACGACATGGCGGCGCTCATCGTCTTCGCGCTCGAGTCACCCGCGCACGTGAATCTCGATGAACTCACGGTGCGCCCGGTTGCTCAGGCGGCGCAGCACAAGCTCGTCCGGGGTGCGCTCGAGGTGCGACCGGTCTAGTGAATCGTGGGGCCCGTCACTGGCTCCTCGTCAGCAGGAGCGTCGCTGAAGGCGAGCTTCGGCACGAACACGAGGGCGATGGCCGCGACGAGCGCAGAGATTCCACAAATGGCGAACACGATGAGGTAGCCGAGCAGGCTCGACGCCGTCTCGGACACCACTTGGCCCACCGCAATAACGAGAACGACGGCGAAGACGGCACTCGCGAAGGCTCCACCGATTGTCTTGGTCGTGTTGGTGAGCCCTGTCGCGATTCCCGTTTGGCCGAGCGGCGCTGCGGCGGCCGCCGCGGCGGGCAAGGCGGCGACGAGAGCGCCCGAACCGAGGCCCGCGATGACCATGTTGAGCGTCACCCCGAGCGCGGTCGCGTTGTTGACGAG
>CALRMP020000019.1:0-42651 GCA_943369205.1 Gulosibacter massiliensis | reverse complement strand
TTCACGAAGCACTACAACTCCGAGTCAGCCCGCCGAGCCGCCTTGCCTGCGTGGTTGCATCACTACAATCACCATCGGCTACACACGGCCATCGGCAAGGTCCCACCGATCAGCAGATTGAACAACCTGCCTGGGCACTACAGCTAGCGAAGCTGGCTGATGCGCACGGCAACGTCGCGCACGTTCTGCAGGCGGCGCTCGTAGCGAGCGGCAAGGGCGATCACGAGCACACCGGCGAGGCCGAGCCAGATCCACCAGTCGACCGCTTCCCCCACCTGCTCGAGCAGCGGCCACGACTGCACGAGCAGGTGAACGAGCAGCACGACACCCGCGATCACGAAGGGTGCCTGCAGCTTGAGGCGCAGGGCCAGCACGAACAGGGTCGCGGCAACCACTCCGACGGCAATCGCTCGCCACAGGGGTTCGCCGGCGCCATCGATGGCGAGGAGTGACGGAACGAGCAGCACGCCCACTCCGGGGGCAAGCCAGGGCCAGCTGCGGGCCGTGGCCTGCTCATCCATGCGCACGGCGCCAATGGCGATGAGCGATGCGGCCAAGGGAAGGCTCACGAGCTCCACGGGGTCGACGGTAGCGGTGAGCCCCAGCAGCCCGGCGCCGAGGGCGGCGACGCCGACGCCACCCGCGGTCACGGCGTAGCGCAACCGGCCCGCCTCGATGATCCAGGCCGCGACGGCGGCCGCGGCGGGCAGCGCAACAACCACCACGGCGCGCACCAGTTCGGTTCCCGTTGCCGGTTCGCCGGCGCTCACGAGGTCAATCGAATGCACGAGAGTCAGCAGCCCGAGCACGACGAATCCGGTCGAGACGAGCCCGCTTGACATCATCGGCACGCGACTGTCGATTGCCGCAACGCGCAACAGAGGTGCAATGGCGAGCGCGGTCGCGATCACGGCGACGACGACCGAGCGGGCCACCGTGCCGTCAATGCTCGCGAGCGTCGTCGGCACGAGAGCAACGAGCAGGGCGCCCGCTACGAGCGGGGCCGCGCTGCGGTCGCTTCGCTCATGTACGCGTCGGGCCACGATCGCGTTGGCGCCAGCGATGAGCAGCAGAGCGCCGGCGAGGGGGAGCGCGAAGAACTCCGGCTCGGTGACGTCGCGCTCGGCCAGGGCAAGCCACAGCGACGCGGTGCCGAGCGCGAGAGCGACCCAGCCGACGAAGCGGCGGGGTGAGCTCGAGCCGATGAGGCCGTCGCGACTGATGGCTGTCACGAGAGCAAGCACTGCGAGCGCGAGCACGGGCGCCCACACCCCGTCGACCGTTGCCGTCGCCGCGACCCCCACGACAACCAGCGCGACGACGCTGGCGCTGACATCGCCAACCGCGCGCTCGTGCGGCACAGTGCTGGCGCGAGGAATCATGAGGCCGAACGCGGCGACAACCGCGAGCGTGCTTACGACCACGACGGCGCCAACGGCACCATCGAGGTCGAACGGAGCGATGACGGCGAGCGTGCCGACAGCCACCACCAGCGGAAGAACGGCCCGGGCGAGAACGCGCTCGATTCCGCTGCGACGCCACACGACACCTGCGAGCGCGAGGGTGAGCGCGACAAGAGCCACGATGTCGTCGAAACGCTCCGTCGCGGCAGCGCCGGGAAGAGTGCCGCTGGCGATGATCGCGGTCGCGACGATGGCAATAGAACCCGTCACAGCACTGCCGACGCGACTTTCCAGATCGGTCAACCGGCCGAGCTGCAGCAGCGCCAGAATGATGGCGCTCACGAGTACGAGTGCCGTGGCGCTGGCGAGCTCGGGCAGACCGATCGCTGCGGCATCGCGAGCGAGTGCGGGGGTGCTACCGAGCACGAGCAGGGCAGCGAGGGCCACCGCGGCCGCGCGCACGACGGCGTTCTGAGCCGCGGGGCGGGCAACGCCAATCGCGAGCACGGCGATGATGAGCCCCACGATGCCGCCGCGGGTCACGGCCCACCCCGTGAGGAATGCGCCGAGCGCTCCACCCGCGGTGAGCACGATGCTGAGGGCGAGGAGGGCGCGGCGAGCATCCGTCACCGCCACGCGATCGAGACCGTAGAGCGCAACCGCGCCACCGATCGCGAACAGGGCGAACACGAGCATGACGAGCCACCACGCGCCCATGAGCGGAACACTGGCGATCAGCACGATGCCGCCGATGAGCGTGACGACGCGAGCCCGGTGAACCAGCACGCCGAGGGTTGCCCAGCTGGCCGCGATGAGTCCGATCGAGAGGGCCAGCGCCCCGAGTGCCGCGACGGTCGCCGGGTTTGCCGACGTGACGGGGTCGCCGAGCTCGAGCGGCAGCGTGCGCAGCGACTGTGTTGCTGCTTCGGCGAAGGCCGACGCCCCGACGATTGCGGCGAGCCCGCCGGCGATCGCAGCGTGTGCCGCCGCAACGATGGTCGCGCTCGCGAACGCCGTGCGCGCAGGCGAGTCGGCGGGGGAGCGCCGCCAGCCCTGCTCAGCGATCACCGCGAGCACCACGGCGGCAATGACCGGCGCGCTGACGATCACGCGTTCTTGGTCGAACCGCAGCGCCGAGAGCACGGCACCCGCCATGGCAGCGAACACGGCGCCGCCGCCGAGCGCGCTGAGGGTGGCAACGTCGAGCCCTCGACGCGGGGCTGGCATGGCCCGCGCGCTCGTCACAACGTGCAGGGCCGCGAACGCCGCGAGCACGAGGCCCGCGATGACGGGTGCCCACCGGTTGCCCGAGTCGAGAGCGCCGAGGTTGACCAGCGCGACCGTTGCCGCGACAGAGCCGATTGACTGGGCGACGATGCGGGCAGCCTGGCGGGTGCGCGGGTGCGACTCGCGCACGAGTCGCCAGGAGAGGGCAGCGGTCGCGAGCGCGGCGAGCGCCCCCGCGGTCAGCCCCACCATGGTCGTCGTCGGCAGAAGTTCGTCGGCGAGGTGCCCAGTCAGTAGCCCCGCGCCCACGGGCAGCAGCGCCGCGGCGACGATGTCGGGCGTGCTGAGCCGGTTGGTCAGCGCCCACAGCCCGCAGAAGGCCGCAATGACGAGCAGGGCGACACCCCAGTAGAGCGTGTCGGTGAACGCCTCGAACCCGATCGGACCATCAACGCGCAAGGCCCAGGCCGTCAACACGAACATCACCGTGCCGAGCACCGCGATGCCCTCGCCGGTGGCATCGAGACCACGGCGCTTGAGCGCGCCCGCCGCGATCATCGTGAGCAGCGTGCCACCCGTGATGATCGTCATGCGCACTTGGGTGCCGTAGGTCACGAAGGCAAACACGAGCGCGAAGACCGCGAAGACCGACAGCAGGCTGACGCCCACCACGATGAGGGCGATCTGGATGCCCGAACGCCGTGGCGCCGCCGCCTCACCCGCGCTTACCGCGGGCGCGGGATGCACCGCGGGCGCAGGTGCGGCTGCGCTCGAGGCAGCGGCCGGCGCAGCGGCCGGGGCGGCAGCGGACGCTGCCACCGCAGCCGCTTCCGCTACTGCGGCGGCAGCGGTTTCGCGGCGGATGCGTCCGATGATGTCGAGGCGAGCATCCACCGCATCAGCAGCGGCGGCGGATGCGCGGGCGAGTTCGGCCGACGCCTCGTGCCGCAGGTCGAGTCCGCACGAGCGGCAGACCGTCGACGTGAGCGGAACGAAGCACGCCGGGCACGCCGTCGTCGAGCGCAGTTCGGCACTCGAGCGCGGAAACTCCACGCGCCCGGCCCACGCACGGTCGTCACTCGACGAAGGTGAAGGGTTCTGCGGCGGCGTCGCGGTCATGCGGCACACACTATTCCCACGCCTGCCTCCGGGCCACGAAGCAGCGCTGAACTGTGCACGGCCTGCGCGAAAAACGTTGGGGTGCACTTTGCCGCCGACACTCGCCAGACTGGTCGCATGTCTGATTCTTCGGAGGCCTTTGCCGCCGTCTACTCCGAACACCGGGGTGCCGTAAGCCGCTGTCTTGCCCGCCGTGTCGCACGCGACGACGTTGACGACCTCGCCGCCGATGTGTTCGCCGTTGCCTGGCGCAAGCGTGGCACGGTGCAACCCGGTGAAGAACTGCCGTGGCTCTATCGCATCGCGGGATACCTCGTGGCCAACCACCGGCGTCGATTGGCAGCGCGCGCTTCGGTGCTCGGTCTCCTGTCGGTGCCTGACTCGGCGCCGTCGGCTGAATCGCTCGTGACCGCCGATGCCGAACTCGCCCGAGCCTGGGCCGCACTCAGCCCCCGCGACCGCGAAGTGCTCGCGCTCGTCGTCATCGACGACTTGTCGGTGAGCGATGCGGCGGTGACGCTGGGAGTCTCGGCGAATGCCGTGAGCATCCGGCTGCACCGAGCCAAGAAGACGCTTGCCGATCTCCTCGCGCAGAATTCTTCGGACAGTTCTGAAAGATCAGCCGGCCCCGCGACATAAACCGGGTATGAACAACGCCACTGATGACCCGACCGACCGACTTCGTCGCTCCGCCGGTTCTGCCGAATCCGCCCCCGAACTCGCTCCTGAGCTCGTGACGTCGGCCTCGAGCCGTCGCGCACCCCGCCTCATCAACCACGGCCGCGCCACGCGCGCGGCGAGCGTCTCGATGGCCGCTGTTGCCGCCGTCGCGGTCGGCTCGCTCGTGATCGCCAACCCCTTCGCGCCGCGCGACCCGCTGTTCACCGCAGCCGCAGGTGCCGAGGGAGGAGGCCCGGCGTCAGAGCAAATGTCGGCGCTCGCCGAAGACGCCCGCATTGGCCTGTGGATCAACTACGAGTACGTCGCCGGCGCTGGCCTGTCGAACGACTCCGGCCGCGGCAACGTCTACCAACTGCAGCGCGTCGGCAGCCCAGAAGAAGTGCTCCGCACGGCAGCCGCCGAGTTCGGCCTCTCGGGCGACGTGAAAGAGAGCGAATACTTCGACCCGGCATACCCCACCTACTTCATGGGTGTGGAAGACGGCACGGCGCCGTCGCTCTCGGTTACCTGGGTGGGCACGGGCAGCTGGTGGTTCAGCAACCCCGCCGCCTACCCACCGCCGGTCTGCGAGCGTGTGGTGGAGGTTGACGACACCGGTGCGACGTTCGAGTACGACGACTGCGTGCAGCCGGTGATCGAGAACTCGCTCGCCCCGAGCGAGACCGAAGCGCAGGCGCTCGCCGCCGAGGTCTTCAGCGCCACGGGCTTCGAGGTCGACGCCTCAGACGTGCGCATCGTCGCTGACGAGTGGCAGACGATGGCCGCGGCAAGCCTCACGGTCGACGGCGTCGCCACCGCGATCGAGTACGCAATGGCATGGTCACCGACCGGTGAGATCGCGTGGGCCACTGGCCACTCGATCGATGTGGTCGACCGCGGCGGTTACGACACGGTCTCGCCCGTGGATGCCGTCGAGCGGCTGAGCGACTGGCGCTGGTTCGGCGCTGCCGGCCCCGAGTTCCAGGGTGGCATGAGCTTCTTGGCTGCCGAGTCGGGTCTGGCACGGGATGCTGGCGCCCCCGTCGGCGGCCCTGACACCTCGGTCTCGTCCGAAGTCGAGGTGCCGATCGGCGAAGAGCCCACCGAGCCCTCGCCCGGCACGACCGAGCCCTCCGAGCCCGTCGAGCCCGTCGAGCCCGGCGACCCCGGCACCGACCCCGTCGAGCCCGTTGACCCGGGCACGGGCGAAGAGCCCCTGCCGATTGACCCGGGCCTCGAGCCGGAGCCCCTGCCCGAGCCGCTTCCCGAGCCCGAGACGGTGACCGTCACCGTCGACGAGTCGGAGGCAACCCTGTTGCTCATGTGGGACTCCGAGGGCAACGCCTGGCTGGTTCCGGGCTACGCGTTCGCGCACCCCGACGGCTGGTTCAACACGATCGTCTCTCTCATCGAGGGCGTCATCGAGCTGCCGGCTCCCTTCGAGGGCGAGATCACGCCCTACGTCGAAGAGACCGTCGTCGAGGACTAGCTCCGGCATTAACAGCGCCCCCGCGGGTTAACCGCGGGGGCGCTGTCGTGTTCAGCAGTTAGTCCACGCTCACGTACTGCGCGAGCTCGAGCTCAACCGACTCCGAAACGGCACCGGGGCCGCCAACGATGTAGATCTTCTGTGGCGAGAGTCGACGAAGCTCTTCGGCAACAACCTCGGGAATCGAGTTGGGTTCGACGAGCAGTACCGGTCCGGCCCCCAGCGCCGCGGAGGAGAGCGCGTCGGGGAACGAGCGTCCCGACACGATGGTCACCGCCCAGTCGCCCGAAGGCGCAAGCCGTTGCGAGAGTTGCACGGCTGTCTCGAAGCGATTATTGCCCGAAATGCGCGTGACGCTCCCGGTCGTGAAGTTGCGGAGGCCACGTTCGATCCGGGCCGTGATGGCACCGGTACCGCCGAGCACGACGATCCTTGACGGCTGCAGGTATCCCAGTGCTCGCTGCGTCTCCATCGGGATGCTGTCGGTGCCGACAAGGAAGAAGGCGCCCTGCGTGGCTCGAATCAGACCGGCCGCGGCGAGAGCATCCGGGTAGTCAGCGCCCGTCGCGACATACGCAATGGAGCCCGATTCTTTGCCGAACGTGGCCACGGCCGCCGTCGCGTATCGATTCGGTCCGCCGTTCGAGAAGATGCGTCCGTCAACGTAGCCCGACAACAGGGCCTTCAGGCTCGGAGTGATTACGCCTTCCCCTCCGTAGGTGTACACCGATCGGGGGTCGAGTCGTTGTATTTCGGTGCGCACAGACGCGGGCAGGCTCCACCCCGGCACCAGCAATAGCGGGCCCCACGTGAGGTTCGCCGCGGCCGTCACTGCATCGGGAAAGCCTCGGCCCGACGCCACCGAGAACCGGCAGCCCTGACCATCGTCGTAACGAATTCGGGAAACCGCGATCGCCGTCTCGTAGCGATCGTTGCCCCATAGCCGGACCACGCCGGGCGTGGGGTCGAGAGGAGTGTCGTTGCAGACGTAGTCGAATGCGGGCTCCGTTGGCTGCGCGAGCGCGGGAGTTGCCGACGGGGTCGCGAGCGCGAACACGAGCGCAGCGATGGGAAACACGAGCAGAATGCGCCCACGGTGCGCCATAAGCGGGGTGCCTTTCGAGAAAGAAAGAGAGCCACGTTCATGAGGAACTTTAGTGGATGCTCGTCACGCCCGTCGAAGAAGAGATCCTTCTGCCACGTCGCTTGTGCGAGTGGCCGCGGTGCCCACATCGCGTTGCTGCGGTCAGGACCTTTGACTCTGGCTCGGGCAGTCTTTACGCGCGAGCATGCTGTGATGATCCTTCGAGGCGTCTGCAGTGTTGCGGTGGTCGCCATAGTCGCGACCCTCATGTCGTGTGCGCCGACGGAATCGCCGGAGTCACAGCCGAGCCTTTCGCCAACGTCTTCTGCGACGACGATGCCGACAGCGTCGCCGTCTGACACGCCCGTCTCTGCCAGCCCCACCCCGAGTGACCCGAGCCCGAGCGAGCCCCCTGCATCAAACCCACCCCCGCAACGCGTTGGGGGCGTGACCGCGATGACCGGCGGCGGAAGCGGTGAGGTGCTTCTGCGCTGGACCCAAAACCCCGAGGCAGACGTGGTGACTTACCTCGTCTTCAGGGCGCTGAGCCCGGGCGGTTCGCTCACCCGCATCGGAACGGTGACCCGTCAAGAAGTCACCGCGTTCGAATACGTACCGTTCGTCGATTCTGAGGCCACGGTGGGCTACTACCGGGTTCGCGCGGTGGATTCGGCCGGCCAAGAAGGGCCGTTGTCGATCGAGGTCTGTGGCGCCTCAATCGGTCACAGCTGCTGAGGTGTCCGAGGCAACGTTGCTCGTCACTCCGCTCCTTCGTCGACGTAGATCACAGACGTTCCCACGGGTCGGTGTGCGCGGCGCCGGGCCCGAACCCGAATCCCGTTAGCAGCTCGACAGCCTCGGCGAACCCGTGCGCGAGCGCCTCGGGGACATGTGCGTCGCTTCCGAAGGTGATGCGTTGACCGCCGCACTGTGCCCACCATTCAGCCATCCACGGTTGCAGCCGACGGGTGTTCATCTCGAGCGCGAGGCCAGCATCCGCGATCGCCGTCATGGCCGCCCGAATCTCGTGCTCAAACTCCACTGGGTCGAACGTGCCCGCCGTTGATTCGGGCCACGAGCGCACGGCGTAGTCGAGGTGCGTGATGACGCTGGCGATGCGCTGTTCGCGTGCCATGTGTTCGAGCTCGATCAGGTAGTCGCGCATGACCCTCTGCGGTTTCCAGAGCCGATAGAGCGTCACCGGCTCGGCTACATCGTCGCCAACGGCCAGAGTGTGGAGTGACCCGATTATGCGGTCGAACCTGCTCAGGTCGAGCAACTCGAGAGCTCGAGCCTCATGACGGTGCGGCTGCCCGAATTCGATGCCCGACCCGATGGTGAGCGTCGGAAACCGCTCGCGGCACGCGTCCAGCGACGCGAAGTACCCGTCGACGTCGAGCAGCGGAGGCTGCAGGTAGCCGTGGTCGTCGATGTACTCCGCGTTCCACGGCGGGAAATCTTCGGGCGCGGCACGCCAGCGCGTCTCGAGGTCGAGATGCTCGGTGAAGAAGAGGGTCGTCAGCCCGATCTCGACGGCGCGCTCGCAGGTCGCCACCATGCGGCCGGCAGCGCCTGAATGCGGACCACCGGTGTCCCACGACCACTCACTGTGTACGTGACTGTCGGCGGGAAGCATCGCGACCTCCCCGAGTGGAATGGGGCCCAAGAAATGGAGGGGCTGACGAGAATCGAACTCGCATCATCTGTTTGGAAGACAGAGGCTTTACCACTAAGCTACAGCCCCGCGTCGGGCCCTGGGGCCCGTGCGACGTCTCATCGTATCGCATGCGAGTCGGCCCTCGGCGGCAGCACGGCGCGACTCGGCTAGACTTGGCGAGGCCATTTTTCGAAGCGACGCCGCGTCGTGACGCTGACGTGGTCCACGGTCACGGTTTCGGGGCGTAGCTCAGCTTGGTAGAGCGCCCGCTTTGGGAGCGGGAGGCCGCAGGTTCAAATCCTGTCGCCCCGACCATCGCCTCATCAGACGATCGCAAGTCAATGCAGCACCCGCATTCAGCACACGAATTCAGGAGAAACCCCTTTGGTCCAGTCCACGGTCGAGAAGCTCAGCCCGACGCGCGTGAAGATCGCCATCACTGTCACGCCCGATGAGCTGAAGCCGAGCATCCAGCACGCCTACAAGCACATTGCCGAGACGGTGAACATTCCCGGCTTCCGCAAGGGCAAGGTGCCGCCGCCCATCATCGACCAGCGTGTTGGCCGCGCCGAGGTTCTCAACCACGCCGTCAGCGAAGGGCTCGACTCGTTCTACCGCGCCGCCGTTGCTGACCAGGGCCTGCGCGCCCTCGGCCGTCCGTCGGCCGATGTCACCGAGTGGCCGAGTGAGAAAGACTTCTCGGGCGATCTGCACGTCACGGTCGAGGTGGATGTTCGCCCCGAGTTCGAGCTGCCCAAGTACGACGGCCTCAAGATCGAAGTTGACGCCACCGACGTCACCCCTGACGAGGTCGAAGCCGAGCTCGAGAACCTCCGCAGCCGCTTCGGCACGCTCGTCACGGTTGATCGGCCGGCCACGAAGGGCGACTTCGTGCAGCTCGACCTCGTCGCGACGGTCGGCGGCACCACCGTTGACACCGCTAACTCGATCTCGTACGAACTTGGCTCGGGCGAGCTCATCGCCGGGATCGATGACGCGGTCGACACCTTGACCGCCGGTGAGACCACGACCTTCGAGTCGCAGCTGCTCGGTGGCGACCACGAGGGCGAAATGGCGCAGATCGAGGTCACCGTTCTTTCGGTCAAGGAGCGCGAACTGCCCGAGGCAGACGACGACTTCGCGCAGATCGCGAGCCAGTTCGACACGATCGGTGAGCTTCGCGCTGACCTGCGCGAGCAGCTGCTCAAGCAGAAGTCGTTCGGCCAGGGCGCCCAGGCGCGCGACAAGCTGCTCGCCGCGCTGCTCGAAAAGGTGGAGATTCCGGTTCCCGCCGCTCTCGTCGAGGGCGAAGTGAACCGCCACCTCGAGAACGAGAACCGTCTCGATGACGACGCGCACCGCGCCGAGGTCACCGAGTCAAGCGAGAAGACCTTCCGCACCCAAATCTTCCTCGACGCCCTCGCCGAGAAGGAAGAGGTCAAGGTCAGCCAAGACGAGCTGACGCAGTACCTCATTCAGGGCGCCGCGCAGTACGGCATGGAGCCGGGTGAGTTCATCCGGATTCTCGACCAGAACGGCCAGATTCCGGGCATGGTTGGCGAGGTCGCCCGCTCGAAGGCGCTCTCCGTCGCGCTCAGCAAGGCGAAGGTCGTCGACAGCAAGGGCAAGGCCGTCGACCTGACGGCGTTCACCGCTGCCGCCGTGGCCCCGGTCGCCGACGCGATGGACGACCACGGTTCGGATGACCACAGCGGTCACGACCACGACGACCACGACGGGCACAAGCACTAAAGCTCTCGTCGCCCATTCACGTTCGGGCGCTGAGCAATTTCTGCTCATTGCCCCCTGAACGGGGGCAGGAGCAGCGTCGGAACATGATTAAGTTTGCGGCGATCGTGCCCCTTGCTGGTGTTCTTCTCCTCAGTGGCTGCTTCGGAACCATCGATGTCAGCGACGCCGAGCGCGTCGATGCTCCGACGACCATCAACGCCGCCGAACTCGCGACGACGGCGGAGTCTGTCGTGCTCGAACAGGGCTTCACGGTCGAGATCGACTGCGGCTCAGAAGATCTGCCCTTTGCGGTCGGAACGACTCTCGACTGCAACGGGCTTGACCCGGCGACCGGCGCGACGGGGGTCTACACCCTGACGATCTCGAGCATTGACGGCTCCAACTACGTGCTCGATGTCGTGGGCTCGGAGGCGTCGACGGGCGACCCCGTGTTCGAAACGGCTGCCGCGTTTGCTGATCTCACCGCACAGGCGATCACCGAGTCGCTCGGCGAGACGCCCATCGTTGACTGCGGCGCCGATGACATTGAGATCTTCGTCGGGCAAGAGGTCGGGTGCACCTACGAGACCTCAACCGCCGCTGGGTTCGTCGTCGCGACGGTCACCTCGCTTGAAGGAACCACCTACGCGATTGAGGTCGTCGAGGGCTAACGCCAAACACTGCTCTGCCCAGGGCGAACACGGCCGTGGGCGGGTCGCTGCTTCGGTAGATTCGAAGCACGCGACGAACAGGAGCACTTCACATGGCCGAACCGGCAATGCCGACCAGCGTTTTCGACCGACTGCTGAAAGACCGCATCATCTGGCTCGGGTCAGAAGTGCGCGACGAGAACGCCAACGAGATCGCGGCCAAGCTGCTCTTGCTCGCGGCCGAAGACCCCGAAAAAGACATCTACCTCTACATCAACTCGCCCGGTGGCTCGGTCACGGCCGGCATGGCGATCTACGACACCATGCAGTTCGTGCCCAATGACATCGTGACGGTCGGCATCGGCATGGCGGCCTCGATGGGCCAGTTGCTGCTGACGGCGGGCACGAAGGGCAAGCGCTACATCACGCCCAATGCACGAGTGCTGCTGCACCAGCCGCACGGCGGCTTCGGCGGCACCTCGAGCGACATTCAGACGCAGGCGCAACTCATCGTTGACATGAAGCACCGCCTCGCCGAGATCACCGCGGCGCAGACCGGCAAGACGGTTGAGCAGATCAACGCCGACGGTGACCGCGACCGCTGGTTCACCGCCGAAGAGGCGCTGGAGTACGGCTTCGTCGACCACATTCGCGCGTCTGCTTCCGACATCGTCGGTGGCGGCGGCACGAGCGACAAGTAGCAGCGGCGAGAGAGACGAGAGAGACGACGATGGAAAACCCCACCTACGGTGCCGCGAACCCGCTGAGCCCCAACAGCCGCTACATTCTGCCGAGCTTCGAAGAGCGCACGGCCTACGGCTACAAGCGCCAAGACCCCTACGCCAAGCTGTTCGAAGACCGCATCATCTTTCTCGGTGTGCAGGTTGACGACGCCTCGGCCGATGACGTCATGGCGCAGCTCCTCGTGCTGGAGAGCCAAGACCCTGACCGCGACATCGTCATGTACATCAACAGCCCCGGTGGCTCGTTCACGGCCATGACCGCGATCTACGACACCATGCAGTACGTGCGGCCGCAGATTCAGACCGTCGTGCTCGGGCAGGCGGCCTCGGCCGCCGCTGTGCTGCTCGCGGCTGGCTCGCCCGGCAAGCGACTGGCTCTGCCGAACGCGCGCGTGCTCATCCACCAGCCCTCGACCGGTGATGCCGGCCGTGGTCAGGCGAGCGACATCGAGATTCAGGCCAAAGAGATCGCTCGTTTGCGCGAGTGGCTCGAGGTCACGTTGTCGAAGCACTCAAACCGCACGGTCGAGCAGGTCAACAAAGACATCGACCGCGACAAGATCCTGATCGCCGACGAAGCACTCGAATACGGCCTGATCGACCAGGTCTTGACGACCCGCAAGACCCTGCCTGCTGCGATCGCCTCGTAGCTGTCACCGACGTAACCACGAGAGCCCCGCATCCGATCACCGGATGCGGGGCTCTCGTTGTCGGTCGCGGTCAGTCGCCGCCGCCCCCGCCGCCATCTCCGCTGGAGCCACCATCGCTGTCGTTCTCGGTGTGGCTGCGCGGGCTCGAGCCGCCGTCGCTCGCGACGATCGGTGCGTCGCCGTTCGATTGACGTGCTCGCGCGGTGCGAGCGCGCATCGCGAGCGCAATCGCGAGGATGATGCCGCCGAGAACCACGACGCCGAGGGCAATGCCGAAGAACGGCGCGGGTGTTTCGTCGGCGTCGGTTGGGGCGGTGTCGGGCGCCGCTTCTGCCTCGTCGGTTGCTTCGGTCTCGGGCTCCGCCGTCGGGCTCGGCTCCGGCGCGGGTGCCGGTGCGCTCGCGGTTTCGCCGCAGACGGGTGGCTCAGCGAGGCCCACGTGCGGCTCGAAGTCGCCCGGAGCCTGCCAGCTGAACGGAAGCTGCCCAGACAGCGTGTGGCCGTCCGCCGAGACGAACTGGTAGGTCATCACGTAGTCGCCGGAGAGTCCCAGTGCAGCCGGCATCGTCATCGCCGGACCGTCTACGGTCACGCAGCCGTCGCCGTAGTAGAGGCCTTCTGCGTCAGCGACGAGAAAGGCGAAGCCTGCTCCTTGCCCGCTCAGATCGAGCAGGTTCTCATTCGTTGTGATGATCCACTCGCCGGGCAATGACGCAAGTACCTCCCCCTCGGCAGGGGTCGACGAGACGATGTAGTTGTGCGCCGCCGCCGGGGCGGCCGCCATGAGCACAATGCTCACAGCGGCCGCTGCGGTGATGAGCGCGGGCAGCGAATGCTGGCGCGTCATGAATGTGACTCCTTCGTGTCAGGCCCGAGGGGCTGACGAGCGTCGGGCGAGAATCGCGAGAGCGACTCCCACGATACCGATGACGACTCCGACAATGCCGAGAACCCGGGCGACGAGGTCGCTGTCGCTCGCAGCGGCGGCCGATGAATCGGCGCTGTCGTCGTGCGCGTGCTCCGCGTCTTCGCTGTGGCTGTCGCCCGTTCCGTGGCCGTGGCTGTCGCCCGTTGCCGCGGTCAGCATGACCATCGGGACGTCTGCACCTTCCCATGTCACCGAGCCCTCTGAGCAGGTCTGCGTGACTGGGAACTCAACGATGTCGCCCGCTTCGCCGTCAGGAAGCAGCAACGACAGCGCGAACGTGTCACGCAGGTCGCTGGGGAGCCCACCCGTCACGGAGGTGTACACAACCTGGGTCACCTGTTCCGTTCCGTCCGCGTCGTCCGTGACTTTCGCCACTGACCACGACGGGTTAACCGTCGGAGTCACGCTCGGCACCGACTCGGGAATGTCGATCGTCACGACTTGAGTGGGCGACGCCTCACACCCGTGCGGAACGGAAAAGGTGACGACAGTGTATGAACCAGCCGCCGTACTCGACGCTGTTGCCGAGACATGAGCGTGTGCGGACGTAGGAACGGCGAGCGCCAAGGCGCCCGCGGCAAGAAGTGCCGTGGTCACGGTAGTGCTTTCTTTCATGTAAATGCCTTTCACAGAGGTCTGCGTCGTGCCCTCGGCGCGCGCCACAACAAGCGCGACGAGGCGGAGGCTTCCGACGCGAAAAAGAGGGATCGAAAGGTGCGGCGGTCAGTTAGACGGCCGCAGCGAGCGGTGGTCCACGGCGATTAGGCAGCAGGGGACGTGTGAGGGAGCGAGGGAGCTCGAGTTGCCCCTGCGCGCGCAGTCGGCGTGGGGCTGGGAGCGAACGGCCGATTGACGGCAGAGCCCACGCCCGCACGACCAGGAGTGCCACAGCACGAACCGCGGTCGCAATAGCGCCCATGCCGTGCCTGAGCATCACATAAGCGAGCACCGCTGCACCGAGGTGACTGGCGATCATCGCGCCGAGTGACAGAGTGGCGGCACTGCTGGTGGCCAGCTCTATCGGTGCGTGCGCGGTGTGGTGCACGTGCGCGCCGGTGGCGGTGGGAGAGGTGCCGGAGCCGAAGAAGCTGAAGAGGCTGTGGAAGATGACCTGATCGGTGACAACACCGATAGCGGCGCGCGTGTGGGTCATTCGTGAACCCACAACGATCATGCCCACGACCAGTGACCCGACGAGTGCTGTGGCGAGCGCGGCGAGGGAGGGCGAGCCACCACCAGCCAGCGCGTGTGCAGCCGCTGCGACGACGGTTGAAACACCCGCGATGAGAGCCGACGCGATGAGTCGATGGCTGCGCGCATCGAGAAGAATCGAGTCGGTCATGACGGAGAGAGTCTAAGTCATGTGCCCGGCGCGACACCCGGGCGGTGTGCAGTGCACCACGAACGTCGTGTGCCCGCGTTAGGCTCGTGGCAGGGCTGGTCCGGTGTGGGTTCTGGCCCGTGACGGAGGGGTGTCGCTATGGCTCGCATCGGAGAAAGCGCCGACCTGCTCAAGTGCTCCTTTTGCGGCAAGAGCCAGAAGCAGGTTCAGCAGCTCATCGCGGGCCCCGGCGTCTACATTTGCGACGAGTGCGTCGAACTCTGCAACGAGATCATCGAAGAACGACTCGCCGAATCCAACGATGGTGAAGCCGTCGATTTCGACCTGCCGAAGCCCAAAGAGATCTACGCGTTCCTTGAGGAATACGTGATCGGGCAAGAAGCGGCAAAGAAGTCGCTCTCGGTGGCCGTCTACAACCACTACAAGCGCATCCGTGCACGCCAGACCATCACCGCGGCCGACCAGCTCGCCGACGACGTCGAGATCGCCAAGAGCAACATTCTCTTGATTGGCCCCACGGGCTGCGGAAAGACCTACCTCGCCCAAACCCTCGCCAAGCGCCTCAATGTGCCGTTCGCCGTTGCCGACGCGACCGCCTTGACCGAGGCGGGCTACGTCGGCGAAGACGTTGAGAACATTCTGCTCAAGCTTCTTCAGGCGGCCGACTTCGACGTCAAGCGCGCCGAGACCGGCATCATTTACATCGACGAGGTCGACAAGATCGCGCGCAAGGCCGAGAACCCGTCGATCACGCGCGACGTCTCCGGCGAGGGCGTGCAGCAAGCGCTGCTCAAGATTCTTGAGGGCACGATCGCGAGCGTTCCGCCGCAGGGTGGGCGCAAGCATCCCCACCAAGAATTCATTCAGATCGACACGACCAACGTGCTCTTCATTGTGGCCGGAGCCTTCGCGGGCCTTGAAGACATCATCAGTCAGCGCGCGGGCAAGCGCGGCATCGGCTTCGGCGCCCCCCTGCACGACAAGTCGCTCGAGAAGAACCTGTTCAGCGAGGTGCTGCCCGAAGACCTGCACAAGTTCGGGCTGATCCCTGAGTTCATCGGCCGCCTGCCGGTCGTGACGACGGTCACCCCGCTCGACCGCACGGCGCTCATCGAGATTCTCACGACGCCGCGCAACGCTCTCGTGCGTCAGTACCAGCGCATGTTCGAGATCGACGGCGTCGAGCTCGAGTTTGAGCAAGACGCCCTCGACGCCATCGCCGACCTCGCCGTGCTGCGGCAGACGGGTGCCCGCGGGCTGCGCGCGATCCTCGAAGAGGTGCTCGGGCCGATCATGTTCGAAGTGCCGTCGCACGATGACGTCGAGCGCATCGTCGTCACGAAAGACGCGGTCATGGAGAACGCGGCGCCCACGATCGTTCCGCGCCGCGTCGTGACGCGCCGCGAGAAGTCAGCCTGAGTCAGCCCGCAGCCGTGAGTGACACACATCTCGCCGTCGGCCTCGTCGACGGAACGACCGAGCACGCTGGCTTGCGCCCCGAGAAGTTCAATCGCCACACCTTCTGGTGCGGCCAAAGCGGGTCGGGCAAGACCTACGCCCTCGGTGTCGTGCTCGAAGAGTTGCTGCTGCGCACGAGCCTGCCGTTGGTCATCATCGACCCGAACGCCGACTTCGTGCGCCTCGGTGAGGTTCGTGACGGTGTCGAGCCCGCGGCGGCCGAGCAGCTCGCCGCGCGCGATATTCGAGTGCTGCGGCCCGCCCGGCGCGGCGGTGACCCGCTGCTGGCACGGTTCTCGACGATGCTGCCGCAGTCGAAGGCGGCGCTCATGCGCCTCGACCCCATCATCGACCGCGTCGAATACAACGCCTTCTTGCACTTGACGGGCAAGCTGTCGGCTTCCGACGCGGTGAGTCTCCTCTCGAGCCTGCGATCGTCGAACGACCCCGGCCAGGTCGCGATCGCGCAACGCATCGAGAACCTCGGGCTGCTGGGGTGGCAGATTTGGGCGGGCCAGAATCCCGATGCCAGCGACATCATCGCGGGGCGTCCTGACGCGACGGTGCTCGATATCGGCGGTTTCGATCACCCTGACGAGTCGCTCGCCGTTGTGCTCTCGGTGCTCGACGACCTATGGACCAGACGCGAAGAGCGCCGCCCGGTGTTGCTCGTGATCGATGAAGCCCACAACGTCTGCTCGCCCGAACTCGAGGGCACCCTCGCCACGGCCGTTCGCGAACGCGTCATTCAGATCGCAGCGGAGGGCCGCAAATACGGTCTGTGGATGCTCCTCTCCACCCAGCGCCCCTCCAAGGTGCACGCCGGCGTGATTTCGCAGTGCGACAACCTGGGGCTCATGAAGATGAGCTCGCCGGCCGACCTCGATGAGCTCGGCGCGGTGTTCGGGTTCGTGCCGCGCGAATTGCTCGCCCGAGCGTCGACCTTCGAGCAAGGCCAGGCCCTGCTGGCCGGAGGCTTCGCCCCGCGCGACGGAGTGGTGCGCATGCGCGAGCGCTATACCCACGAAGGTGGGGCAGACGTGAGGGTGCCTCTTCGCGGCTGAGCGGGCTAGCCTGACGACATGAGCACCTCACTGCGCGAACGGTTGCGGTCACTTCCAGCGTTTCCGCCGAACTTGCCGAGCTTCGACCCGTCGACGGCGCCCGAGCGAGCCGATGAACTCTTTCTGCAGTGGCTCGACGATGCGATCGCGCGCGGCGTGGCGCAGCCGCACGCCTGCACGCTTTCGACCGCCGGCCCGACCGGACACGTGACGGCCCGCACGCTGATTCTGAAAGACCTCGTCGACGGTCAGTGGGTCTTCGCCGGCGCACGTTCGACCCGCAAGGGCATTGACTTGGCCGCCAACCCGAGCGCGGCACTGACCTTCTACTGGCCTGAGCTCGGGCGGCAGGTGCGCGTCACGGGCGAGGTCGAAGAGCTGCCGAGCGCGGTGGCGGCCGCCGACTGGGCCGCGCGCCCTGCGGTCTCAGAAGCCCACAACCCCGACTGGGCCGCGTGGGCGCTCGCCCCCACCGAAGTCGAATTCTGGCAGGCGAGCCACGACCGCCAGCATGTTCGGCACTGGTATCGCACCAACTGATCGACTCTTCATAGGTTCCTCATGGCCCAGGCATAGTCCTGTCGATACCCCTGGGGGTATCCTGACGGCAGGAAGGGAGACACCATGACCATCTCCACACGCCTCATCATCGCCACAACCGCTGCTGCCGCAGCCATCGCCATCGCAGCAGGAGTAACCATTGCGGTGCAGCCCGCGACGCCCGACAGTGCTCCGAGCGCCAGCGCCACCCAGACGGCCGATCCGCGCGCCGAGCCGACGCCGGAAGCCGTGACCCCCGTGGCCATCAGTCCCGACTCGGCGACCCTCTCGGCCACCGACGAGATGCTGCTCTACATGGCTGAAGAAGAGAAGCTCGCGATGGATGTCTATGACGCCCTGGGCGAGCTGTGGGGCTCGCGAATCTTCACGCAGATCTCGTCCAGCGAGGCAACGCATCAAGATCGCGTGCTGTCACTGCTCGATGCCGCGGGGCTCGACGACCCCCGCACCGGTGTGGCCGGCACGTTCACCGACGATGAGTTGCAGGCCCTCTACGACGACCTGATCGCGCTGGGCTCAACCAGCCCGACGGCGGCCTTCGAGGTCGGCGTCATGATCGAAGAGCGCGACATCGCTGATCTCGCACAAGCGATCGCTCTTGCGGACGACGCGAGTGTTGTCACGGTTCTCGACTCGCTGCTCGCCGCCTCGCAGAATCACCTCTCAGCGTTCGAACGCCAGTTGAGTTAGTCATCGGCAGTGATCGGGCCCGTTCTCCGGGGCGGGCCCGCTTGCTGCACTAGGCTCAACCTCGTGCTGCAGCCGATCATCGCCGGGGTTATCGGCGCACTGACGGGGTTCGCGAGTTCGTTCGCGCTCGTCATTGCGGGGTTGCTCGCGGTGGGCGCGAGCCCGGCCGAAGCCGCGAGCGGCTTGCTCGCACTCTGCATCGGTCAGGCGCTGCTCGCGGGGCTGCTGTCGTGGCGCTTTCGGTTGCCGCTGAGCTTCGCGTGGTCGACGCCCGGCGCAGCACTGCTCATCGCCGCCGAGGGCACAACGGGCTCCTACGGCGCGGCGATCGGCGCCTTCATCGTCTGCGGACTGCTCATCCTCATCAGCGGGCTCTGGCCGAGGCTCGGGCGGGCGATGACCCGCATCCCCATGCCACTCGCGGGCGCCATGCTCGCGGGCATCCTGTTTCCGATCTGCATCGCGCCCGTGACCGCCGTGCTGCAAGAGCCCCTGCTCGCTGCTCCCGTGATCATCGTGTGGCTCCTGCTCGTGCGGTGGCTACCGCGCTGGGCGGTTCCGGCGGCGATGCTCGTCGCCATCATCGGAGTCGTCATCAGCGCCGGGAGCGAGTGGATGACCGGCGCATCGCTCACGCCCGGCCTCACCGTGACCCTTCCGCAGTTCGACCCGCTCGTGATCGTGTCGCTCGGGGTGCCGCTCTACATCGTGACCATGGCGGGGCAGAACGTGCCCGGATTCGCCGTGCTCTCAACCCTCGGCTATCGCGGGGTGCCGGCGCGCACGATGCTCGCGGCCAGTGGTGCCGCGACGGTGCTGACGGCCCCGTTCGGCGGCTATGCCCTCAATCTCGCCGCGATCACGGCGGCCCTCATGGCGGGCCCCGACTCACACCCCGACCCGGCGCGTCGGTGGGTAACGCCGGTTGCGGGTGGTGTCACCTATGTGGTGCTCGGGCTCGGCGCGGGCGTCGCAACCGCGCTGGTCTCGGCGGCTCCGCCTATCCTGATCATTGCCGTTGCGGGGCTCGCCCTGTTCGGCGCGTTCGCGTCGGGGCTCGTCAGCGCGTTCGAGGCGCCCGAGACGCGCCTGACCGCTGCCGTGACGCTCATCGTCGTGGCCTCGGGCGTCGTCGTGCTCGGCATCGGCAGCGCGTTCTGGGGCCTGATCGTCGGCGCGCTCGTCATGCTCGTGACGCACCGCAGGAGTACAGTCGACCCGACCCCGTCAGAGGAGGCATCATGACCACCAGAGCTACGGAACAGCGTCGCGACGCGAGAGTCGGAGCCGCCCGCAAGGGCGCCATTTACGGCATCATCGTCTCGTTCTCGCTCGCCGCGATCGTCGGCATCATTGCCCTGCTCAGCGGCGACTTCGGTGAGATTCAGGGCAAGGTCATTCTGACCACCCTTCTGATGGGTGCGACAAGCATCACCGCCCTGTGTCACCTTGCGATCGCCGACCGTGCCATGCGCCTCGTCGGCTTCGTCGGCCTCGCTGCGAGCGCTCTGGCCCTCGTGACCGGGCTCGTGATGATCTGGCGCAGCTGGAACGACTCGTCGTTCGAAGACTGGCTGAAGGTGTTCATCGTCTCGAGCATCCTCGCCGTCAGCTTCGCGCACGCCAATCTGCTCTTGTTGCTCGCGGGCCGACGGCGCCGCATTATTCGCATCGGGCTCATGGTCACCCTCGTGATGATTGCGGCCGTCGCCATCATGATCATCCTTCCCGTCGTGAGTGAAGGCGACATTCCGGGCATCGAGAACGAAGCCTGGTACTGGCGACTCTTTGGCGTCGTCGGCATTCTCGACGTGCTCGGCACGGTCGTCGTGCCCGTGCTCGCGATCTTCGTGAAAGACGCGCCGGCAATCGCCGTCGCCGATGCGATGGGGCAGGATGCCGCTGCCGCCGCGCCCGTTCACACCGGCCACCTCGCGCTCGCGCTGCCGGCCGACCTCGCGACCGCGCTCGAGCAGCGCGCCGCTGCTGACGGGGTGGAGACGGCCGAAGCCGCGCTCGCCGCGCTGCGCCGCGGCCTGCAGTAGCCCGGTTCGCTAGCCTGGAGTCATGACCGCCGATCACAACGCCCTGCCGCTCGACGAGACCTCGCGGGCTGGCCTGGCCGCACTCGGCCTCAGCTATGCGGTGCTCGACACGAGCGACACCGCGGCATTCGACCGATTCGTGCAAGCCGTCTACCGAGGATTGCATTCCGAGGCGCTCACGCCCGAACAGCTCACCGAGTATCGCGCGGGCTTCGGGCACGCTCGCTCGGTCGCGGTGCATGACGCCACCGCCGCTGAGCCTGAAACGCCGGTCGCAACGGTCACCTCGTGGCGAACACCTCTGAGCCTCGGAGATGCGCGCAGCATCGAGGCCTGGGCGATCAGCCTCGTGCACGTCGCCTCGACGCATCGCCGCCGGGGTATCGCACGAGGGCTGCTCGAGGGTGAGTTGCGCGCTGCACACGCGGCGGGCATCCCGATCGCGATGCTCACGGTCTCTGAGGCGACCATTTATGGGCGCTGGGGCTTCGGGCCCGCCGCGTATTGCGCCGACTACCGCATCGCGACGCGCGAGCTGACGCTCGCCGCCCCCGCACCATCCGGCCGCGTGCACCTGGTCGAAGCGCGCGCTCTGCGCCCTCTCGCCTCCGGCATCGCGGCGCGCGCTCACGAGCGCGTGGGTGGCGAGGTCGCGAGAGACGACTTGCACTGGGACCGCACGTTCGCCCTCGCGGCACGAACCGCGTCGCACGCGCCGAAGCTGCGGGCCGCGCGGTATGACGACCAACACGGAGAGCCGCAGGGCTTCGTGCTCTACTCGGTCAACGAGCACGCGAGCGACTTCTCGGCTCACACGCTCGCGGTCGAGCACTTGTGCGCCGCGACCGATGATGCTTTGACGGCTCTGTGGCACTTCGTGCTCGATCACGACCTCGTGTCGACCGTGGTCGCCGAGCTGCGACCAGTCGACGAGCCGCTCGAGTGGATGGTCTCGAACCCGCGCGCCGTGCAGACGGTCGCTCGGCGCGAGCACTTGTGGGTACGCATTCTCGACGTGCCCGCGGCCCTGTCGGCGCGCCGCTATGCCGCCGCCGATTCGGTGGTGCTGCGCGTGACCGATGCGCTGGGCTTCGCCGAGGGCGAGTGGATGCTCGCCACCGATGAGCACGGAGCCGCCACGGTCACGGCGCACGCCGCTGACCCGCACGACGCCGCGGTCATCGACCTGGGCGTCGAGGCGCTCGGGTCGCTGTTGCTCGGCGGAACCCCCGTCGAGGCGCTGCGTATTGCCGGCCGCCTCGCAGAGGAATCACCCGGCTCGGCAGCGCGCTTCGCCGCGATGCTGCACGTGCCGCGCGCGCCGTGGCTCAGCACCTGGTTCTGAGCGCAGCGGGCTACGCCACGAGCCCTCTCCGCTCGAGTAGCGGCTCGATCACCGCATCGCGCCCGCGGAACTCTCGGTAGGCGTCGAGCGGGTCGCCCGCGCCGCCGAGCCCGAGCACGTACGTCCGAAAGCGGTCGCCGTTGGCGCGCGTGAGCCCGCCGTTCTGCTCGAACCACTGCACGGTGTCGGCGTCGAGCACTTCGCTCCAGATGTAGCTGTAGTAGCCGGCGTCGTAGCCGCCCGAGAACGTGTGGGCGAAGTACGTCGAGCTGTAGCGGGTGGGCACGGCCGGGTTGTCGAGACCCACGCGCTTCAGGGCCGCGGCTTCGAAGGCGGCGACATCCGTCACGGCGGCGGCCTCGGCAGCGCTGAGCGTGTGCCAGGCCTGGTCGAGCAAGGCCGCGGCGAGGTACTCGCTCGTCGCAAAACCCTCGCCCCACAGCTGGGCCGACCGCACGCGATCAAGCACCTCCGCCGGAATCGGCTCGCCCGTTTCGTAGTGCACCGCGTAGTCGTTGACGATCTCTGGCCAGAGCATCCACATCTCATTGACCTGACTCGGAAACTCGACAAAGTCGCGGTACACGTTCGTGCCCGTGAATCGCGGGTAGGTGACGTGCGCGAAGAGGCCGTGCAGGGCGTGCCCGAACTCGTGGAAGAACGTGTTGACCTCGTCGTAGGTCAGCAGCGTCGGCTCGCCGGGGGCGGGCTTGGGCACGTTGAGATTGTTGACAACGACCGTCGGATGCTCAAGCAGCGTGTTCTGCCCGATGAGCTCGTTCATCCACGCGCCGCCGCGCTTGCTGTCGCGCGTGTAGAGGTCGAGCAGGTAAAGCCCGAGCTCGGACCCATCCTCGTTGTGCACTTCGAACACCCGCGCCTCCGGGTGGTACCCCTGCAGGTCGCCGCGCTCGGTAAACGTGATGCCGTAGACCGCCGTCGCGGCCGCGAAGACGCCCTGCTGCAACACGCGCTCGGCCTCAAAGTAGGGGCGCAGTTCGCTCGTGTCGACGTCGTAGTCGGCCTTGCGCACCTTCTCGTTGTAGAACGCCCAGTCGTGCGACTCGATCGGGTGGCCGGCGAGGGCCTCGAGTTTGGCTTGCTCGGCCGCGGCGTTGCGCGCGGCGGCAGGGGCCAAGCGCTCGAGCATGGCCGCGACGCGCTCGGGGTTCTGCGCGGTCTGGTCGGCGGTGACGAACGCTGCGTGGTTGGCGAAGCCGAGCAGTTCGGCGCGCTCGGCCCGCAGTCGTGCGATCTCGAGCAGCACGGGCCGGTTGTCGTAGTCGCCCTCGCGGCTGCCTCGGGCGCGCGAGGCGGCCATGATTCGAGCACGCACCTCGCGGTTGGTGAGGCTCTCGAGCCAGGGGTGCCCCGTCGGCAGCACGAGCGTGACGAGGTACTTGCCGTCGAGGCCGCGATCGGCAGCCGCTTGCGCGGCCGCGCTGAGTTCGCCAGGGGAGAGACCGTCGAGCTCGGCCGGGTCGTCGATGACGAGTGCGAGGTCGTTGGTGTCGGCGAGCAGGTTCTTCTCGAACCGGGTTTCGAGGGTTGAGATGCGCGCGTTGAGCTCGCTCAGCCGAGACTTCTGCTCGTCGTCCAGGCCCGCGCCCGCGAGCGTCATCTCGGTGTAGTGCCGCTCGACGAGGTAGCGCTGCTCGTCAGTGAGGCCCAGCGAGTCGAGTTGGTCGTGCAGCTGCGCGATGCGCCAGTAGAGCGCTGAATCAAGCTTGATGGCGTCTTCGTGCGCGGCGAGCTTGGGCGCGAGTTCTTCTTCCAGCGCGTTCGTGACGTCGTTCGAGTCGGCCGAGGCCTTGTTGTAGAACACGCGCAGCACGCGCGTGAGCAACTGGCCGCTCTGCTCGAGCGGCACCATCGTGTTGTCGAAGTGCGGCATGTCACGCCGGCGGGTGATGTTCTGAATCTCGGCGAGTTGCTCAGCCATGCCCTGCTCGATGGCGGGGGCGTAGTGCTCGTCGCGAATCTCGGCGAACGGGGGCAACTGGTACGGCAGGGTGCTGGGGGCGAGGAACGGGTTCGACATGGCATTAGCTTATGCCCGGCGGTGCAAAGAATTCTCTGCAAAGAAACGCTTGCAAAGAAACCTTTGCATTGCTACGGTGTCGGTATGGCAACCGAAACCGACACCGAGTCCGGCGCAGAGGCGAACCGCATTGCCGACCTCGACGGCCTCAAAGCGCTCGCGCATCCCTTGCGCATGCAGCTCATCGAAGCGCTCGCGACGCACGGCGAAGACACCGCGAGTGGCTTGGCCGAGCGGCTCGGCGAGTCGAGTGGTGCCACGAGCTACCACTTGCGCCAACTCGAGAAGCACGGCTTTGTGCGCGAGGTTGAGGGGCGTGGCACGGCCCGCGAACGCTGGTGGGAGCGCGTGCCCGGCCCCATTCAGATCGGCAGCGACGAGCTCACCAAGAGCGAGGCAGCCCGCTCAGCGTCACGCGTCATCATGCGCGAGTGGCTGCACCATCGCGAAGCCGGCGTGCGCGACATCATCGATCGCGGCCACGACGTGCTCGCGCCCGAGTGGCGTGAGGCTACGTCGTTGCAGTCAACGAGCGTGCACGTCACCGCGGCACAGCTCAACGAGCTCAACGAGCAGATCAGTGACCTCCTCGTTGCCTTTGCTCGCGAGCACCGTGGGCAACGCGTGCCGGGCTCGCGCCCCGTGCAATTGCAGTACTTCGGTTTTCCCGTTCTCGACGGCATCGAGATTCCCGCCACCACGACCCCCCAGAACAGGAGCTGATCATGACGACCGCAACGATCACGCTGCAGCTGCCTCGACAGGCCACACCGTTCGCCCGCCGACTCGTGTTGAGCACGGGTCTCGCGCTCATCACCTGGGCGACTCGACGACCGGCGCACCTGACCCACGAGCAGCAGGCATTGCGCCTCGAGGCGCAGGCCGCGACCGAGCGTCAGCGCCAGAGCCTGCGCTACGGCATCGCGCAGTAGCACGGGCCGCCGTCACTTAGCGGTGGGTGTCGCCGTTCTCGGTGGACACCGTGCCGTCATGACCGACGCGGATGACCGTTCCGTCGTCAAGCTCGACCACCGGCCGCCCCTCCAACCACGTGAGAGTCCAGCGCCACAGGGTCGTGTCGTAACCGAGCAGGTCGCCTTCCACCGCACGCACCGCCGCACGAACGTCGGCGCTGAGTCGTGCCGGTGGCTCGTTGCCGACCGACCATCGGGTTCCTAGCTGCATGACTCAGAGCTCCCACTCGTACGTGACCCAGGTGGCGCGAGTCGCCAGCCGATCGTAGACCCGCTGCGCGCGCTCGTTGTCGGCGGCCGTGATCCAGCGCACGGTACCGCCGCCGTGGGCGCGGGCGTGCTCGGCGATCGACTCGAGCAGGGCAGTCCCTGCGCCCGAGCCGCGCACCTCGGGCACGGTGTACAGGTCATCGAGAAACCATCCGGGCCCGGCCGTGAACGTGTCGGGCTGCTCACGCAGGTGCGCGAAGCCCACGAGCTCGCCCCCGGCCTCGGCGACGAGGCAGATGAGGGGGTGGTGAGCATCCATGAGCCACGCCCACACGCCGTCGAGAATGTCGTCGGTGAACGCCGTCTCATAGAAAACGCCATAGGCCGTGAACAATTCGCGCCAGCGTGCTTCGTCGCCGGGGGCAACCTGTCGCACCGTCACGGGGGAAGTGCTTGTCATGCCCCCAGTCTGGCGCACGCCATGGCACTTAGGCCTGCGGCGCCTCACCGAGTTCGATCTCAACCACCGATACGTCGTCGGCCGCCGTGAAGGTGAGCGACTCGATGCGGCCGACCGCCGCGAGGTCACCGGCGGCCAACTCGAGCAAGCTCGGCGCCGCGATGACGCACCGGGTGACGGGCGTCTTCTGCGAGGCCTTTGCGTCGGTCTTCGCGCGGCGGATTCCGATCAGGGCCTGTGACGCGAGGGGCAGCAGGCCACCGTGTTGAGCATCCACCCCCAGCTCATCGACCGTTGGCCACGGAGCGGTGTGCACCGAGGTCTCGTGGGTCCAGCTCCAGACCTCTTCCGTTGCGAACGGGATCACCGGCGCGAACAGTCGCACGAAGACGTCGATCGCGAGTTGCAGTGCCGTGACGGCGCTCGCCTGGCCGGCTTCGCCTTGCGAGCCGTAGGCGCGCTCTTTCACGAGCTCGAGGTAGTCGTCGGTGAAGGTCCAGAAGAACTGCTCGGCAGCCTCGAGAGCACGCGCGTGGTCGTAGTCGTCGTACGCGCGGGTTGCGGTGGCGACAACCTCGCCCAGGGTCGCGAGCATGTCGATGTCGAGGGGCTCGGTGACGGCATCCGGGCCGGTCGCCGCGCCCGCGGGAGCCTCGAACGAGTAGACGAACTTCGCCGCGTTGAGCACCTTGATGGCGAGGCGGCGGCCGATCTTCATCTGCTTGGGGTTTTGCGGGTCGAAGGCCGCATCGGTGCCGAGGCGTGACGAGGCCGCCCAGTAGCGCACCGCGTCGCTGCCGTGCTCGTCGAGCATCGCGGCCGGGGTCACGACGTTGCCCTTCGACTTCGACATCTTCTTGCGGTCGGGGTCGACGATGAAGCCCGAAATGCCCGCGTGCTTCCACGGCAGGGTGCCGTGCTCGAGCTCGGCACGCAGCACCGTCGAGAACAGCCAGGTGCGAATGATGTCTTGGCCCTGGCTGCGCAGGTCATAGGGGAACACCAGAGCGAACAGCTCGGGGTCGTCTTCCCACTTTCCCGCAATCTGGGGGGTGAGGCTCGAGGTGGCCCAGGTGTCCATGATGTCGACCTCGCCGATGAAGCCGTTCGGCTGACCGCGCTGGGCCTCGTCGTAGCCGGGCGCGGGCATCGAAGCGGGGTCGACCGGGAGCTGGTCTTCGCTCGGCACGATCGGGTCACCCGTGGGCTCGCCCTCGGCGTCAAGGTGGTACCAGACGGGAATCGGCACGCCGAAGAAGCGCTGCCGCGAGATGAGCCAGTCGCCCGACAGGCCGCCGACCCAGTTCTCGTAGCGCACGCGCATGAAGTCGGGGTGGAACTCGATCTCGCGACCGCGCTCCAGCAAGCGGGCGTTGAGGTTCTCGTCGCGCGCGCCGTTGGCGATGTACCACTGGCGGGTCGTGACGATTTCGAGCGGCTTGTCGCCCTTCTCGAAGAACTTCACCGGGTGCGTGATGGGGCGCGGTTCGCCGACGAGGTCGCCCGACTCGCGCAGCAACTCGACGATGCGCGCCTTCGCGCTGAACACGGTCTTGCCGGCGAGCTCGGCGTAGGTGTCGAGCGCGGCGCCCTCGATGCCCTCCGGAGCCTCGGCGAGAATGCGGCCGTCCTTGCCCAAGATGGGGCGCAGCCCCAGGTCGAGCTCGCGCCACCACACCACGTCGGTCACGTCGCCGAAGGTGCAGACCATGGCGATGCCCGACCCTTTGTCTTGCTGCGCGAGGTGGTGCGCCACGATCGGCACGTCAACGCCGAAGAGGGGAGTGCGCACGGTGGTTCCGAAGAGCGGCTGGTAGCGGGGGTCATCGGGATGCGCAACGAGAGCGACACAGGCTGGAATCAGCTCGGGGCGCGTCGTCTCGATGTCGATCGTGCCGCCGTCGGGCGTGTGAAACGACACCCGGTGGAAAGCGCCCGGCATCTCTTTGTCTTCGAGTTCGGCTTGCGCGACGGCGGTGCGGAACGTGACATCCCACAGCGTCGGGGCGTCAGCACGGTAGGCCTCTCCCCGGGCGAGGTTACGCAGGAACGCGCGCTGCGCTGCGCGCTGCGCGTCGTCACCGATCGTGCGGTAGGTCTGGCTCCAGTCGACGCTGAGGCCGAGTGTCCGCCACAGATCTTCGAACTGCTTCTCGTCTTCGACGGTGAGCTTCTCGCACAGCTCAATAAAGTTGCGACGCGAGACGGGCACCTGGTCGGCAGCCTTCGCGCTCGCGTTGTCACCGCCCTCAAGCGGCGGAGTGAACGACGGGTCGTAGGGCAGGGTCGGGTCGCAGCGCACGCCGTAGTAGTTCTGTACACGGCGCTCGGTCGGCAGACCGTTGTCGTCCCAGCCCATCGGGTAGAAGAGGTTCTTGCCGCGCATGCGCTGGAAGCGGGCGGCGAGGTCCATGTGGGTGTAGCTGAAGACGTGGCCGATGTGGAGCGAGCCCGAGGCGGTCGGCGGGGGAGTGTCGATCGCGTAGACCGAGTCGGGGCCGGCCTGCACGGCGGCCTCACGATCGAAACGGTAGGTACCTTGGTTCTCCCACAGCGGGCCCCACTTGCTCTCGAGACCTTCGAGGGCGGGCTTCTCGGGCAGGCTGGCGTGGCTCATCGCGCATCTCGCTTCGCTATTGGCGGCACCGTGTCAATTGTCGAGGTGCCTGAATGTGCAGGTGCCCCCATGGTACCGGGGGCACCGCACCTACTCGCGCGTCACGGTGACGGTCTTGTGCGTGAGGCGGCCCGACGAGTCTTCGAGGGTCACCGTGTAGATCTGGCTGGCCTCTGAGCACTGGTAGTTGAACGAATAGGTCGCCGTCGTGGGCACCGATTCGAACGGCTCAGCCTTGGCGTTTTGCGTGCCGATGCCGAACCATGCACTCGTCGCGTTGCTGCTGCTCCAACTCCAGGTGAGCTGCACCGAGCCGGAGGTGTCGGGGCAGTCAGCCTTGTTGGGGCCCGAGAACGTCGCGAAGCTCGGGCTCTGCGGTGCGGGCGGCGGGGCCGTCGTCGCGCTGGGCTCTTCGCTCGGCTCGTCGCTGGGCTCTTCCGAGGGCTCGGGGCTCTCGGTCTCTTCGGGGGTCGGTGTCGGGGTCTCTGACGCCGTGATCTCCGGCTCGGGGAGGTCGTCGTCAGCGGCATTGCTGCCGAGCAGAGTGACGATCAGCACGATCAGGGCGATGAGAATCGCCCCAGCGACGGCGAGCAGAGCGATGAGCAGGCCGCGCTTTTGCCGCTCTTCGGGGGCTGCCGCCTCGCCCTCGCTCTTCGGCAGGGGCTCGGTCGGCGCATCGAAGCGTTGGGTGGGGGTGTCGTCGCTCATGAGTGCTCCCGATCTGGTCGTTCGAAGCCTGTCAGCCTGACGGCGCTCAGCATATAGAATCAGCGCTATTCGCGTTGATCCGGAAATCACCGGGGAGCTCTCGGAAGAACCTTCTTTTCGCAAGAACCTTTGCGCACGAAGTACTAGACCCGAGCGGGGCAGGCCCGTTATCGCCGTAGAAGAGGGGCGCAGCATCCGTCGCCAAACGACAGATGCGGTGCAAGCGGGGTGGTACCGCGGCAGGCCGGTCACGGCAGGTCGTCCTCGCGGAGAGTGATCGCAAGAATCCCTACCCGCAGCAACCACCGACCGGAGTCACCATGGGCTACCCCCGCCATCGCGACGAGAGCAGCGTCATCGCCTCGCCGAGCTTTCCCGCTCTCGAGCACGAGGTGCTCGGCTACTGGGCAGCGCACGACACCTTCCAGCGGTCGGTCACGCAGCGCGAAGGCTGTGACGAGTGGGTCTTCTACGACGGCCCGCCGTTCGCCAACGGCCTGCCGCACTATGGCCACCTGCTGACGGGCTACGCGAAAGACGTCTTCCCGCGCTTTCAGACCATGCGCGGCAAGCAAGTTCACCGCCGCTTTGGGTGGGACACCCACGGCCTGCCCGCCGAGCTCGAGGCCATGAAGCAACTCGGCATCACCGAGAAAGCCCAGATCGAAGAGATGGGCATTGAGGCGTTCAACGCCAAGGCCCGCGAGAGCGTGCTGCGCTACACCGATGAGTGGCAGACCTATGTGACGCGTCAGGCACGCTGGGTCGACTTCGAGAACGACTACAAGACGCTCGACGTCACCTTCATGGAGAGCGTGCTGTGGGCCTTCAAGACCCTGCACGGAAAGGGTCTTGCGTACGAGGGCTACCGCGTGCTGCCCTATTGCTGGCGCGACGAGACCCCGCTGTCGAACCACGAGCTGCGCATGGACGATGACGTCTACCAAATGCGTCAAGACCAATCGGTGACCGTGACGTTCCCGCTCGTCGGTGAGAAAGCCGAGGCCCTGGGGCTCACCGGCGTCGAGGCGCTCGCCTGGACGACAACCCCCTGGACGCTTCCGACGAACGCGGCGCTCGCCGTAGGCCCCGCAATCGACTACGCGGTGGTGGATGCTGGCGCGCGGTCATTCCTCCTCGCCGCCGACACCATCGGCGCCTATGTGAAAGAGCTCGGTTTTGCCTCGCTCGACCAGGCCCGTGCCGCCATCACGCGCACGCTCACGGGCGCCGAGTTGGGCGGCGTGCAGTACGACCGCTTGTGGGACTACTTCGTCGAGGACTACGGCGTGCACGCCTTCCAGATTCTCGTCGCCGACTACGTCGCCACGGGCGAGGGCACGGGCATCGTGCACCAGGCGCCCGCCTACGGTGAAGACGACCAAAACACGTGCGCCGCCGCGGGAATTCCGACGATCATCTCGGTCGACGATGGCGGCAAGTTTCTCGCTGCCGTGCCCGAGGTGGCGGGCGTGCAGGTCTTCGAAGCCAACAAGACGCTCGTCGGCATGTTGCGCGAGCAAGGCCGGCTCTTCCAGTTGCGCAGCTACGAGCACAGCTACCCGCACTGCTGGCGCTGCCGCAACCCGCTTATCTACAAGGCCGTGTCGAGCTGGTTCGTGCGGGTGACCGAGCTGCGTGATCGCGCACTCGAGCTCAATGAGCAGATCACCTGGGTGCCCGGCAACGTCAAGCACGGACAGTTCGGCAAGTGGCTCGAGGGCGCGCGTGACTGGTCGATCAGCCGCAATCGCTACTGGGGCAGCCCGATTCCGGTGTGGAAGAGCGATGACCCCAACCACCCGCGCGTCGACGTCTATGGCTCGCTCGCCGAGCTCGAGACCGACTTCGGCGCGTTGCCGCGCAACGCCGACGGCGAGGTCGACCTGCACCGTCCGTTCATCGACGAGCTCACGCGCCCGAACCCCGACGACCCGACGGGGCAGTCCACGATGCGGCGCATCGAAGACGTCTTTGATGTGTGGTTCGACTCGGGCTCGATGCCGTTCGCCCAGGTGCACTACCCGTTCGAGAACGCTGACTGGTTCGATTCGCACAACCCCGCCGACTTCATCGTCGAGTACATCGGGCAGACCCGCGGCTGGTTCTACACGATGCACGTGCTCGCCACGGCGCTCTTCGACCGACCAGCGTTCAGCAGCGTGATCAGCCACGGCATCGTGCTCGGAAACGACGGCCAGAAGATGTCGAAGAGCCTGCGCAATTACCCCGATGTGGGCGAGGTGTTCGAGCGCGACGGCGCCGACGCCATGCGGTGGTTCTTGATGTCGAGTTCGGTGATTCGCGGCGGCAACCTCGTCGTGACCGAAGAGGGCATTCGGGCCGGCGTGCGGGAGTTCTTGCTGCCGCTCTGGAGCACGTACTACTTCTTCACGCTCTACGCCAACGCGGGCACGCTCGGCGACGCGAAGCGCCGCACCGACTCGAGCAACGTGCTCGACCGCTATCTGCTCGCCAAGGCGCGCGACCTCGTCGTCGAGGTGACCGAGCAGCTCGACGCGCTCGATGCCCCGCTCGCGGCCGCCGCACTGCGCGACTTCGCCGACGTGCTCACCAACTGGTACGTGCGCCGCAGTCGCGACCGCTTCTGGGCGGGCGATGATCGGGATGCTCACGACACCCTCTTCACCGTGCTCGAGACCCTCGCCCGCCTGTCGGCTCCTCTCGCGCCGCTCGTGGCCGAAGAGGTCTGGCGCGGCCTCACGGGCGGCGAGAGCGTGCACCTCACCGATTGGCCGCACGCAGAGGATTTCCCGGCCGACGCCTCCCTCGTGAGCGCGATGGACCGCGTGCGGGCGATCGCCAGCTCGGGGCTCGCTTTGCGCAAGGCCCAGGGGTTGCGCGTGCGCCTGCCGCTGCAGACCCTCACGGTCGTCACCCCCGATGCTGCGGCGCTTGAAGCCTTTAGCGAGATCGTGCGCGATGAGCTCAACGTCAAGACCGTGACGGTCGTCGAGTTCGACGAGCAACTCGTCGCCGAGTACGGCATCGCCCGTCGACTCGCGGTCAACGCGCGTGGCCTTGGCCCCCGCATCGGCAAGCAGGTGCAGCAGGTTATCGCCGCCGCGAAAGCCGGCGACTGGTCGGTTGACGGTGACACCGTTATGGCCGGTGGCATTGCACTCGAGGAGGGTGAGTACACCCTCGAACTCGAGCTCGATGATCCGGCTGCCGCGGTCGCGTTCTTGCCGGGTTCGGGGTTCGTGCTGCTCGACACGCGCGTGACCCCCGAGCTCGCCGCCGAAGGCCTCGCGCGCGACGTCGTGCGCGCCGTGCAGCAGGCACGCAAAGACGCGGGGCTCGACGTGAGCGACCGCATCGCGCTCACGCTCGGCTCGGACGACGAGTCGGCGCGCGCCGCGATCGCGGCTCACGAAGCGCTCATCGGTGCTGAGACCCTCGCGACCTCGATCGAGATTGGCCCCGCGGGCCCGAGCGAGGCGACGATCGTCGGCGAAGGGTCGGCCATCACCGTGGCGGTGGTGCGCGCATGACCCCCGCAGACCGCGCGGCCGCCGAGGCCGTGCACGCTGAACTGCTCGCGCGCATCGGCGAGGCCACCCCGCAGCCGCGGCTCGAGCCCACGCGGCGCGCCGCCGAGCTCTTGGGCGACCCACACCGCAGTTTCGCGATGGTGCACATCACCGGCACGAACGGCAAGACGTCGACGGCGCGCATGATCGAGAGCATCCTGCGGGCCTATGGTCTGCGCACGGGCTTGCTGACGAGCCCGCACCTCACGCGCCTCAACGAGCGCATCGTGATTGACGGCGAACCGATCAGTGACCGCATGCTCGCCGACACCTACGGCGACATCGCGCCCTACTTGCTCATGGTTGACGCCGAGCTCACGGCCAACGGCGAAGCGGCGCTGAGCAACTTCGAGGCGCTCACGCTACTGGCCTATGCGGCTTTCGCTGATGCTCCGGTCGATGTCGCGGTCGTCGAAGTGGGCATGGGGGGCGAGTGGGATTCCACGAACATCGCCGACGGCGACGTCGCCGTCATCACGCCCATCGCGCTCGACCACGAGAAGTTCTTGGGGGCCACGGTCGCCGAGATCGCCCGCACGAAGGCCGGCATCATCAAGCCCGCCGCCACGGTCGTGACGGCCCTGCAGCAGGTCACGGCCATGGACGAGATCACCGCCGCCGCCGAGCACGACGAAGCCGAACTGGTCTGTGAAGGGGTCGGATTCTCCCTTCTGGATGCTCGCCTCGCCGTCGGCGGTCAACTCATCGATGTGCGCGGGCGAGCCGGGGAGTACACCGAACTCTTCCTGCCCTTGTTCGGCCTGCACCAGGCCCAGAATGCGGCCGTGGCGATCGCGGCGGTCGAGTCGTTTCTCGGCAACGGCACGCAGCGCTTGACCGATGAGGTGCTCGCCGAAGGGCTCGGCACGGTGACGAGCCCGGGCCGGTTGCAGTTGATCGGCATCGAGCCGAGCGTGCTCATCGACGCGGCCCACAACCCGCACGGCGCCGACGCGCTGGCGAAGGCCGTGCTCGCCTCGTTCGCGTTCGAGTCGGTCACGGCGATCGTCGGAGTGCTCGATGACAAAGATGCGCGCGGCATCATCGAGGCACTCGACCCCGTTGTCGACCGCTTCGTTATCAGCACGAGTGGCACGGCTCGCTCGGTGGCCGTCGACGCCCTCGGTGCGACCGCCGTGTCGATCGCGGGCGCCGATCGCGTGTCGGTCGAGCCCGACTTGGCGACAGCGATCGAGAGTGCGCGGCGCGACGCCGGGCCCAGTGGCGCTGTGCTCATCACCGGATCGGTCACGATGGCCGGTCAGGCGATGCTCATCGCGGCAGAGCAGAATTGGGCACTGTGACCGAACAACCACTCACCCTCGACCAGCCAGAACCTCGCCGCCCGAAGCGTGAACGCGGGGCCCGAGAGTCACTGCTGAACATCACGCTCGGCATGGAATTGCTCGCGGTCATGTTCGGCACGCTCGCGATCAACGGCCTGGGCGTTCTGCCGTCGTCGACCGTGTTCATCGGCGGTGCCGTGCTGCTCGTGCTGCTCATCGTCGCCATGCGCGTCTCGCGCTACACGTGGGGCGTGTGGTTCGGCTCGGCACTGCAAGTGGTGCTGCTGCTGACGGGCTTCATCGAAGTGCTCGCGGCCGTCACGGCGGCAGTCTTCGTGGGATTCTGGGTCTACGGCCTCGTCAAGGGTCACCAACTCGACGCGGCAAAAGCCGCCTACCTCGCTTCCGCACCCTCAACCGATCAGGAGACCGCATGACTACCACCGTCGAAGAGACCCTTGTTCTCATCAAGCCTGACGGCGTCGCCCGCAATCTGACGGGTGAGATTCTGCGTCGCATCGAGGCGAAGGGCTACCAGCTCGTCGACCTTAAGTTCGTGCAGCCTGACCGCGACCTGCTCGGCGCGCACTATGCCGAGCACGAGGGCAAACCGTTCTACGAGCCGCTCATCGAGTTCATGGAATCAGGCCCGGTCGTCGCCGCTCGCGTCGCCGGCAATCGCGTCATCGAGGGCTTCCGCTCACTCGCCGGCACGACTGACCCGACGACCGCTGCTCCCGGAACGATCCGCGGCGATCTGGGCCGCGACTGGGGCCTCAAGGTTCAGCAGAACCTCGTGCACGGGTCAGACTCGCCCGAGTCGGCAGCACGCGAGCTCGCTCTCTGGTTCGGCTAGGGAGGCCTGCTGACGGTGACACGTCAGCGCAGCATCCCGTGCCCCATCAGGGCTAGCCCAGCAACAGCGAAATCAGCGTCGGAAACGTCACCACGATCGAGACGACGATCAGCAGAATCGTCGCGAGAATCGGCACCCACACAAACGGCAATACGGCCTTGCCGAAACGCTGGGCGCGCGGGCTGTCAACGAGCACGCCCGCTGCGAGCGACCAGGTGAGCAGCACCCAGAACATCGGAATCACCATCGCCCACACGAGCATGCACCACGGGCACAGCACGCCAATCTGAAACACTGCTTGATCGAAGAGCCACAGAATGAAGACGAACGCGCCGGTGACGCCGATCAGGAAGCTCCACCAGAACCAGCGGGCGAACCGTGCGCCGGCAAGCAATGCCACGCCGACCGCGATCGGAGCGACGAGACCGGCGACGCCGAGCAACGGGTTCGGGAAGCCCAGCAGCGATGCCTGCCACGTGGCCATGATTTCGCCGCACGAGACGAGCGGGTTGACGTCGCAGTTGAGCACATACTCCGGGTCGATGAGCGAGCGCACACGTTCGGTGATGAGCGACATGGCACCGAACCAGCCGACCGCACCGGTCACGATGAGGACGATGGCGAGCCCGATCGGGCGGCGAGCGTCGACGGCGGGGTGCAGTGTGGGTGAAGAATTCGAGACAGTCACCCCCTGATTATGGCGGCGCGAGCTCGGTGACACCCGGGCCCAACGTCCTGACTCGCAGAGTCCGTGCGATAATGAGGGGCAGTCGTCGCCAGCCGCGCTCGCGACGACCACCAACAAAGCTTTCCGGGCACAACCGGACCAGTATTGCGGCACCGATTGCCGCGACCGCGGGGGATAGCCAGTTCCCCCAGCTGCACCGCTGTGACAGAGCGAATGCGGCAGCAGTGACCGCGTCGTGACAGGGCGCCAGCGCCGAACCCGAGTCGGGGGCGCCCACTGCAACAACCCAAGATTTCGGCACATGGCTCGCCCATGTGCCCACAATGTCACCGTAGGGGCGCGGCCCCGGCGGTTGAGGAGTGCACCAGCGATGGTGAGTGACGAGAACACGAACGACGAGAAGTCCACACCCAAAAAGCGCACGCGGCTGTTCGGAAAGACGACTCCGAAGAAAGCCAGCGAACACGCCTCGCAGAGCGAGCCCGGTTTCGACGGCGGCCCCCTCGCCGAGCCCGAGGCTGTGATGGCGACGGATGCTGATGCCGACACTCTCGTCGCCGCAGAGCCTGCCAACGCTGCGCCTGTCGCTGCTGAGCCCGCTGCTGCTGAGCCCGCAGCCGCTGAGCCCGACGCCCCTGCCGCAGAGCCCGCGGTCGAGCCCGCGGCTACCGAACCGGCGGCTCCCGTGGCAACCGCTCCGAGTTTTCCTGAGCTGAAGCCCGAGTCGACGACGTCGCTGCTGTTCTTCGCGCCGCCCGTCGCCGCACAGCCCGCCCGCTCGACTGACCGCGAAGACGACCTCGACGAGGGTGACGGCACGAGCACGAGCCGCCGCCGGTCGCGCACGCGGCGCACGCGAGGCGGAGCATCCGGTGACGGAGACACGCAACGCACCGACGGCCAGCGTGACGGCCAGCAGGGCGGTAGCCAGCGCGGCCGCCGCACTCCCGAGCCGATCACCGAACCGCAGCGCATCAAGGGCTCGACGCGCCTTGAGGCCAAGAAGCAGCGCCGCCGCGACGGTCGCGATGCCGGTCGTCGTCGCCCGGTCGTCACCGAAGCCGAGTTTCTCGCTCGCCGCGAGAGTGTCGACCGCCAGATGATCGTGCGGTCGAAAGACGGCCGCATTCAGATCGGCGTGCTCGAAGACGGCGTGCTCGTCGAGCACTACGTCGCACGCTCGCAAGAGTCGAGCCTCATCGGCAACGTCTACCTCGGCAAAGTGCAGAACGTGCTGCCGAGCATGGAAGCGGCCTTCGTTGACATTGGTCGCGGCCGCAACGCTGTGCTCTACTCGGGCGAGGTCGACTGGGATTCCGCCGCGCTCGACAGCGATGGCAAGACCCAGCCTCGGCGCATCGAGCTCGCGCTCAAGCCGGGCGACAAGGTGCTCGTGCAGGTCACGAAAGACCCCATCGGCCACAAGGGTGCCCGCCTCACAAGCCAGGTGAGTCTGCCTGGCCGCTACCTCGTCTACGTGCCGAACGGCTCGATGAGCGGCATTAGCCGCAAGCTGCCCGACACCGAGCGTGCGCGCCTCAAGAAGATTCTGAAAGACGTGCTGCCCGAGAACGTGGACGTCATCGTGCGCACCGCCGCCGAAGGTGCCACCGAAGAGCAGCTCACGCTCGACGTGCAGCGCCTGACGAGCCAGTGGGCTGACATCAGCCAGCAGCTCGAGAACACCCCCGCCCCGGCGCTGCTGCACAGCGAGCCCGACCTGCTCATCAAGATCATTCGCGACGTCTTCAACGAAGACTTCCGTTCGCTCGTCATCAGCGGCTCTGACGCTCAGCAGACGATCGAGTCATACGTGCGCGGCGTCGCGCCCGATCTGCTCGATCGGGTGCAGAAGCACGAGGGCGACCACGACCCCTTCGACGAGCACCGCATCAGCGAGCAGATCGAGAAGGCACTCGACCGCAAGGTCTGGCTGCCCTCGGGTGGCTCGCTCATCATCGACCGCACCGAGGCCATGACGGTTGTCGACGTCAACACCGGCAAGTTCGTCGGCTCGGGCGGCAACCTCGAAGAGACTGTCACGAAGAACAACCTCGAGGCGGCAGAAGAGCTCGTGCGTCAGCTGCGACTTCGCGACATCGGCGGCATCATCGTCGTCGACTTCATCGACATGGTTCTTGAGTCGAACCGCGACCTCGTGTTGCGCCGCCTCATGGAGTGCTTGAGCCGCGACCGCACGAAGCACCAGGTGGCCGAAGTCACGAGCCTCGGCCTCGTGCAAATGACGCGTAAGCGACTCGGCCTCGGGTTGCTCGAAACCTTCAGTGAGGCGTGCGAGGTCTGCGCGGGTCGCGGCCTTATCGTGCACCACGAGCCCGTCACGAAGCACCGCTCGTCGAACGACTCAGGGCCCAACAATGGCGGCAGCGCCAACGGCAACAGTCGTCGTCGCGGCGGAAACACCGGCGGCAACGGAAACCAACGCGGCGGCACCCCGGCCAAGACCGGCCCGTCGGCGGGCACCCACGCGATCACCGACGATGTCAGCCGCGCGCTTGCGGCCATCGCGGCCAAGACGGTCACGTCGACGGCAACGGGCGCAATCACGCTTCCGCCCACGACGGATGCTCCCGCCGAGCCCACCGCGGCCCCCGAGTCGTCCGCCCCCAAGAAGGCGACCAAGGCTCCCGCCGAGCCCACCGCGGCAGTCGACGTGCTCGACCTGCCCGCGGCGACCAAGCCTGCGCGCAACCGTGCGGCACTCGACGCGAAGTCGGCCGACGAGTTGCTCGGCTCGGTGCTCGAGTCGTTGCCCGAACCTCCGGCCCCGGGAACGCGCAAGCGCGCCTCGCGCCGAGTGTCGAGCGGCACGATCACGACGCAGGGCGGCACTGAGCAGAACTGATTGGTGTCTCGGATGGGGCTTTAGCTACAGCACCGTCGTCGTCACGACCTCAGGGTCTTGACGCTGGTGACTGACGGCGAGGACCACGACCGACTCGACTTCATCGAGATAGATGAACCACACGAGGTAGGGGAACCGCCGGAGGGCTGCGCGCCGAACCTGGCCGTAGACAGTTCGGTATGCGCGCGGAGCGTCACCAACGTCATGGAGAACTGCGTCGAGATCGCTCAGAAGGCGATCGGCGTACTCAGGAGCGATAGCCACGTACCAATCAAGGGCGAGCTCGATATCGTGCTGGGCGGCCTCGCGGACGATGACGGTTGCCGTCACGGCAGACGTGCGCGCAACTCAGCCGCCACGTCTTTCCACGACGCACTGGCATCAGGTCGACGTCTCATGTCGTCAAGTCGTTCTTCGATGAGGGCTTTTTCGGCGCGGGTCACGTCGAGCTCGTCGTGGTCGAGCGATTGCCACAGCTCGCCGATCAGCTCGAGCCGGTCTGCCGCATCGAGTTGCTTCGCTTGCGCCATGAGTGCCGGGTCGACCATGAGGGAATAGTACTCGCGGCCTCTGACACCGGGGATGCCACAAGAGTGCCTGGGAGTCGTGGGGGCCGGTCACGGCTCAGGTGACTCTTGTGTTTCGGCCTCAGCTACCGTTTCGGTAGTCAGTGAACACGGCAGCGATGCGCGCACCGAGAGACTGCGTGTCTCTTCGACCGACCGACTACTCGACAAAGGGGGCGAGACCGGACGTGGTGTCCATGGTGTTCTTCATCCTGGCCGGAGCGACCATCGCCATAGGTTCTGTGGGTGCGATAGCCCTCGCTATGCCGATCAAGGAGCTGGGGCATCGTGGCATTGGACGCGCCGGAACTCGGGCTCTATTGGCCTCTGTCGCCGTCGTAAGTCTCGTTTTCATCGGGTTGGGGTTCGCCGCACTACTGAACCCAGCGGCCTTCTGAAGTCAGAGTTACCCAGGTCTTGCTGAGGCTATCCCGGGGAAGTGGTCGACGCGTTGAATGGAAGACGTACCCACCTCTCGTGCCAACAGCGGTGCGGTGCGCCCCCACGAGCCGCATAGCGTCGCCACTTACAATGTCGGCGTGACCCAGAGCCAGCCCGACCTTGAGTCAGTCGAGACCCACGCCGGTCACGACCACTCCGAACACGAGGGCACCCGGCGCATGCGCCCGGTGCACATCGTGTGGGCGACAAGTGCGACCGCGGTGCTCATCGGCCTCGTGGCCGTGCGGGCGTTTACGGCCGAGAATCTTGATGCGGGCATCCCGAACGCCGTCCAAGACCTGCTGACGCTCTCGACGAGCGTTCTGGTCGAGTCGTTGCCGTTCATCGTGCTCGGCATTGCGCTGTCGATTCTTGTGCAGGTCTGGATTCCTGAGACCTGGTTGCTGCGTATTCTGCCGCGCAATCAGTGGGGCCGGCGCGCGGTCATCTCGCTGTTCGGCATGTTCTTGCCGGTGTGTGAGTGCGGCAATGTGCCTCTCGCGCGCGGGCTCGTGCGGCGCGGGTTCACGATTCCGGAGTCGATGGTGTTTCTCGTCGCCGCGCCGATTCTCAACCCGATCACGATCATCACCACTCATCAGGCGTTCGGCTTCGACGACGGCATTCTCGTTGCGCGCTTACTCGGCGGCTTCGCGATCGCCAACATTCTCGGCTGGCTGTTCAGCAAGCACCCCGACCCGATGAACCTGCTGAGCGGGCGCTTCGCCGAACAGTGCCGGCTCGATGACGGCCACTCGCACTCGCGCAATCGGCGTGAGCAGACTCTTGACCTCTTCGTGCGGGAGTCGAGCATTCTCATGCCGGCTCTCGTCATCGGCGCGCTCGTGGCCGGCGCCATTCAGGTGATCGTGCCGCGCGAAGTTCTCGTCGCGCTCGGCAGCGACCCGCTCTTCAGCGTTCTCGCGATGATGCTGCTGGCCTTCATCATCTCGATCTGCGCCAACGTCGACGCGTTCTTCATCTTGCCGTTCGCCTCGACCTTCTTGCCCGGCTCGATCGTTGCCTTCTTGGTCTTTGGCCCCATCGTCGACATCAAGATGCTCGCCCTCATGCGCACGACCTATTCGACGCAAACTCTCGTGCAGTTGACCACCGTCGTCGGGCTCTTGACCCTCACGCTCGGACTGGTGGTGAATTATCTTGCGTAAGGCTCCTGTGTGGCGCGCTGTGCAGCGCTGGCGCGGCCTCGTGATCATCGGCACGATGGCCGTGATTACCCTGTGGCTTGCCTACAGCGGGCAACTCGTGCTCTACATTCACCCGCGCTACATCGTCTTCACGGTCATCATGTCCGCAGTCGCCGTGGTGCTCGCCGTTCTCGCGGTGACCACACGACGTGACCACGACGACGAGCACGAGAGCCCGCCACCCCGCCGCGAACGGATGCTCGGCCTCACCGCCGCCGCGATCGCCGGTGTCTTCACGATCGGCATGGTCGTGATTCCGCCGGCCACGCTCAGCACGGCAACCGCGCAGCAGCGCGAGGTCAACGCGACCGCGAGCACCGACACGGCCGACCTTGAGCGCGCGTCGACCGCTGACGCCGAAGCGATTGCGCGCTTCACGGTGCGCGAGTGGTCATCAGTGCTGCGGCAGACGAGCGACCTCGCGTTCTTCGACGGCAAGCCCGCGACCGCGCTGCTGGGCTTCGTCACGCCCGATACCGAAGACCCCGACAACATGTTCTATGTCTCGCGCTTCGTCGTGACGTGTTGCGCCGTCGACGCTCAGCCGCTCGGGGTTCCGGTCTATCTGCCGGGGTGGCAGTCAGAGCTCGGCCCCGACACCTGGGTCGAGGTCTCGGGGCCATTCGAGAGCAACCCATCGCGCACGAGCGCGCACGCGATCGTCATCGTTCCTGACACGGTCGAGGCGGTGGATCAGCCGCGTGAGCCCTACCTCTTCTGAGTCAGAAGCAGCGGGCCCAACCTCGGCCGCATCGCGCGTCGCGGCCACCTCGCAGCGGCTGCGTGCGCAGCGCGCCATGCGCCGTTTCAATCGCACGTTCTGGATGCTCGCCGCCGTTCTCGCCGCCATCTCGGGCATCTTCCTCCTGCTCGGAACCCTGCAGGGCCCCAAGCTGAGCTCCGCCGTCGTTGACCCGCAGCGCGTCACTGAGCAAGCCGGCACCCAGTTGCGCATGTTCGCGAACCAACCGCTCGCCGAGGTGACGCCGGAGCAGGTCACGGTCACTCCGGCGGCACCGGTGAGCGTGTCGGTGCAAGACGACTTGCTCGTCGTGCAGTTCGAACAGCGGCTGCGGTTCTCGACCGAGTACACGGTTCAGGTGCGTGATGTCGGGGCCACGGCCCGCGATGCCACCTCCGACTTCCGCTACCAGTTCACGACCGCCCCCGGCAGCGTTCTCTACCTCGACCGCGACGAAGCAGGCGATGAGGTGCTGAGCGCACCACTGCTCGGCTCGGGCCGCGGTGACGTGGTCGTGGCGGCAGACGGCATTCAGCACTTCGCTCCCGTCGAAGGGGTCATCGTGCTTGCCCGCGACGATGGTGCGGGCGGCAGTGTGCTCGAGTCGGTGCAACCCGGAGCAGGAGGCGCGATCGAGCAGCTCCGATTGCCCGCCGGCGTCGTCGTGCGGCAACTCATCGCGCCCTCGGTCGGCACGCTGCTCGGCGTCGTGCTCTCGAGCGTGCCGCCCGAAGGAGAAGAGCAAGGGATTCCCGAGTACTCGAACACGCTCGCCGTCATCGACCTCGCGGGAGACCGCGCGGTGACGCCCGTCGTCGGGCTCGACGGTGACCCAATCTCGATCATCAGCGGCGAATTCTTGCCCAATGGCACGACGCTCATCGTGCACGCTCTCGATCAGACAGTGGTGCAAATCGACCTCGCGGGCTCGGCGCTCGTGCTGCCCGTCGGCCAAGTGCCGACGGTCTATGGGCTATCGACCGACGCGCGAAAGCTCACGGGGGCCGACACGTTCGGCGTGCTCTACCTCGACCTCGAGTCGGGCGAGGAGGTGCGGCTCAACCCGTCGCTCTTCGAGGGAGAGTTGGCGTTCGGCGGCGAGGCCATCTTCACCGCCGGTGAGATCTGGGTGCAGAAGGTGGCGATTCCCGACGCGACCGGGGGAGCGTTCAGCACGCTGCTGGTTGCCGACGACGGCTCGGGCGCTTCACGACTGCTGTTGCGCACGATCGACGACCGCGGCAGTCTCGGCAGCCTCGCCGTCTCGCCCAACGACCAGTTCGTCGCCGTCGAGGTGACGCCCTCGGTGGCGGATGCTGTGCCCGACGGGCGCCTCGTCAACGGTCGCCCGACCTCGATCACGACGATCATCGTCGACATCGAGACCGGAGCCGTCGTGCGCACGCTCGAGGGCTTCAGTCCCGTCTGGTGAGCGACTAGATGTTCTGACCTAGACCGTTGTTGACATAGCGAGAGACCTCCGGGTCGAGTGGAGCTGTTGAAAGTTCTCTCTCGAGCGGAGGTCTCTCGTGTCTCACCGTAATGCCCGGCTGACGCCGGCTGGCAGGTTCATCATGGTTCAGCG
>CALRMP020000018.1:0-42901 GCA_943369205.1 Gulosibacter massiliensis | reverse complement strand
GAGGTTCACCTCGTCATCGCGCTCGATCACGACGAGCACGTTGCGGCCCGTGGTGAGCAGAGCGATGACGGATGCTGCGGCCTTCGTCGAGGGCACGTCAGTGCCGAACGACTCGACCACGTGCAGCCGCTCTCCGCGAGCCCGGTCGGAGATCGCACCCAGCAGGGCCGCGGCGATCATCTTCTTGGGGGTGCGCTGGGCGTAGCTGCGCGGGGTGGGGCCGTGCACGATGCCACCACCGGTCATCTGAGGAGCGCGGATCGAGCCCTGACGAGCGCGACCGGTGCCCTTCTGCTTGAACGGCTTGCGGCCAGCACCCGAGACCTCACCACGACCCTTGGTCGAGTGAGTGCCCTGGCGTGCGGCAGCGAGCTGCGCGACGACCACCTGGTGCAGCAGCGGAACGTTGGTCTGAACATCGAAGACGGCGGCGGGCAGGTCGACCGAACCGGTCTTCTTGCCAGCAGCGTCGAGAACGTCGAGCGAAGTAGCCATGGCGCTTACGCTCCCTTCACGGCGTTGCGAACGAATACGAGACGACCACGAGCACCGGGAACCGCGCCCTTGACGAGCAGCAGACCCTTCTCGAGGTCCACGGAGTGGACCGTCAGGTTCATGACCGTGACGCGGTCGCCACCCATGCGGCCCGCCATACGCATGCCCTTGAAGACACGGCTGGGGGTCGAGCTGGCTCCGATCGAGCCGGGCTTGCGGTGGTTACGGTGCGAACCGTGCGAGGCCGATACGCCCTTGAAGTTGTGGCGCTTCATGACACCGGCGAAACCCTTGCCCTTGCTCGTACCGACGACGTCGACCTTCTGGCCGGCTTCGAAGATGTCGACCGCGAGCAGCTGGCCGGGGGTGTACTCAGCGGCGTCTGCCGTGCGCACCTCGGTGAGGTGACGGCGAGGAGTGCTGCCGGCCTTCTCGAAGTGGCCGGTGAGCGGCTTGGTGACCTTGCGGGGGTCGATGGCGCCGTAGGCGATCTGAACGGCGGCGTAGCCGTCGACCTCGGGGGTGCGCACCTGCGTCACCACGTTCGGGGCGATCTCTACGACGGTGACGGGCACGAGCTTGTTGTTCGCGTCCCACACCTGCGTCATGCCGAGCTTCGTGCCCAGCAGACCCTTGGTCGTCTTGGTTGCAGACATGTCCGGGTTCCTTAGAGCTTGATCTCGATGTTGACGTCGGCAGGCAGGTCGAGGCGCATGAGCGAGTCGACCGCCTTCGGCGTCGGATCGATGATGTCGATGAGACGCTTGTGCGTGCGCTTTTCGAAGTGCTCGCGGCTGTCTTTGTACTTGTGGGGCGACCGAATGACGGCGATGACGTTCTTCTCGGTCGGGAGGGGCACGGGGCCCACGACCGTGGCGCCGGCACGAGTGACCGTGTCGACGATCTTGCGCGCCGATGCGTCGAGACCAGCGTGGTCATACGACTTAAGCCGGATGCGGATCTTCTGTCCCGCCATGCTCAACTCTCTTCCTTCTTAGACGTGATGCACCCTTACGGGCGCACCTCACGCGGAGCGCAATCGCTGTCGCACCACTGTTCTTCTGTCAAACGAACGCTTGATTCCTGCCGCTCAGCCCGACCCCCGCGCTCGGGCGTGTCGCCCTCGCACCACACAATTTCCACGCACACGGTTACCCGTGACGTGGTTGTAGATGGGTGTGAGCTGTGTTCTGCTACCTGCGGCCTAGGCTCATCGCGACCCGCTCCCGATTGCTCGGTGCGACGCTCGTCCTATGCACTGCCTGGCAGTGAGCCGCGCACGAAAGCACGGCGTGTGGAACTTGAAGAGTCTGCCACAGCGCGCGACCTGCTGCAACCCGGGCGTGTCGCCACAGGGTCGGGCCATTTCTGGCCCGACCGGCGACAGCGCCCCGAGGGCCGTCTCGGCCCTCGGTTTCGGCCCAGAGCCGCGCGAAGCGCGCTCCCCCGCGCTGTAAGCGCTAGCTGTTCGCTTCCGGCCCCTCCGAGGGCTCGGACGTCGCGACCGTAGCGGCTTTCGGCCGCAGAATCACCAGCTCGACGAGAAGCACCGCAATCACTCCGGCGATCAGCAATACGGCCCCGCTGGCAACGGCAATGGCGACCACGAGCATCCCCCAGTCTTCGCCCGTCGCGCCGCCCGAGACCACCGTGACGACCGCGAGAAGACCGACATTGACCACGAGGGCGATGACGAGGGAGACGAGGTGCGTGCCGATGCGCCATCCGACAGCGCGTCGACGTTGGACGATGGCCCCGATGATCACGAGCACCGTCCAGAGCCCCAGGGCGATCCCCAGGAGTCCGAAGAGGACGCGGGGCGTCTGATCGACAAGGGTGCCCACCGGATCAGCCGAGTCGTTCAGCGCGAGCGCCGCGAGCACAAGCCAGGCAAGAGCGACGGTGATGCCGATGATGAGAACGATCTCGAGCACGACACGACGGACCATGGCAGGCCTTTCGACTGCGGGCGAATCGGGGCGGCACCCCTTGTCACCGGGTGGGCAGAGCCTACTCCTGGCTCGCGCCGGCGGCGAGTGACCCGCGGCGAACGTCGACACCGTCGACGAGCACCTGCCGCACGAGCGGCACGCCGGGCCGGTAGGCCACGTGGCGGTAGTCGGCAGCATCCAGGATCACCACGTCGGCCCGCGCGCCGACCCCCAGGTGCCCGACGTCGGTGCGGCGCAGGGCGCGGGCTCCACCCCGGGTTGCCGCGGCGAGCGCTTCGAGGGGAGCCATGCCACACTCGCGCACCGCGAGGGCGATCGCGAGCGGCACGCTGCTTGAGTAATTCGACCCCGGGTTGCAGTCGCTCGCGAGTGCGATGGCGACTCCCGCGTCGAGCAAGCGGCGAGCATCGGGATACGGCTGCTTCGTCGAGAACTCGACGAGCGGCAGAAGGGTTGCCACCGTGCCCTCTCCCCCGCGAGCGCTGGCGGCGAGAGCAGCGATGTCGCCATCGGTGAGGTGCGTGCAGTGGTCGACACTCGCGGCGTCGAGCTCGACGGCGAGGGCGACTCCGCCGTCGGCTTCGAGCTGGCCGGCGTGGACGCGGAGGCCGAGCCCCGCATCCCGACCCGCCGCGAGAATGCGCCGCGCTTCGTCGACCGTGAAGGCGCCCGAGTCGATGAAGACGTCGACCCAGCGGGCGTGCGGGGCGCAGGCCGCGAGCATGTCGCCGCACACGAGGTCGACGTAGGCCTCGCGGTCGTGGGCGAACTCGGCGGGCACGACGTGGGCGCCCAAGAACGTGGTCTCATCGGTGACCTCGCGGGCGAGGCGCAGGGCACGCTCTTCGTCGGCGAGGCTGAGCCCGTATCCGCTCTTGATCTCGAGCGTCGTCGTGCCTTGCCCCTGCGACTGCGCGACGAGGTGGGCGAGCCGCGCGCGCAGGTCGTCGTCGCTGGCCGCGCGAGTGGCGGCCACGGTCGTGCGAATGCCCCCCGCTGTGTACGCGCGGCCGGCCATGCGCGCTTCGAACTCATCGACGCGGTCGCCCGCGAAGACGAGGTGGCTGTGGCTGTCGACGAAGCCGGGGATGACCGCGGCGCCCTCAGCATTGATGCGCGTGTCGGCGGCGGGGGCACTCGCCGCGTCGCCCACCCAGGCGACGCGGCCCTCGTCGATGACGAGTGCAGCGTCGGTGCGAATCGGCCGGTCAGGGTCGGCCGGATCGAACGTGACGAGTTGCCCGATGTTCGTGATGACGGAACTCATGAGCCCTCTCCCGTGGTGCGGCTCGCGAGCCCGGCCAGTGCCTCGAGCACGCACAGCGCGGCGAGCCGAATCGTGCGCTGATCAGGAGTATCGCGCATCGCGTCGAGTTCGGTGAGGTCGATGCTCGTGACGGCGGGATGCGCTCCCGCGAGCCGCGCCGCCGTGCGCAGTTCGATCGCGCTCAGGCCGCCGGGCACGCTCGCGGGGCAGCCCGGCGCCACGCTGCGGTCGCACACATCGAGGTCGAGGTCGACGTGCACGGGGCCACCCGCCGACGCCGCACGGTCGAGCGCCGCGGTCATGGCGGATTCAATCGGGGTGCTCAGCAGCTCGGCGCGCGTGACGACGGTGATGCCGTGCTCATGGGCCCGCGCGCGATAGGCCGCAGAGTTCGCGAGGGGTTCGATGCCCAGTTGGCTGACGCGTGAGCCTGCGAGACCGGCCTCGAGAAGTCGCCGCACGGGCGAGCCGTTGGTGACACCGTCGCGCAGATCGTGGTGCGCGTCGAGCGTCACGAGTCCGGCCGTGCTGACTGCCTCGCCCCATGACCCGAGGGCGGCCGGAACCGTCGCGGCATTGTCGCCGCCGAGCACGATCACGAGAGCTGCCGTGCTCGCGAGTTCGGCAACGCGCGCCGTCGCGGCTGCCTCACCGGCGCCGTCGGGCTCGGGCACATCGCCGGCGTCGAGCACGGTCAGTGGCCGTGTAGCCGCGTCATCGATCGGTCCCGTATTGGGTTCGTCTGCTGAGTCGTCAGCAACGAGGGACCGATGGGCGGGGGAAGTGCGCAGGCGCGCATCGGCGGAGTAGTAGCGGAGGGCATCCCGAATCGCCGCCGGTGTCGTGTGCGCTTGCCCCGGCGAGAGCGCGGTGCGCCAGGTCGGGATGCCTACCAGCACGGCGTCCGCGCGCGAACCCGGCGCCCACGCGGGCCAGTCGCCCGCGCGCGGCCACAACGGGTCGTGGCTCAGCACGGTCAGCCCTGCTCGCGCATCGGGATGCGCACGCCGAGGTCGGCCACGATCTGTTCGCCTTCGGTGTAGCCGGCGTCGATGTGACGAATGACGCCCATGCCGGGGTCGTTCGTCAGCACGCGCTGCACCTTCTGGCCGGCGAGCGCCGTGCCGTCGGCGACGACGACCTGGCCGGCGTGGATCGAGCGGCCGATGCCCACACCGCCCCCGTGGTGAATCGACACCCACGTCGCGCCCGACGCCGTGTTGACGAGAGCGTTGAGCAGGGGCCAGTCGGCGATCGCGTCGCTGCCGTCTTTCATCGACTCGGTCTCGCGGTAGGGGCTCGCGACCGAGCCGGAGTCGAGGTGGTCACGGCCGATCGCGACGGGAGCACTGAGCTCGCCCGACGCGACCATGTCGTTGAAGCGCTCGCCCGCTCTGTCGCGCTCGCCAAGCCCAAGCCAACAAATGCGCGCCGGCAGCCCCTGGTAGTGCACTTGGCTCTGCGCCATCGGAATCCAGCGCTGCAGGCTCTCGTTCTCGGGGAACATCTCCAACACGGCCTTATCGGTCGCGGCGATGTCAGCGGGGTCGCCGCTCAGTGCAGCCCAGCGGAACGGCCCCTTGCCCCGTGCAAACAGCGGGCGGATGTACGCGGGCACGAACCCGGGGAAAGCGAACGCGTCGGCGTAACCCGCCGCCTTCGCCTCGGTGCGGATGTTGTTGCCGTAGTCGAAGACCTCGGAGCCCGCCCGCTGAAAGCCCACCATGGCCTCAACCTGCAGCGCCATCGACGCCCGGGCCGCGGCCGCGAACCCGATGGGGTCGCGCTCGCGCGCCGCGTGCCACTCGTCGACCGTGTGCTCGATCGGCAGGTAGGCGAGCGGGTCGTGCGCGCTCGTCTGGTCGGTGACGATGTCGATCGGGGCACCCATGGCGAGCAAGCGCGGAAAGACCTCGGCCGCATTGCCGAGCACGCCGATCGAGAGACCGCGCCGTGCATCCCGCGCCTCGATTGCCAGCTCGAGAGCGTGCTCGAGCGAGTTGGCCTGAACGTCGAGGTAGCGGTGCTCCAGGCGGCGCGCGATGCGGCTGGGGTCGACGTCGACGCAGATGGCGACGCCGTCGTTCATCGTGACGGCGAGCGGCTGGGCGCCACCCATGCCGCCGAGGCCACCGGTGAGGGTGATCGTGCCCGCGAGGGTGCCTCCGAACCTTTGCGTCGCGACCGCGGCGAAGGTTTCGAAGGTGCCCTGCAGGATGCCTTGCGTACCGATGTAGATCCACGAGCCGGCGGTCATCTGGCCATACATCGTGAGGCCCAGCGCTTCGAGCCGACGGAACTCATCCCAGTTGGCCCAGTCGCCCACGAGGTTCGAGTTGGCGAGCAGCACGCGCGGCGCCCACTCGTGCGTTTGCATGACGCCGACCGGTCGGCCCGATTGCACGAGCATCGTCTCGTCGCCCTTGAGCGTCGCGAGGGTGCGCGTGAGCGCGTCAAAGCTCGCCCAGTCGCGCGCCGCCTTGCCCGTGCCGCCATAGACGACGAGCTCGTCGGGATGTTCGGCCACCTCGGGGTCGAGGTTGTTCTGCAGCATGCGCAGGGCGCCCTCCTGCTGCCAGCCGAGCGTGTGCAGTTGGGTTCCGCGGTGGGCGCGAACGGGGCGGGGGCCGGATGCTGCGGCGGGCGCCGCGCTGTCGGTGAGCGGCATGGCATTCTCCTGTCGTCAGGTCTAGCGAATCTCGGTGACCGCGCGAGCCGCGGCCAGCAGCGTTCCGTCGTGCGTGAGTCGCACGGCGTGTTCGATTTCGGGGGCGAGGTAGCGGTCGGGGCCGGGGCCGGGCACGTGCTCGCGCAAGGCCGCGACGACGGCCGAGGTCGCGGCGGCCGGGGCGGTGCCGCGCAGGCCGAGCCCACGCGCAGCCGTGAGCAGCTCGATCGCGACGACCCGCGTCAGCCCGTCGATCGAGCGCCGCAGTTTGCGGGCCGCCGACCACCCCATCGCAACGTGGTCTTCTTGCATCGCGCTCGACGGAATCGAGTCGACGCTCGCGGGCACGGCGAGACGCTTGAGTTCGCTCACGATGCCGGCTTGCGTGTATTGCGCGATCATGTGGCCCGAGTCGACTCCGGGGTCGTGCGCGAGAAACGGCGGCAGGCCCTGGTTGCGACTCGCGTCGAGGAAGCGGTCGGTGCGGCGCTCGCTCATGCTCGCGAGGTCGGCCACGGCGATCGCAAGAAAGTCGAGCACGTAGCCGATCGGGGCTCCGTGGAACGAGCCGTTCGACACCACGCGGCCGTCGAGCGTGACGACGGGGTTGTCGACCGAGCTCGCGAGCTCGCGATTCGCGACCGATGTGGCGTGCGCCATCGTGTCGCGCACGGCGCCGTGCACTTGCGGCGCGCAGCGCAGCGAGTAGGCGTCTTGCACACGCTGGCAGTCGTCGTGACCGTCGGTCACGGTGCGGTGGCTCGCAACGATGGGCGAGCCACTGAGCACGCGGCGCAGGTTTCCGGCGCTGGTCGCGATGCCGGGGTGGGGGCGCAAGCTTTGCAGCTCCTCAGCGAACGGGCGATCGGAACCCAGCAGTGCCTCGACGCTCATCGCCGCGGCGAGGTCGGCCGTGGCCACGAGGCGGTTGAGGTCAGTCAGGGCGAGGGCGAGCATCCCGAGCATGCCGTCGGTGCCATTGATGAGCGCGAGGCCTTCCTTCTCGCGAAGCTCAACCGGCTCGATGCCGGCGGCGGCAAGCGCCTGCGCCGCGGGCATGAGGTCGCCGCTCGCGTCGCGCACGGTGCCTTCGCCCATAGTCGCGAGCGCGCAGTGCGCGAGGGGGGCGAGGTCGCCCGAGCAGCCGAGGCTGCCGTACTCGCCGACAATCGGAGTGAGCCCTGCATTGAGCACGGCCGCATAGGTCTCGGCGACGATCGGACGCGCGCCCGTGCGCGCCGTCGTGAGGGTCTGCAGGCGCAGCAGCATCGTGCCCCGCGCGACCTCGCGCTCGACCTCGGGGCCACTGCTCGCGGCGTGCGAGCGCACGAGGGAGCGCTGCAGCTCCGCCCGCTTGGCCGGCGGAATGTGCGTCGTCGCGAGAGCGCCAAACCCGGTCGAGACCCCGTAGTGCGGTTCTGTGTCGTCGGCGAGGCCATCGATGATCGCGCGCGTCGCGGCCATTGCGGCAAGAGCGTCGGGGTCGATCACGACGCGCGCATCGTGCCGCGCGACGGCGACGACCTCGTCAATCGTGAGCGGGCGAGTGCCGAGCGTGATCTGCATGCCCCTAGTGAACGCGCCGCCGAACTCGACCGCATCGGCCCGTCACGATAATCTGTCTGAAATCACAGACAAGGGGGTGGATGCTCGTGCCCGACGTCCCCGCCGCCCGCGCCGCCCTGCGCATCGTCACGCACCTCGCGCACCACAATGACCCGGTGCCGGCCTCGACCCTCGCGCGCGAGTTGGAGCTTCCGCGGTCAACCGTCTACCAATTGCTGCGCGTGCTGCAAGACGAGGGCTTCGTCGTGCACTACCCGGAGGCGCGTGCCTACGGCTTGGGAGCTCTCGTCGCGGAGATCGGCGGCTCGGTGTTGAGCGCCAGCCGACTCGCGCGGCTCGGCGGGCCCCTGCTCGAGCGCCTCGTGCGCGCGGCCCCCGTTCCGGTCGTCGCGCAGTTGGCCGTGCTCGCGGGCAGCGACGTCTCGTATGTCGGCCAAACCTCGGCGCCGCGCGCACCGACGACCGTCGTGCGCGTGGGCGTTCGCCTGCCCGCCCACCTCACGGCCACGGGCCGCGCAATGCTCGCCGCCCTCCCCGCCGCTCAAGTGCGCGCGCTCTTCCCGCACCGCGACGCTCTCATCACGCGCCGGGGGGTCGGGCCGCGAACGTTGCCCGAACTCGACGGAATCCTCGCCCGCGCCCGCGAGTCAGGTCTCGCCACCGAAGACGGCGACATCACGGCGGGCTACGCCTCGGTCGCCGCAACGGGCATCGACCGCACGGGCTACCCGGCTGCCGCGCTCGGCCTCACCTATCGCGCAGAAGCCGTCACAGGCGACGAGGTGGATGCCCTCGCCAGCGCTGTGCGTGATGCGGCAGCGGCCCTTACGGCACGGCTGCAGGGTCGCTCGTAGGCGTCGGCGCGGCTGCGGACCTCCCGCGGTCGAGCAGCAACACGACGATGGGTGCGGCCAGCAGCGCGAGCGGCACGAAGAGCACCGAGCCGAGCAGGCCGAGCGCTCCGACGAACCCGCCTTGAGCATCCGACGCCTCGCCGATGGCCACCACGATGGCGACGTTCGCGATTCCGGCGACGATGGCCGAGAGCGCGTGAGCTCCAATACGCCACCAGGGCCCTCGACGGCGCAAGAGCGTCGCGCCGAGGGCCACCAGGATGGTGAAGATGGCAAGCGCTGGGCCGGCGAAGCCGAAGACGAACTCGCCGACCACGGTGCCGAGTTCACCCGGTTCGAGTTCGGCGAACACGCCATAGACCACGAGCACCAGCAGGGCCAGCGCAATCGCGACCGCGCCGACGAGAACGAATGCTTCGCGCGCTATGCGCACCGCGGTCATGTGGGCGGAGCGGGAGTACCCTCTGCCGCTGCCGCCGGCGCCTCGGGCTCGTCGTCGCCGTCGAGCTTGTCCTTCAGGTCGCCCGCGAAGTCTTTGGCCTTGTCGACCGCGTCGCCCGTGAACTCCTTCACATCGCCCGCGAACTCCTTGGCGTTCTCGGCCACATCGCCCGCGAACTCCTTCGTGTTCTCGGCCACATCGCCCGCGAACTCCTTCGTGTTCTCGGCGACGTCGCCTGCGATCTCTTTGGCCTTGTCGACGATGTCATCGATACCCACGGTCGGTCCTTTCGTGAGGCCAGGCATCTCCCGGCTCCTGTGCACATTGTGACCTACAGCCAAGGGTTTGCAGAAGGGGTAGAGGCGAGCGAGCCGCGAAACCACAAAGCGGGGCCGCACCCGAAGGTGCGACCCCGCTTGAGCGTGAGTTACGAAGACCTACTTGAGGATCTTCGTGACCGTGCCGGCGCCAACGGTGCGGCCACCCTCACGGATGGCGAAGCCGAGGCCCTCCTCCATGGCGATGGGCTGGATCAGCTCAACGACCATGTCGGTGGTGTCGCCGGGCATGACCATCTCGGTGCCCTCGGGCAGCGAGATGACGCCGGTGACGTCGGTGGTGCGGAAGTAGAACTGCGGACGGTAGTTCGTGTAGAACGGGTTGTGACGGCCACCCTCGTCCTTCGAGAGGATGTACGCGGTGCCCTCGAAGTTGGTGTGAGGGGTAACCGAACCCGGCTTGACGACAACCTGGCCGCGCTCGACGTCTTCGCGCTTGGTGCCACGAAGGAGCAGACCACAGTTCTCGCCGGCCCAGGCCTCGTCGAGCTGCTTGTGGAACATCTCGATACCGGTGACGATCGTCTTCTGCGTCGGACGGATGCCGACGATCTCGACCTCGGAGTTGATCGCGAGGGTGCCGCGCTCGGCGCGACCCGTCACAACCGTGCCACGGCCGGTGATCGTGAAGACGTCCTCGATCGGCATGAGGAACGGCTTGTCCTTGTCGCGGATCGGGTCCGGAACCGAGTTGTCCACGGCGTCCATGAGGTCGAGGATCGACTGGGTCCACTTCTCGTCGCCCTCGAGAGCCTTGAGGCCCGAGACGCGCACGACGGGAGCGTTGTCGCCGTCGAAGCCCTGGCTCGAGAGCAGCTCGCGAACCTCGATCTCGACGAGCTCGAGGATCTCCTCGTCGTCGACCATGTCGCTCTTGTTCAGCGCAACGAGCAGGTAGGGCACGCCAACCTGCTTCGCGAGCAGAACGTGCTCACGGGTCTGGGCCATCGGGCCGTCGGTCGCCGCAACCACGAGGATCGCGCCGTCCATCTGAGCAGCACCGGTGATCATGTTCTTGATGTAGTCGGCGTGGCCGGGGGCATCAACGTGCGCGTAGTGACGCTTGGGGGTCTCGTACTCAACGTGCGAGATGTTGATGGTGATACCGCGCTGACGCTCTTCCGGAGCCGAGTCAATCGAGGCGAAGTCACGCTGCACGTTGGTCGCCGAGGGGTACTTGTCTGCAAGCACCTTCGAGATGGCGGCGGTGAGCGTGGTCTTGCCGTGGTCGACGTGACCGATGGTTCCGATGTTGACGTGCGGCTTGCTCCGCTCGAACTTGGCCTTAGCCACTGTGGGTCCTCCTCAGGACTTGATGCCCAGCATCCGGTGTTGAGACGCCGCGCGATTTGGTGTGTATGTATCGTACTCAGGCTCGGCGAGCCCTCGCAGGTCGGGCGATTACTCGCCCTTGTTCTTCTGGACGATCTCGTCGGCCACAGCCTTCGGGACCTCCGCGTAGCTGTCGAACGTCATGGAGTAAACGGCGCGTCCGGAGGTCTTCGACCGAAGGTCTCCGACGTACCCGAACATCTCCGACAGCGGCACGAGCGCCCGAACAACCTTCACGCCCGTCGCGTCGTCCATGGACTGGATCTGACCGCGTCGAGAGTTGAGGTCGCCGATGACGTCGCCCATGTACTCCTCGGGGGTGCGCACCTCGACCGCCATGAGCGGCTCAAGGAGCACGGGGTTCGCCTTGCGCGCGGCCTCCTTGAAGGCCATCGAGCCGGCGATCTTGAACGCCATCTCCGAGGAGTCGACGTCGTGTGATGCACCATCGATGAGCGTCGCCTTGACGCCCACCGTCGGGAAGCCGGCGAGCACGCCGACCTGCATCGCGTCTTGGATTCCCGCGTCAACCGAGGGAATGTACTCGCGCGGAACGCGACCACCCGTGACGGCGTTGACGAACTCGTAGCTCGTCTCGGGCGTGACCTCAAGCGGCTCGAGGCTGATCTGGATCTTTGCGAACTGACCCGAACCACCCGTCTGCTTCTTGTGGGTGTAGTCGAACTTCTCGATCGTGCGCTTGATGGTCTCGCGGTAGGCCACCTGGGGCTTGCCGACGTTCGCCTCGACGTTGAACTCGCGCTTCATGCGGTCGACCAAGATGTCGAGGTGCAGCTCGCCCATTCCCTTGATGACCGTCTGACCGGTCTCTTGGTTCTGTTCGGTGCGGAACGTCGGGTCTTCTTCGGCGAGCTTCTGGATGGCCGTGCCGAGCTTCTCCTGGTCAGCCTTGGTCTTCGGCTCGATGGCCACCTCGATGACGGGCTCGGGGAAGGTCATCGACTCGAGAACAACCTGGTTGTTCGGGTCGCACAGCGTGTCACCCGTGGTCGTGTCCTTCAGACCGATGACGGCGTAGATGTGGCCAGCGGTGACCGAGTCGACCGGGTTCTCCTTGTTGGCGTGCATCTGGAAGATCTTGCCGATGCGCTCTTTCTTGCCCTTCGTGGAGTTCACGATCTGAGCGCCCGAGTCGATGGCGCCCGAGTAGACGCGCACGTAGGTCAAGCGGCCGAAGAACGGGTGAACGGCAACCTTGAACGCGAGCGCCGCGAAGGGCTCCTTCGCGTCGGGCTTGCGGAGGATCTCCTTCTCTTCGTCACGCGGGTCGCGAGCGACCGTGGCGGGAACGTCGAGTGGGCTCGGCAGGTAGTCAACAACGGCGTCGAGCATGGGCTGCACGCCGCGGTTCTTGAACGCCGAGCCGCAGAGCACCGGGTAGATCTCACTGTTGACAGTGAGCTTGCGGATCGCGCCCTTGATCTCGGCCACGGTCAGCTCTTCGCCACCGAAGTACTTCTCCATGAGCGCGTCATCGGTTTCGGCGACGGCCTCGAGCAACGCGGTGCGGTACTCGTTGGCCTTGTCGACGAGGTCGGCCGGAATCGGCTCAATCTCGTACTTGGCGCCCATCTCGACGTCACCCTTCGAGTCGCCGCGCCATGTGAGGGCGCGCATCTCGACGAGGTCGACAACACCCTCGAAGGTGTTCTCGAAACCGATCGGGAGCTGGATCACGAGCGGCTTGGCGCCCAGGCGCTTCACGATTGTGTCGACGGTGTAGTAGAAGTCAGCGCCCAGCTTGTCCATCTTGTTGACGAAGCAAATGCGCGGCACGTCGTACTTGTCGGCCTGACGCCACACGGTCTCTGACTGGGGCTCAACGCCCTCCTTGCCGTCGAACACGGCGACAGCACCGTCGAGCACGCGCAGCGAACGCTCGACCTCGACCGTGAAGTCCACGTGGCCGGGGGTGTCGATGATGTTGATCTGGTGCTTGTTCCAGAAGCAGGTCGTGGCCGCTGACGTGATGGTGATGCCGCGCTCTTGCTCCTGCGCCATCCAGTCCATCGTCGCGGCGCCGTCGTGCACCTCACCGATCTTGTGCGTGATGCCCGTGTAGAACAAAATGCGCTCGGTGGTGGTCGTCTTGCCGGCATCGATGTGAGCCATGATGCCGATGTTGCGGACCTTGTTCAGGTCGGTGAGCACGTCCTGTGCCACGGGGATGTCCTTACTTTCAGTATTTCGTCAGTGGTGTCTTGCTCAAGTGTGTTGGCTGGGTTTACCCCGTGTCGGCCCGGGACGGGCCGCCACCCGGGCTTCGCAGCGGGGCCAGAAATGGCCCCGCTGCGAGCTCAGCCCGGCGCACTACCGCTGGGAAGCCGAAGGCTTACCAGCGGTAGTGCGCGAACGCCTTGTTCGACTCGGCCATCTTGTGCGTGTCTTCACGACGCTTCACCGCGGCACCCAGGCCGTTGGATGCGTCGAGAATCTCGTTCATGAGGCGCTCAGTCATGGTCTTCTCGCGACGCGCCTTGGCGTAGCTCGTCAGCCAGCGCAGAGCGAGCGTGTTTGCGCGGTGCGGCTTGACCTCAACGGGCACCTGGTAGGTGGAGCCACCGACGCGACGCGACCGCACCTCGAGGGTGGGGCGCACGTTGTCGAGAGCCTTCTTCAGCGTCGCGACAGCATCTTGGCCATTCTTGGCCGTGACGCCTTCGAGCGCTCCGTAAACGATGCGCTCGGCAAGGCCCTTCTTGCCATCAAGAAGGATCTTGTTCACGAGCTGGCTGACGATCGGGGCGCCGTAGACGGGGTCTGCGACGACAGGGCGCTTGGCTGCTGGTCCTTTGCGAGGCATTACTTCTTGTCCATCTTCGCTCCGTAGCGGCTACGCGCTTGCTTCCGGTTCTTGACCGCCTGGGTGTCGAGCGCGCCGCGCACGATCTTGTAACGCACGCCCGGCAGGTCCTTCACACGACCGCCACGCACGAGCACCATCGAGTGCTCCTGCAGGTTGTGGCCCTCGCCGGGAATGTAGGCGGTGACCTCGGTACCGTTGCTGAGCTTGACGCGAGCAACCTTGCGCAAAGCCGAGTTGGGCTTCTTCGGGGTCGTCGTGTAAACGCGCGTGCAGACGCCGCGCTGTTGCGGGTTGGCCTTGAGGGCCGGAGCCTTGGTCTTCGAGACCTTCGGCGAGCGGCCCTTGCGGACCAATTGTTGAATAGTGGGCAAAACTGCTCCTCATATGTGCTGCACGGTGACAGCGGTTGCGGTTGAAAAGTCCCCGCCCGCAACGTTTGTCGCGACCGGGCTCACGCGAATCCGTCCGGCCCAGTGAGCACGCTCACTCGGTGACGAATATGCCGTGGGGGTATGTGTCCGCCCGCCGAGGCGGTCGGAACGTCAGGGACCCTCAGTGTGCGCCTCGGCCGCCTGCTGCTCCGCTTTCACGGCACAGCACAGACGTGCGCCAAAGCACACACGCTCCTAAGGGTAGACCCCGAAGGTGGTGGGGTCAAACGGCGGTGTTGGTACCCAGGGTGGCGCGGTGATCCGCGAGCTTCTGTTCGTATGCCGAGAGTGCTTCTGCATTGCGCACGCGCGCGGTGCGACCGCGCCGTGACACAAGGCCTCCCACCCAGATGGGCACTTCGCGTGCCGCGATGGCGGCGGCAAAGCCGAGCGGGTTGGCGAGTTGTTGGAGCACGACGGCGTTGACGACTGCGGCCGAGCCCCCGAACGCACCCGCCGCGATGATGGCCGCGCCCACGAAGCCCACCCATACGACGATCGCGACGATGAAGCCGCCGAGAACGTGCGCCCACCATCCGCTGCGGTTCACGATCACCACAAGCAACAGGTAGGCCAAGAAGAAGACGATCACGGGCACATAGAAGGTGACCGAGGAGAAGTACTGCAGGGCGAGGGTGACGCCGGCGGGCGAGCTGATGGCAGCAATCAGCACCACCAGCAGAGCGTAGGCGGCAGCAAACAGCGCTGCACCGAGCAGAGCAACCAGGGCGCCGACACCCCGCGCGCCGCGCTTCTTGGGCGGCTGGGGTGCCTGCACGAACACGACGGTCGGCTGAGCGAGTGTCGCGGGTGTCGGCTCGGTCTCTGCGGTCGTGCTCAGCGGCGGCGTGGGCTCAGCGGCCGACGACGACGCTGTCTCATCAACAGACGGTGGGGTTGCGTCGTCGTTGGCGGTGGGCTCGGACGAAGACTGGGTGGCCATGACGCGTCCTTTCACGGGGAATACGAACGCGTCACCCTACCAACACCAGGTGTCGATCGAGGGCGGCGGCCAGCTGATCGAGCTGGTCACGCACGATCGGCTCGCCCAGCACGATTGCTACCCAGGCCCCAGCGAGCATCCATGGCCCGAATGCAATCGAGGTGCTGCGACCCGCTCGGCGCAGCAGCATCAGTGCGACACTGACCACACCGCCCAGCACAAAAGCGGCGAGAGTGCCGACAGCGAGAGCCCCCCAGCCGTACCAACCCAGCATGAGGCCGATGACCCCGGCCAGCTTGACATCGCCCATTCCCATACCGTGAGGCGAGATGGCGGTCAGCATCAAGAAGAACACGAACAAGACACCCGCGCCAGCCACAGCACGGCCCGCTCTCTCGAGATCTCCCGCCGCGATCGCTGCCACACCTAGCAGTAGTGCAACGACGATGTACGACGGCAGCACGATCGCGTTGGGCAGCCGATGTGTCATCACGTCGATGGCGGCCAGGGTGATCGAGATGGCGGCGAAGTAGAGCAGCGCAACCAGCACGAGAGTCGCGGCGACCGCCGCCGCGGCCGAAGGGGCTTCGGCGATGACCGGAAGCTGCCACCCGGCGAGGCCGGCGAACGCAAGAGCCGTCACCACCTCGATAAGGGCATGCCGGCCCGAGAGCACCCTCGATCGGGTGCGCCAGTCGCTGAGCGGTCGCACCACCGAAAGCCCCGCTGGCAGCCGGTCGATGACGACGGCGAGAAACGAGCCGACGGCCGCTCCGAGTACGCCGAACATGACCGGCCCGATGGCGATCACGGCACGGTCAACCCGGCGGGTTTGCGCGCCGTCGGGTGAATACCGGGCCCGCGACCACGCTGGTTCAGCACCCGGGGGTGTGGACCCAGCGGTAGCGCGGGGTAGCCGGCGAGATCAGTTGTACGTTCCCGGCGCGACATCGTCGCTCGAGAACGAGTCGAAGTCGACGAACGACAGGTCGGCCTCGGTGAAGGTCGAGTCGTCGGCGAAGATGCGGTTGGGGTACCGCTCGGCCTTCGCTTCGTCGGTTGCTTCGACCGTCACGTTGCGGTAGTTCGGCAGGCCGGTTCCAGCCGGAATCAGCTTGCCGATGATCACGTTCTCCTTCAGGCCGAGCAGCGGGTCGCGCTTGCCCTGCATGGCGGCTTCGGTGAGCACACGGGTCGTCTCCTGGAAGGAGGCGGCCGACAACCACGACTCGGTCGCGAGCGAGGCCTTGGTGATACCCATGACCTCTTGACGCGCCGACGCGGTCTTCTTGCCCTCGGCGAGCGCCGCGCGGTTGAGCGTGTTGTACTTCGAGCGGTCGACGAGCTCACCCGGCAGCAGGTCGGTCTCGCCGTGGTCGACGACGGTAACCTTGCGCAGCATCTGCCGCACGATGACCTCGATGTGCTTGTCGTGAATCGGCACACCCTGCGAGCGGTAGACGCCCTGCACGCCCTCAACGAGGTGCTGCTGAACGGCGCGCACGCCCTTCACTCGCAGAACCTCCTTCGGGTCAACCGGACCCTCGAAGATCTGCTGACCGAGCTCAACGTGCTGCCCGTCTTCGACGAGCAGGTTCGAGCGACGCGAGACGGCGTAGGCCACCTCGTCATCGCCGCTGTCGGGCGTGAGCACAATCTTGAGCTGAGCACCGGTGTCGTCGATCGTGATGCGACCGGCGCTTTCGGCGATGGGGCTCGCGCTCTTCGGGGTGCGAGCCTCGAAGAGCTCGGTCACGCGGGGAAGACCCTGCGTGATGTCGTCGGCCGAGGCCGAACCACCCGTGTGGAAGGTGCGCATGGTGAGCTGCGTGCCGGGCTCGCCGATCGACTGGGCCGCGATGATGCCGACGGCTTCACCCAGGTCGACGCGGGTTCCGGTCGCCAACGAGCGGCCGTAGCAGGCGGCGCAGACGCCGACCGCCGACTCACACGTAAGCACCGAGCGCACCTTGATCTCGCTGACGCCCGCCTCGACGAGCGCGTCGATGAGCACGTCGCCGACATCGGCACCCGCTTGAGCGATGACCTCGCCCGAGGGGCTCACCGCGTCAGCGGCAAGCGTGCGCGCGAACACGAGGTTCTCGACGTTCTCGTCGCGAACCCACGCGCCGTCAACCTCGTGCGCGATCGGGAAGTCGAGGCCCTTGGAGGTGCCACAGTCTTCTTCGCGAATGATCACGTCTTGCGCGACGTCAACCAGTCGACGCGTGAGGTAACCCGAGTCAGCGGTGCGGAGCGCGGTGTCAGCAAGACCCTTGCGAGCACCGTGGGTGGCGATGAAGTACTCGGCCACCGACAAGCCCTCGCGGTACGAGTTGATGATCGGTCGCGCGATGATCTCACCACGCGGGTTCGACACGAGGCCGCGCATACCGGCGATGTTGCCGACCTGCAGCCAGTTACCGCGTGCGCCCGAGGTCACCATGCGGTTGATCGTGTTGTCGACCGGGAAGTTCGCCCGCATCTCGTCGTTGACCGCCTTGGTGCCTTCGGTCCACAGCTCGACGAGCTCGCGACGACGCTCGTCGTCGGTGGTCAGACCCTTGTCGAACTGAGCCTGGATCTTCGCGGCGCGCTTCTCGTACTCCGCAACGATCTGCTTCTTCTTCGGCGGGGTGACGACGTCGCTCAGCGCCACCGTGACACCCGATCGGGTGGCCCAGTAGAAGCCGGCGTCTTTCACCTTGTCGAGGGTCGCCGCCACGATCGTCTTCGGGTAGCGCTCGGCCAGGTCGTTGACGATCTGCGAGATGGTGCCCTTGTCGGCCACGTCGTCGACGAACGGGTAGTCCGCCGGCAGCAACTCGTTGAACAATGCGCGACCCAGCGTGGTCTCGCGCAGCTCGCGACCCTCGGCGAACTTCTCGCCGAGCAGTCGGATGCGCGCGGGAGCGTTGAGGTGCAGCGAGCCCTGGTCCATCGCCATGATCGCCTCGGCGACCGACGAGAACGCACGCCCTTCGCCCGCTGCGCCTTCGCGCACGGTCGTGAGGTGGTGCAGACCGATGATCATGTCTTGAGTCGGAACCGTCACCGGGCGGCCGTCAGACGGCTTGAGGATGTTGTTCGACGCGAGCATGAGGATTCGGGCTTCGGCCTGAGCCTCGACCGAGAGCGGCAGGTGCACAGCCATCTGGTCACCGTCGAAGTCGGCGTTGAACGCCGCGCACACGAGCGGGTGCAGCTGAATGGCCTTGCCCTCGACGAGTTGCGGTTCGAAGGCCTGGATTCCGAGGCGGTGCAGCGTGGGCGCACGGTTCAGGAGGACGGGACGCTCACGGATGATCTCCTCGAGCACGTCCCACACCTGCGGCCGCGACCGCTCAACCATGCGCTTCGCGCTCTTGATGTTCTGGGCGTGGCCCAGGTCGATCAGGCGCTTGATGACGAACGGCTTGAACAGCTCGAGTGCCATGAGCTTGGGCAGGCCACACTGGTGCAGCTTGAGCTGCGGGCCGACGACGATGACCGAACGGCCCGAGTAGTCGACGCGCTTGCCGAGCAGGTTCTGACGGAACCGGCCCTGCTTGCCCTTGAGCATGTCGCTGAGCGACTTGAGTGCGCGGTTGCCCGTGCCCGTGACCGGGCGACCACGGCGGCCGTTGTCGAACAACGCGTCGACAGCCTCTTGCAGCATGCGCTTTTCGTTGTTCACGATGATCTCGGGAGCACCGAGGTCGAGCAGGCGCCGCAGACGGTTGTTGCGGTTGATGACACGACGGTAGAGGTCGTTGAGGTCGCTCGTGGCGAACCGGCCACCGTCGAGCTGCACCATCGGGCGAAGCTCCGGCGGAATCACGGGCACGACATCCAGCACCATCGCGGCCGGCGAGTTGCCCGTCTGCAGGAACGAGTTGACGACCTTGAGTCGCTTGATCGCGCGGATCTTCTTCTGGCCCTTGCCACCGGCGATCTGCTCGTGCAGCAGCTCGCTCTCAGCGGCGAGGTCGAAGGCTTCGAGGCGCTTCTTGATCGCCTCGGCGCCCATGTGTGCCTCGAAGTAGAGCCCGTAGCGGTCTTGCAGCTCTTGGAACACCGCGTCTTCGGGCTTCAGGTCGCCGACCTTGAGCGTGCGGAAGTCTTCCCAGACACGCTCGAGCTGACCGATCTGCTCGTCGAACGACTTGCGCAGCTGGGCCATCTCTTTCTCGCCCGCGTCTTTGACCTTGCGCTTCTGGTCAGCCTTGGCACCCTCGGCCTCGAGCTCGGCGAGCTCGGTCTCGAGCTTCTGCATGCGCGTGGCGATGCCGCTGTCGCGCTGGCCTTCGAGGGTCTTGATCTCGAGACGCAGTTCGTTCTCGAGCCCAGGAAGGTCGGCGTGACGGCCATCTTCGTCGACCGAGATGACCATGTAGGCCGCGAAGTAGATGACCTTCTCGAGGTCTTTCGGAGCCATGTCGAGCAAGTAGCCGAGTCGGCTGGGCACGCCCTTGAAGTACCAGATGTGCGTCACGGGAGCGGCGAGCTCGATGTGGCCCATGCGCTCACGGCGCACCGACGACTTCGTGACCTCGACCCCGCAGCGCTCGCAGACGATGCCCTTGAAGCGCACGCGCTTGTACTTGCCACACGAGCACTCCCAGTCGCGGGAGGGCCCGAAGATCTGCTCGCCGAAGAGGCCGTCTTTCTCCGGCTTCAGCGTGCGGTAGTTGATGGTTTCCGGCTTCTTGACCTCGCCGTGCGACCACTTGCGAATGTCGTCGGCCGTCGCCAGGCCGATCTGGAGGTAGTCGAAGGTTGTTGCGTCGAGCACGAGTTTCTCTTCTCTAACTGTCGTCAGTGTCTCGGGAATACCGGCCGGCTCAGATCTCGTCGATCGACGAGGACTCGAAGCGGGTGGAGATGTTGATGCCCAGCTCTTCCGCTGCGCGGAAGACCTCGTCATCGGTGTCCTTCAGGCTGACCGGGGTGCCGTCGGCAGACAGCACTTCCACGTTCAGACACAGCGACTGCATCTCCTTGATGAGCACCTTGAAGCTCTCGGGAATACCGGGCTCTTGGATGTTCTCGCCCTTGACGATCGCCTCGTAGACCTTGACGCGACCGAGGATGTCGTCGGACTTGATCGTCAGAAGCTCCTGGAGCGCGTACGCGGCTCCATAGGCCTCGAGAGCCCACACCTCCATCTCGCCGAACCGCTGGCCGCCGAACTGGGCCTTACCGCCCAGGGGCTGCTGCGTGATCATCGAGTAGGGGCCCGTCGAGCGAGCGTGGATCTTGTCGTCGACCAAGTGGTGCAGCTTCAAGATGTACATGTAGCCGACCGAGATCGGGTCGGGGAACGGCTCGCCCGAGCGGCCGTCGAACAGACGCGCCTTACCGGTCGAGTCGATCATGCGCACGCCGTCACGGTTCGGGAGCGTCGAGTCGAGAAGACCGGCGATCTCGTCTTCGCGGGCGCCGTCGAAGACCGGCGTGGCGATCTTCGTGCCGGGCACCGCTTCACGAGCGTTCGCCGGAATGCCTTCGGCCCAATCGGGGTTGCCCTCGATCTTCCAGCCGCGCGATGCTGCCCAGCCCATGTGGATCTCGAGCACCTGGCCGAAGTTCATGCGGCCGGGAACACCGAGCGGGTTGAGCACGATGTCGACCGGCGTGCCGTCTTCGAGGAACGGCATGTCTTCGACGGGGAGGATCTTCGAGATGACGCCCTTGTTGCCGTGGCGGCCAGCGAGCTTGTCGCCCTCGGAGATCTTGCGCTTCTGAGCGATGTAGACGACGACCCGCTGGTTGACGCCCGAGCCGAGCTCGTCGTCACCGTCGGCGGCGTCGAACACCTTGACGCCGATGATCGTGCCCTGCTCACCGTGGGGAACCTTGAGCGAGGTGTCGCGCACTTCGCGCGACTTCTCGTTGAAGATCGCGCGCAGCAGTCGCTCTTCGGCCGAGAGCTCGGTCTCACCCTTGGGCGTGACCTTGCCCACGAGGATGTCGCCGGGTCGGACCTCGGCGCCGATGCGGATGATGCCGCGCTCGTCGAGGTCGGCCATCAGCTCGGGGCTCACGTTCGGGAGGTCGCGCGTGATCTCTTCTTTTCCGAGTTTCGTGTCGCGAGCATCCACTTCGTACTCTTCGATGTGGATCGACGACATCGTGTCATCCTTCACGAGGTTCTGGCTCAGGATGATCGCGTCTTCGAAGTTGTGACCCTCCCACGACATGAACGCGACGAGCAGGTTCTTGCCCAGCGCGAGCTCGCCGTTCTCGGTCGCGGGACCATCGGCGATAACTTCGCCGACCTCAATGCGGTCGCCCGCACTGACGACAACGCGGTGGTTGTAGTTGGTGCCCTGGTTCGAGCGGTCGAACTTGCGCAATACGTAGTCCTGCGTGCCGCCCTCGTCGAGCTGCACGGTCACCGAGTCGGCCGAGACCGCCTGCACGACGCCGGGAGCCGTCGCCGTGATGACGTCACCGGCGTCGACGGCGGCGTAGCTCTCCATTCCGGTTCCGACGAGCGGCGACTCGGAACGGAGCAACGGCACGGCCTGGCGCTGCATGTTCGCACCCATGAGCGCGCGGTTCGCGTCGTCGTGCTCGAGGAACGGAATCAGCGAGGTCGCGACCGACACCATCTGGCGCGGAGAGACGTCCATGTAGTCAACCTGCTCCGACGGAACGAGCTCAACCTCGCCGCCCTTGCGGCGAACGAGCACGCGGTCTTCGGCGAACGAGCCGTCTTTGTTGAGCGGCGCGCCGGCCTGGGCCACGACGTGGTCGTCTTCTTCACTCGCGGTCAAGTAGTCGATCGTCGAGCTGACCTTGCCCTTGATGATGCGGCGGTAGGGCGTCTCGATGAAGCCGAACGAGTTGATGCGGGCGAACGATGCGAGCGAGCCAATGAGGCCGATGTTCGGGCCTTCGGGCGTTTCGATCGGGCACATGCGGCCGTAGTGCGAGGGGTGCACGTCGCGCACCTCAACACCCGCCCGCTCACGCGACAGACCGCCCGGGCCGAGCGCAGACAGGCGACGCTTGTGAGTGAGACCCGCGAGCGGGTTGTTCTGGTCCATGAACTGGCTGAGCTGAGACGTGCCGAAGAACTCCTTGATCGCGGCAACGACGGGGCGCACGTTGATCAGGGTCTGCGGCGTAATCGCCTCGATGTCTTGCGTCGTCATGCGCTCACGCACCACGCGCTCCATGCGGCTGAGGCCCGTGCGCACCTGGTTCTGGATCAGCTCGCCAACCGCGCGAATGCGACGGTTGCCGAAGTGGTCGATGTCGTCGACGTCGAGACGTAGGTCAATGGCCTTGCCCGCACGCACGCCGGGCATGGTCGCAAGGTTTTCGTGCAACGAGACCATGTAGCGGATCGTCGCGACGATGTCGTCGACGCTCAGCACCGAGTCGCTCAAAGGCGCGTCGAGACCAAGCTTGCGGTTGAGCTTGTAGCGGCCCACCTTGGCGAGGTCGTAGCGCTTGGGGTTGAAGTAGAAGTTGTCGAGCAGCGCACGCGCGGCTTCGGCGGCAACCTGCTCGCCCGGGCGGAGCTTGCGGTAGATGTCTTTGAGCGCCTCCTCTTTGGTGAGAATGGCGTCTTTCTCGAGCGTCTGCTCGATCGAGTCGACCCCGGCGAACTTCTCCCGAATCTCTTCGGTCGTCAGACCCAGAGCCTTGAGGAAGACCGTGACCGACTGCTTGCGCTTGCGGTCGATGCGCACGCCGACCTGGTCGCGCTTGTCGATTTCGAACTCGAGCCAGGCACCACGGCTCGGAATGATGCGGGCGGTGTAGACGTCTTTGTCGGTCGTCTTCTCGAGTTGACGCTCGAAGTAGACCCCGGGGCTGCGCACGAGCTGTGACACGACGACGCGCTCGGTGCCGTTGATGATGAACGTGCCGCGCTCGGTCATGAGCGGGAAGTCGCCCATGAAGACCGTCTGCGTCTTGATCTCACCAGTCATGTGGTTCATGAACTCGGCCTCGACGTAGAGCGGAGCCGCGTAGGTCTTGCCACGCTCTTTGCACTCGTCGATCGAGTACTTCCGCTCTTCGAGGTAGGGGTTGGTGAACGACAACTGCATCGTCTCACCGAGGTCTTCGATGGGCGAGATCTCTTCGAAGATCTCGTCGAGCCCGCTCCGCGACGGAACATCGGTGCGACCGGCAGCCTCCGCCTCCTCGAGTCGAGCCTTCCAGCCGTCACCTCCGACGAGCCAATCGAAGCTCTCGGTCTGCAGTGCCAGCAGATCGGGAACAGTCAGCGTGTCGCTGATCTTGGCGAAGGACACCCGCGATGCGGTGCGGCCGTTCTTGAGGGACTGGGTCTTAGCGGTGCGCGCAGCAGCCAAGGAACTAACCTCCGTGGGCGGTCGAAGCCCGGGTTCTGTCGATCGTCGACAGGTGAGTGCGGTCGAGTGGAAGCGCCAAAAAACCTCAAGGGTTCTTCTCACGAAGAATCCACCCCGCCGCTATACTCGGGGTTCGATCGCCGCCCGCCATATGGCGGCTGATCAGACATGGGAGCGCAAACCTCAATACTAGAGGCGTTATCTGTGCTGTGTCCAGTCGTTTTCTTGACCAATCCGTCTCGCTGCGCTATAACCTCGCCGTTCGCGTGGTCGATGGTCGCCACCCACGCCTGATGTGACACGCTGTCGGGCATGACGAGCGCTTCGCAGGTGCGCCTCGCCGACGGAATGATGGCCGTGATCGAGCCAGACCGCTGGGCCGACGGCAGCTACACCCTCATCGTCGACGGCACCCCGCAGTCGCACGTCGATCTCGATGACCCCTCTCGCTTGTTCTTCGAGTACGTGCAGCGCATCGGGCATGTCATCGACGAGTGGGGCGACCCGGGGCAGCCGATGACAGCTCTGCATCTCGGGGCCGGCGCGCTGACCCTTCCGCGCTATATTCACGCCACCCGACCCGGCTCGCGCCAACAGGTGATCGAGCTCAACGAAGAACTCGTCGGCTTCGTCCGCGAGCACCTTCCGCTGCCTCGTCAGTCGGGAATCAGGGTTCGCTACGGGGATGCCCGCAGCACGCTCGCGCGCCTCCCCGCCGCCCTGCACGGCGCCGTCGACGTCATCGTCGTCGACGTCTTCGCGGGTGCACGCATTCCGGCGCACGTGACAAGCGTCGAGTTCTATCGCGAACTTGAAACCTTTCTCGCTCCGGGCGGCATGGTTGCCGTCAACATCGCCGACGGACCTGGCCTGGCCTTCGCGCGCGGGCAGGCGGCAACCCTTGAGCTCGTGCTGCCGCATGTCGCGGCGCTCGCCGAAACGGGAGTGCTCAAGGGGCGACGGTTCGGAAACGTGGTTCTCGTGGGCTCGGCTTCTGAACTGCCGCTCGAGTGGATGCCCCGCCTCATGGCGCGCGGGCCGCACCCCGCAACCGTCACGGCCGGCGCCGACCTCGCGCGCTGGATCGCCGGTGCTCCGGTGGTGAGCGATCAGACCGCCGTTCCGTCACCGGCTCCGTCTTCGGGGCTCTTCACGACGCAGCGCCGAGGCGACTAGCGGCAGAATAGGCACGACGCGATCGGGGGAAGATCATGACACGCACGGTTCTTCGCGCCACCGTCATGGCGCTTGCCGCGCTGCTCGCGCTCAGCGGCTGCGTGCCGGTCTCTGACCCTGCACCCCTGCCCACCGGGGTCGCCCCCGACCCCTCACCGTCGAACACCGCCTCGCCCGCAGCGCCCTCGGCCTCGGATCTGGGATCAGTTTTTCCCAGCGGCGAACTCGAGTTGCTCGTCACCGGGCCGCGCACACCGTGGTCGATCGCACCGCTGCCGACCGGGTCGACCCTCATCAGCGAGCGCGACACGGCACGCGTGATTGAGCTCATGCCCAACGGCGAGACGCGCGTCGTCGGCACGGTCGCTGGGGTGGTTCCCGGTGGTGAAGGCGGGCTTCTCGGCATCGCGGCGCGCGACACCGGCACGCCCTACCTCTACGCCTTCTTCACGTCCGGCTCGGACAACCGCATCGTGCGCATGCCGCTCACCGGCGCACCCGGGTCGTATGCGCTCGGCGCGGCCGAGGTGCTCATCTCGGGCATCCCGAAAGCACGCAATCACAACGGCGGCCGTCTCGCATTCGGGCCCGACGGGATGCTCTACGCCACCACGGGAGACGCCCAGGTGCGCGGACTCTCGCAAGACACTCGATCGCTGGCGGGCAAGATTCTGCGCCTCACGCCCGACGGCGATGTTCCTGCCGACAACCCCTTCTCGGGCTCGTACGTCTACTCGCTCGGGCACCGCAACCCCCAAGGGCTTGTGTTCGACCGCACGGGGCAACTGTGGGCGGCCGAGCTCGGCCAGAACACCTGGGATGAGTTGAACCGCATTGAGCCGGGGTCGAACTATGGCTGGCCCGTGGTCGAAGGCATCGGCGGGCGTGCCGGATACGTTGACCCGGTAGAGCAGTGGGCGACGAGCGAGGCCAGTCCGAGCGGTCTCGGCATCGTCGGCGACACGCTCTTCTTGGCGTCGCTGCGCGGGCAGCGGCTGTGGGTGATCGACATTGATGACCCGTCGGTCGGCACGGCGTACTTCGTGCGCGAGCTCGGGCGCATTCGCGATGCCGTCTCGGCCGGAGACGGCACCTTGCTCATCATCACGAGCAACACGGACGCGAATGGCCGCCCGGGGCCCGACGACGACCGGCTCATTGTCGTCAGCCTGCAGCCCCGCGAGTAGACCGCCGCCGCGCCGCGGCGTTCAGGCGCTGTGTCGGTGGTGCGGCCTACCATCGACGGCGTGAGCGAGCTACGACGAGTGCAGCACTGGGCCGAGGCCCTCATCGCGCTGCACCTCGACGACTCGTGGAGCTTCGCCTTCGACCGAGCCACTCGTCGCGCCGGCTTGTGTGACTTCCGGCGCAAGCGCATCTCGGTGTCGCGTCACCTCGCCGAACGCTTCGACGACGACGCGATCCACCAGACACTGCTGCATGAAGTCGCTCACGCTCTCGCGGGCCCGGGCACGGGCCACGGCGCGGAATGGCGACGCATCGCACGCGAGCTCGGCTACGTCGGCGGAACGACCCATGACGGGCCGATCGCCGACGAGCGAGCACGATGGCGCGGCACGTGCCCGAGCGGGCACGAGTTCGTGCGGTTCCGGCGCCCCAGTCGCGAGGTCTCGTGCGGGCGATGCTCACGTGGCTTCAGCCCTGCGGCCATCATCACGTGGCGCGATCACGCGCCGCACAAGCCTGCACTCACCCTGCGCTCGCGCGCCTCGTAAGGCTCGCGTGTCTCGACCGGATTACTCCGAGACGGTGACTTCCTTCCAGAAGGCGACGTAGTTGCTGAAGTCTTTGCCGACGCGCTCGATGCCGCTGGGGTAGGGGGTCGGGTAGCTCCACGCGCGATCCTGCAGCGCCTGGCCGTCGACGGTCACGGTGAAGTACTGGCACTCGCCCTTCCAGGGGCAGGTGTACGGCGTCGGGCTCTGCGACAGAAAACCGTCGACGATGCTCGACGGCGGAAAGTACCAGTTGCCCTCGATCTTGATGAGCTCGCTCTCGGGAGCTTCGGCGATAACGGTGCCGTTGACGTGAGCCTTCATGGGTCCTCCTGTGGTCGAGTGGTGCCGATCAGTGGGCACAACCTCAGGCTGGCAGATCGAATTCCCGCAGCACCACGAGTTCGGTCGATTCCCAGCGCGCTCGCGCCGCGATCACGGCGGCGGGGCCCTCGGCAGCGGCCAGCGCGCGACCGCCCACCGATGCGCTGAGCATGTGCGCGACGGCGCCGCGCAAGCCCTGATAGCCCGCGGCGGCGACGGCCGCCTCGGGGCTCGTGGCGTCGATGCCGACCGCGCCGAGCGCGTCGATCACGGCGCCCGCGAGCAAGTGGTCTTCGACCGGGATGCCCTCCGGAGCCTCCACCGGCGAACCAGCTGCCACGACCGCGACCATCGTGCGCTCGCCGCGCGCGGCCTGCAACTCGAGCAACCGCTGCGCGATAGCGGACGCGGCACCACACCGCGCATCGATCACCTCGAGGTGGGGCGGCAGGGCATCGGTCGGCACAGGCTCGGTCGCGAGGCCGTCGCACCAGACGAGCAAGTGGGCCGATGCGCCAATGCGCCGAGCACCATCGAGCCCCACGTCGAAGCGCACTTGGTAGCGCTCTTGGGCGTCGGGCTCGTCAGCTGCATGCAGGCCGGTCACAGGTCGATCGTATCGACGTGCCGCACACTGATCACATGCGTGTGCAACTCGACCTGACTCTCGACTGCCCGCCCGACGCGGCGTGGGAGGCAGTGCACTCCCCCGAGGTGTTTCGCGCGGTGTCGGGGCCGATCACGACCGCCGAGTCACTCGAGCCCGGCGGGTTTCCGCAGCGCTGGGCTGACACCCAGCACAGGGTGCGCTTGCGCATGTTCGGCATCGTGCCCATGGGCACGCAACTCATCGGCCTGCGCGACGAAACGCTCGCTGACGGCACGCGCGTCGTGCACGACGAGGGCGGCCCGTTGACGGGGGCCATGCGCATCGTCTCGACGTGGCATCACCGCATGGCGATCAGCGCCGATGCTTCCGCGACCGACTCGCGCACGCGCTTTCGCGACACCCTCGAGGTGGGCGCCGGCGTGCTGACCCCGTTCGCGTGGCTGGGGTTCTGGTTCTTCTGGCAACTGCGGGCTCGCGCGCTTCGGCGGCTTGCACCCGGGTGGGCCGCGCAGTTCGGCGTGGCGGGCTCGACGGGCGAGGCGGCGTGAGCGGCGCATCCATCAGCCCCGACCGTGCCGTCAGTGCGCTCTCCGTCGCCGACTGGCGACGCCGCATCGCCGCACTCTATGCCGAGGTGCGGTCGGCGACCGACCTGCCCGCCGCGCACGACCACTGGCGCCGCACGCGCGACGAGCTCTTCGCCCACCACCCCGCCTCGCCCTTGCTGCCCGCCGACCGCGACGCCTTCACGGGCCTGCGCGTGAAGCCCTACGACCCCGCGTGGCGTTTCGAGTGCGTGATTCAGGATGCGGAGCCTGCGCGCCTCGAGGTCACCACCGGCACCGACGGGGTCGTGCCGTTCGAGCGGATCGGCCTCGTCGAGGTGCCCGGCGTCGGCTCGCTCGATGTCTGGCGACTCGCCTCCTACGGCGGCGGACTCTTCGTTCCGGTGCGGGATGCCCTCTCGCGCGTGCCGGGAGGCACCTACGGTGGCGGCCGCTACCTCCTCGACACCGTCAAGGGCGCCGACCTCGGCGGAGGCCGGGCGCCGTGGTCGCTCGTGATCGACATCAACTTCGCCTACAACCCCTCGTGCGCCTACGACGAAGCGTGGGCATGCCCGCTCGCCCCGGCCGGCAACGTCGTCGACGTCGAGATTCCGGTCGGCGAGCGCTACGGCGACGGGCGCTTGGTGCTCTAAGGCCGTGCTCACAGGGCGACCTGCTACGGTGGAGCCATAGGCAGAACTGTTCTCAGTTCTCCTGCGTCGTAGAACGCTTTCTCCTCCCGCCCGCCGCGCACCGACTCGCGCACCGGAGCGGTTCGACACTTTCTCACGGCGAACGATGTCGGCCATTGCCGCCGTCGCCACTTCGATTCCTGTTGCCGCGCGCTTGTCGCGCGCAGAGCATCCTGACAATTCGGTCACGGATGCTCGGAATCGCGCACGCTCGAAAGGCACCACCACCATGAACACCTCACCCTCTACCTTTAGCGCGCTCGGCGTGCCCTATCCGCTCGTCGAGGTTCTCGAGGCACAGGGCAAGACCGAGGCGTTTCCGATTCAGGTCGACACGCTCGCCGACACCCTTGCGGGCCGCGACGTGCTCGGCCGCGGCAAGACGGGCTCGGGCAAGACCCTGGCCTTCTCGATTCCGATGGTTGCGCGCCTCGGCATGCGCACGGGCGCTGCTCGTCGCCCCATGAAGCCGCTTGGCCTCGTGCTCGCCCCGACGCGCGAACTCGCCACCCAGATTCTCGCCGTCATCGAGCCGATGGCCGAGGCGTATGGCATGCGTGCCATGACGATCTTCGGCGGCGTCTCGCAGGGCAAGCAAGTGCAGCACTTGCAGCGCGGCGTCGACATCGTCGTGGCCGCACCCGGCCGCCTCGAAGACCTCATGAAGCAGGGCTTCGTCTCGCTCGACGCCGTCGAGATCACCGTGCTCGACGAAGCCGACCACATGGCCGACCTCGGCTTCTTGCCCGGCGTCACGCGCATCTTGAAGGCCACGCCCGTGCGCGGCCAGCGCATGCTCTTCAGCGCGACCCTCGACAACGGGGTCGACAAGCTCGTGAAGCAGTTCTTGCACGAGCCCGTTACGCACTCGGTCGACGAAGCCAACTCGCCCGTCGCCGACATGACCCACCACGTGTACGAGCTCTCGGGCACTGACGAGAAGAAGCGCATGATCACCGCGCTCGCCTCCGGCAGCGGCCGGCGCATTCTGTTCATGCGCACGAAGCACACAGCCAAGAAGCTCGCGAAGCAGCTCACGGCCGAGGGCATTCCCGCCGTCGACCTGCACGGCAACTTGTCGCAGCCGGCCCGCGACCGCAACCTCGCCGCTTTCGGCGACGGCAGCGTGCGTGTTCTGGTGGCGACGGATGTCGCGGCACGCGGTGTGCACGTCGATGACATCGAACTCGTTATCCACGTCGACCCGCCCACCGAGCACAAGGCCTACCTGCACCGCTCGGGGCGCACCGCCCGCGCCGGAGCCGCGGGCGACGTCGTGACGCTCGTGCTACCCGAACAGCGCCGCGAGACCGCCGACCTCTTGCGTAAGGCGAGCATCCGCGTGCAGCCCCAGCAGGTCACCTCGACCTCGCCGGCGGTCACGCGCCTCATCGGCGACGTCGCCCCCAAGGTCGCCGAGCACGAGCTTCCGGCCGTGCTGAAGCGTCAGCCCGAAGGCGGAGGCACCTCGCAGGGAGCCAACGCGCAGCGCAAGCGCGCGAACCGCTCGGGCCAGGGCTCGGGCCAGGGCAGCACAGACGGTCAGCGCGGCCAGCGCTCGTCGAACAGCGGCCAGCGCTCGTCGAACAGCGGCCAGCGCTCGTCGCAGCGTCGCACCGACGTCGCGCCCGCGCGCGCGGGCGGCTCGACGCCGGTTGCACGCACGAACGGCACGCCTTCGGGCGCACGCACGCACGATGCTGCCGCGGCGGCACCCGCGCGCAGCACGCAGGGCTCGCGCCGCGCGTCGGCCCCGAGCGGCGCTGGCTCGACAGGCGGAATCCGCGTCGGCCAGGTCGTGCGCAGCAACTCGACGGGCGGACAGCGCCGCGGGCGCTGACGCGCGCCGCACCAAGCAAGCACGGCTCACGGGCCCCGGGAGAGCATCCGCTCTGCCGGGGCCCGGCCGTCTCTGCACCGAGGTGCTGAGGCGCTAGTTCGCTATGGCCCGGCGGCGGGCAATGGCCGTGAGCACGATGCCACCGAAGATCAGCGCCGCAATCACCCACAGCCACAGCATGATCTCAACACCCGTGTCGGCGAGCGTCAGCATGAAGACGTTCGACAGCGTGGAATCGGTGAGCCCGTCAGCAAGCACGAGGTCGCCGAGTTGCAGCACTCCGCCGACCCACACCAACTGAGCCGTTGCTCCGCCGCTGTCGACCTCATTGATCGAGCAGACCGAGCTTGCCGGCAGATTCTCGAACGTCACGGTGGTGCCGTCGCTAATCTCCGACCGCACGCTCGTCGGCGGGTCGGTGCCTGTGACGGGGTCAGAGCCGCCGCCGAGACCGGGGTCGGGCACAGGCCAGCCATCGGGCGGCAGTGGCACGAGGACACCGTCGCGATCCCACACACACGAGGTCTCGATGATGAAGACCGCATCGCGTGCTTCGTTGGCGAACGGACCCGTGACATCCTTCGTGATGGAGAAGGCGGCGAGTGCGAAGGTGTTCACGATCCCGACGGTCTGTTGCTCGTCGGCCACGACCACGAATTCGCCCGCGGTGACCTCGGTGCGTGTCGCGCCGCCGGTTCGCGTCTCGGTCACGGTGCACTCGGCCCCTGCCGGAATCTGCGTCCACGTGTTGCGATAACCGTTGAGCTCGGTGAGCTCGCGAGCGGCACCACCCGGAATCGGCAGCTCGGTGACGACTCCGTCGATCTCGAGCGTGCAGGCAAGGGTCGCTTCGAACGGACCCTGCACGAACGTTCCCGTGCCGTCGCCTTCGAAGGTCTTCTCGACGAGCACGCTGCCGACATCGAAGGTGTTTGTGACCGTGAAGCCGACCGGGTCGGCTGCGACAACAACCTCGAGGACATCGACGCTCGTGCTCGTCGCGCCCGCCGATTGGGTCTCGATGATCGAGCACACGGCGTCGAGCGGAAGGCCTTCGTAGGTGGCACGGTAGACACCTGCCGACGAGAGTTCGCGTGTCGCCCCACCCGGAATGGTGACGCTCTGCTCAACGCCGTTGACATCGCGCACGCAGGTCAGCTCGACCTCGAACGGGCCCGCGCCCCACGTCGCAGCGCCATCGCCGTCACGAAGCTTCTCGACCTGCACCTCGCCGAGCGCGAAGGTGTTGGTCACGGTCGCCTCGATCAGATCATCGGCCACGAGAACATCTGACGTCGTGCCGTCAACGAGGTTGCCGTCGATCGTCACGGTGGTCGATGACGCACCGCCGGTCGCCATTTCGGTGATGGTGCACAGGGCGCCCGTCGCGATGTTGTCAATCGTGACGGGGTCGTCTCCGCGCATGAAGGTAAAGGTGTCGGAGAAGACGGTGCGCTCGCCGGTGCTGTCGTCGAGCTCGCACGTGACGTCGATCGTGAATTGAGCATCCGCCCACGCGTCCGCTCCGGCGCCGATGACCGACTTGCTCAGCTCAAGCGAGCCGACCGTGTAGTCGTTCTCAATCTCCGCGGCAGTGATCGTGCCGAGCGTGATGGTCGCCGTCGCGCCGTCCGTGACATCGGGAGCACCACCGTCGACCACGGTGGACACGCGCGTGGTGACGGCGTCCATCGTGTCGGTCTCCGTGATGGTGCACTCTGCGCCCTCGGGCAGACCCTCGATTTGCCAGGTCTCGCCGTTGTCGAGGTCGCTCATCATCGGCAATGCGGCGCTGTAGTTCGTGCCGAACACGTCGTCGCCCTCGAAGGTGCACGCCACCGTCACCGGGAACGGACCGTAGCCGATGGGGGTACCGTCTTCGGCCGCAGCGTCGCTCAGCACCGTCTTCGTGACCGAGAGGCCGGCCAACTCGAAGGTGTTCTCAACCTCGAGCGAGGGTTGCGGCTGGTTGTCGAAGGTGACGAGATCCGTGTTATCAACCGACACCGTGAAGGTGTAGCCGGTCGTGACATCACTCGTCAGCTCAGCACCGTTCTCATCGAGGATGCGACTCGAGGTCGCCCCGCCGCGGACGCTCTCGGTCAGAGTGCACTCGGCCCCCGACGGGAGCAGGGTGTAGCTCACGGTTGCTCCGCCGAGAATCTCGCGCGTCGCGCCGCCCGGGATGTCGATCAGCTCGTTGTCGCGCTCGCACGTCAAGGTGACCTCGAACGGTCCGTCGCCGTAGGCAGCGCCCGCGCCGATCACGCTCTTCGAGACCGCCAATTCGCCGGTGAGGTAGTAGTTCTCGAGGGTCACCGAACCGGGTTCGGTTGCGGTGATGACGATGTCTTGGCCGCTGATGACGTTGCTCTCAGCGTCGACGATGCGCCAGGCGTCGGCCCCGGTCGAATCGGGATTCACCTCGACGACGTCACACGTCGACCCATCGGCGAGGTTCTCGATCGTGACAAAGCCGTTGGCGGGAACAAGGACGTCGCCGCTGTACGACTCACCCAGGACCGGCGCGGTGCATTCGAGTCGGGCGGTGAAGTCCGCCGGGGCGAACTGCGTGCCGCCTCCACCGATCACGTCTTTCGAGATCGTGAAGCTCGTGACGCCGTAGCGGTTCGTGAACTGCGTCGAGTTCCGCGTGATCGGCGCCTGGGTTGTGCCCGTGTTGGCCGCCATCGACGCGATGGTCGTCGTTGTGCCATCAATCGACGTCGACGTGTTGCCGACGGTTCGGGCGATCGAGGTTGAATCGGCGCCTTGATCGTTCGTCTCGGTCACGGTGCACGTCGAGCCCGCGGGAATTCCCGTGAGTGTTCGCGTCTCGCTGTGTCGCAGCTCGAACGTCATGGGCGACGCCGCGAAGGTGTCGGCGATGACCGTGGCCCCGCGGAACGTACACGCCACCGAGAATTCGAACGGGTCGACCGGGTACACCGGGTTTCCGTTTTCATCTTCGGCTGCCGTCGCGACTGCCTTGCCCACGGTGAGCGATGCCAGGTCGAAGCGATTGGTCACGTTGCGCGCAACCGTCGAGTTGCCCACGATGTCGATCGCACCCTCGATCGTTACGTTTGTCGCTCCGCCGTTGACGGGCTCCGTCAGCGTGCACCGTGATCCGGCAGGGATGTTGTTGATCGTCTGATTCAGATCTTGCACCAAGCCGTTCGGCGGCGTGAACGTGAGCGTGCCAAGCCACACGTTGACTCCGAAACGCGTGCAGCTGACTTGAACGCTGAACGGCCCGTAGCCGAAGGCGTACGGTGACGTCGCGGCGGCGCCTCTGATCAGTTTGTTGACCCGCAGCGAGCCGACCGGGATGTCGTTCGTGTAGGCAACTCCGTTGGTGACCTGACCCAGGCCGTCGTTCGGCGCGAGCGTCACAACGGCAACAGCGCCGGTCGGATCTGGTGCGGCAGCCCCACCCGTCGTGATGATCGTCGTGACCGTCGCACCGCGAGTCTCGGTCTCCGTGACGGTGCACACTGCTCCCGCGGGGAGACCCGTGAAGGTGCGAGACTCCCCGTTGTTGAGCGTGAAGGTCGCCGGCGAAACGGTCAGCTGCTCCGGCCCAGACCCGGTATCGAAGGTGCAGGCGATCGTGAAGTCGAACCCGGTCTGCATGACCGGCTGTCCGGCAGCGTTGACCGCACCGTTCATGTCGACCGTCTTCGTGATCGTCAGACCAGCGAGTTCGTAGGTGTTAGTGACCTCGCTGAGCTCGATCGGGTCGCGATCGACGAACGCTGGGCGCGGGTTGAAGACCGTCGATGGGCTGTAGTCGAGTGACCGCACGGTGACCGTCTGCGGCAGAGCCGTGGTCGTTGTCGCCCCTGCCGTCCCAGCTTCACTGATGGCGCACTCTGCATAGAGCGGAATGCCGAGGATGCGCGTCGGCGCGGCGCCGCCCACGATCGTGAACGGCGAGCGGTTCGCTCCCGTGCTGTCGAGCAAGGAGATCGGCTCGCCGTCGACCGTGCACGCAACGTCGATGGCGAAGTCGTCCGGCGCAAAGGCAGCGCCGACACCATCAACGATCTTCGACACGTCAATCGCGCCGGTGGCGAGCGCAATGCCCACCTTCCGAGGCTCGGTCACGAATCGATAGGGAAGGTCAATCACACCGTCGAAACCGTTGGCGGCACCCGCGATCGAGTTGTACGCGATCGAGTCGCGAGCGAGGTTGGCGTTGGTCTCGCGCAAGACCGGCTCGGAAGCCGTGCGCATGCGGTAGGCCACCGTCACTTCTTCACCGGGGGCGAGGCCGACGGGGGTGATGCCACCGTTCTCGAAGTCGATGACGAACTTGAGCGCGACAACACTCTCGAGGAGCGCCGCCGAGGGAACGTCGGGCATCACTTGCCAGCCGGTCGTGGCGTTGGCGCGGTCGAGAAGCCCGCCGGGTGCCGAACTGGTCACACAGGGCCAATACGACTCAACCATGGGCGGGTCGCTCGTGGGGCTCATGCCGAGGTCGTTCTGAATGTCGGCACCGTTGCACGCGGGCGTCGCCATGTCGAGTCGGCTCGTGTAGTAGACCGTCATGGCCTCTTCGGGGTATCCGATGAGGCGCGGGCGCTCGAGCAGCACCGGCGCCCAGCGCGAGCTGCGCGGGTCGTTGATGATGACACCGCGATCGTTTTCGCGCGGCAGCACGTCAATCGACGAGATCTGGTGCACGCGCACGTTGCCGGCATTGAAGAAGTTGCCGACCCACTCCGACGTGCCTCCGGGGCGCGTGATCGGAACACACGGGTAGCGGTAGTACAACTCACCGTCAACGTTGAGCGTGGGGGTGCTGCAGTCAGCGCCGTTGTTGACCGTGCGGATGACGCCGAGGTCATCAAACGGCACACCCAGGCCGTCGAGCAGTGGGTCACCATTCACATCGAGCGGACCTGCCTCGACGCCCTTAACTCCCTTGATGATGTTCATCGGTGCGCTCGGCAATGCCCAGACGCGGGTCGTTGCGCTGCAGGATGCGACCTCAAGAATCGTCGCCTGCAGTACGCCGTCGGTCGCCTCCGTGCACTCGTCGAACGGCTGATCGGACGTCACTGTGGCGGTGTTGAGCACAAAGTTGACCGTCTCGCTGCCTGCTTCGAAGAACTGGCGGAACAGCATCGGCGCACTAATCGTCATTTCCCAGTCGTGCTCGAGCACGAAGCTGGGGTCGATGGTGATCGTCAATGGCTGACCGGTGACCTCGGCAGTGCCGAGCACGGCGGTGAAGCTCGGGGCCGTCACGGGGTTGTTCGACTCGTCGACGACCTCAATGGTGACGACATCGTTCGGGTCAAGGGGCAGATCGGTTTCCGGGTCCGTCGGCAGGACGAGCTGCGGGCCATTAACGTCAACCGGAATCAGGTCGACAATCTCGAGCCCCGTCAGCTCCTTGTCGAGACCGGTACCGCGGTTGGTCACCTCAATCTCATACGGGATCGGTTCGCCGAGCGTCAGCGGGCCGAACGGGGTCTTGATGATCTGCACCTTGGCCGGTCGGTGCTGGAAGAGAATCTGCTTCGTGTCGTCGTCGGTGGCTTCCCAGATCGGATCATCCACCCCGTTGTCGGCCCACGCGGTGACGGTGAGGTCGTTCGTGAAGACGCCAGCAGTGGCCTCGCCGGGGGCCGGCTGAGTGAACACGTAGAGCGTTGAGGGCACGGGCTCGCCGACCGGTGCAACGAGCACATCGCGGCGCGTGACCGTGAATCGCAAAGTCTGCGCGGGGTTGAAAGGGCGCTCCCACGTCGCGCCATCATCGCGGGTGTACTGAGCGCGGATTCCGCGGATGTCCGCGGTCGTTGCCCCCGGTGGCAAGGTCGGCAGCGCGTGCGAGCTCGCGAACGTTCCTTCGACCCAACAGGGCTCGAGGTTCGTGCTGCCGCCGCACTCGGCGGTGATGTCCCCCGTGAGACCGTCGATGACGTAGTCGACACCGATAAGCACGTCGAGCTTCACCCGGTTGATGGGGATGGAGAGCGAGTTGGAGCCCAGTGCCGTGAAGTTGTAGGCGTTCCAGAAACTCGGGCTGATGTCTTCGAAGAGCATGTCGGTCGAGCGAACGCTTCCCGAGGGCTGACCGGTCAGCGTGATGGACGCGACGCGCGAGTTGCCCTCGATCTGCGTTGCTGGTGTCGACGGAGTCGCTGTGGTGTCGGCCACAATGCCCTTGGTCGCCGTGACCCCGTACGTGAAGTCTTCGACGGCAACTGACGCTGAGGCCTGTGCCGTAACGGTGTTGACCGTCTCCAAACCGGGGGGCACCGTCACGCCGCCGGGGTCGACAATGCGAGCCTCGGCGGTGTTATCGACGATCGCGCTGTTCGTGGAATCCACGACCGTGCCCGGTGCGCTGCGCAACTCGTCGCGCAACTGCGTGTCGAGAACGATGCGGGTGTTGGCTTGAACCGCGATACGACCCGTGTGCACGACCTCGAAGCCCACGACGTCGGCGAGTTGCGCCGACGTCAGCGCGAGTGCTGCAGCGCGGGTGACAACGTCGATCGCGCCGCTCTCGCGCTCAAGCCGCACCTCGGTGGCCGTCGCGCCGCTGGGCACGCTGATCGTCACGAAGTCGAACAGGTTGACGGCATCGAACGGATCCGTGCCCGCGACCGGGTCGAGAACGGACAGTTCATTGACGCGCGTCCCCGACTCGTTCGTTGCAACGATCACCATGCGAGCGCGCGGGTACAGCGCCTGCGGTGTCCCGTCGGGAGGCGTTCCGAGAGGGCCATCGACCCACGACTTCGTGATCGCCACCGTGAGGGGGCTGTCGAGAATGATGATGTTGTCGCCCACGGTCTGGGTGAAGACGACTGCCTCCGTGGCGTCACGACCGTCGACGCGAGCGGTATTGCGGACTGTGCCGAACTCGCCGACAACGTTGTAGAGAGCCTCCCGGGTGGTTCCGAGCACGGCGACCGACGAGTCTGAGCGTCGAACGTCACGCACTTCGAACACGAGCTCAATCACACGATCGAGCGTCACCGAGGGTGCAACGCCGGTGCCGACCGGTGGAGACTCTTCGTCGGTGATCGCCACACCGTCACGAGTCGGGCTCTCTTCGAAAGCTAACCGCACTCCCGTCGCTGCCGCGCTCTCGGCGTCCGTGAGGGTGTAACCGGGGAACGTGCCATCACAGGCATCGGCCGCACACGGATCGCCCTCTGCTGCCACCCAGCCAAAGCCGGGAATGTAGAGCTCGACTGCCCTGACCTGGTCATAGACGAGAAACGGGTCCATGTCCTCGGTAATGGGTTCGATCGCAACGAGATCGAACGCTTCGAAGACGGTGTCGGCAACCGGCGTCGTCGAGGGGTCGTCGGCGGTGTCAGAGACCACCACCGTGTCAAACGGCACGCCGCCCGTGCCCCAACTGATGCGGGTGGTTGCTTGGTCGAACGAACGCGCGATCACTGCCTCCGTGCCTGTGCTTGGCACCGGGAGCCACTCCTTGTCGATGCCCTCGACGTCTGCCGTCGGCAAGAGTTCGATTTCGCCGACGTCGTCAGCAGTCGCCTCACTCGGATCAGTCGTGGGGTTGACGACGCGGCTCTGCGCGAAGTTCTCGATCACAATCGGATCAACCCGGGTATCCGATGCCGCTTCACCCGTACCGTCGCGCAACTGATCGCGCAACGTCATGTAGAGGTTGGGCTTCACGCTGAAGCCCGGCACGAGCAGCGTGCCATCGGTGTCATAGTCAGCGTGGCGGAACTCGAAGCGCACACCCTCGATCACCTCGCGGAGCGCGGGGTCGATTGTCGTGGAGAAGTATCCGGGGCCCGCGATGTCGGTTGCGCCGGGAAGCGCGAGCCACGTGGTGCCGTCCCAGTACTCGACCGACATCAGGGTATTGCCCGGCACAGCCGTCGCGACGATCGCCGACAGGTTGAACCAGTTCCAGAACTCGTCGGTGTTTGCGTCGAGCGGGTCAGTGATCGTCAGCGAGGTTGCACCAACGGTCGACGCTGTTGGATCGTTCGCGCCCACCGGGAGACGCGTGATGCGGCCGGGAATCGAGACAACTGTCGCAGAACCGTCGAACGAGTAGAGCTGAGACGGGGTGATGACCTTGTTGACCTCGGTGTTGACGCGCGCGGTTCGACGCGTGAGGTCATCGGTCGCGACGGCAAAGTCGGTCTCGTCGATCACGGTCACGACGTCGACCCGTACCTCGTTGACGGTCGTGATGTCACTCGCGACGGGGTCGCTCGTCGCGAGGAACGGCAGCACGGTGTACTGCCCAGGGGCCATGCCCTGAGGAAGAGTACTGAGGAACCGCACGCGAATGTCGGTCACCGCTGCGGGATCAACCGGCGCAGGGAGGGTGTCGACGGTCGTCGTCGTGATGGGTGCGCTGAAGTCGAGATCGCCCGCGTACCAGTAGCTGACCTCGGCGCTCGTCGCGCCGATCGGCCACTCAATGTCGGCGGTCACCCACGCGTCGAAGCTCAGCCCCTGGTCGGGCAAAGACGTGCTGCCCGGTGCCGGCTCGGTCACGGTGAGCTCTTTGAGCCCAAAGTCACCGCCGTTCGAACCGCCAAGGGTCACCTTTACCTGCTGGCCGCCGATGACGTAGGTCGTGTCGAACTGCTTCGTCGCGAGGGGGCGGATGCTCGGCGGCCCGATCACGATGGAATCGCTCGCCTGCACAGGCGGGGTGGTGTCGGCCCCAAACGTGACCCACGATGACGCGGTATTGACGACCGTCGTGTCTTCGGTGACGAGGGCGGCAGAGGCGGAGAGCTCAGCATCCAGGGTGATGGCAGCAGTGCCGCCGATTGCGATGCGGCCGCCCGTCGAGCTCGTGAAGACGAACCGCAGGGCCTGGATGTCGGCCGTGGCGACACCGTTCGGCAATGCTGCGGTCGCCGACGGCGCGCCGTCGGTCCAGGCCGTTCCGTCGTACCAGTCGACCTGAATGCGGTCGGCACCCGAAGGGAACGTCACGCCACTGAGCCCAGTGGGCTGAAGCGTGTCAAGAACGGTTGATGCGAGGTTGGCGGGCTCTTGAATGACGAGCGAGTCGACCGAGCCGTTGCTCGAGTTCGTCGCGCCGAGAGCCATGGCGACAGGGGTGCCCTCGATGGCTGTGGACCTGTCGGGAGTGATGGTCTTCGTGATCTGCGAGGCGAGCGTGCGATCGACCTCGAGACGCACCTCGGCACTCGACTCGATCATGTTCGGTCGCGGCGGGGTCAGCGTGAGGTCTTCGCGGTTGGACACCGTCACCGTCGCGGTGTTGGGAAGGATCACGCCATCGAAGTCGGCCGACAGGTTCGCCGGCACGGTTGCCGTGGCGTTGATCTGAATGCCGGTGCCCGCTTGCAGGCCCTCAAGCCCTCCGCCGAGGTCATCGACTGCGCCGTCGAGACCGACTGCAAGACGAGGGGGGCGGGAATGGTGTCGGTGAGGGCCAGATCAAGGCAGTCGGTCGTGAGCGACGAGCAGTTGATCGTGAACTGGTAGGTGACGGTCTCTGCCGGCCCGACGGAAGCGAGAGACGCCGGAGGAATAGCGTCTTTCTCGAACTGGACGAGCACCGGCTCGTCGGGGTCGCCCTCGGCAGCGACAGCAGGCTGGAAAGCGATGAACGGCGCGAAGAGCGTCACGAGTGCGACGACCGCCACGCTCGGCATGAAGCGGCGTCTGAGCGAGTGACGTGGTGATCGAACGGCCATGCTTCTTTTCCCCCCGGGGGTGCCGACCGGCCAGCAGAGTGGGTGACACTGCGCGGTCGACATGAGAACAGCTCGCTCCTTAGCGAACTCCTCTCAATCTAGCGCGGCGGCGGCGCGAGGGGTGTACCCCGGGAGGGTGTCACCGGGCACCCAATTCGGGGGGTGCACGCGCTCACCTTTAGGGCAACACCCCGACCGACGCGAGGCCGGCTCGAAGCAGCGCGCCTCGGCCGCCCTCGAGTTCGTCAGAAACTCGCTGCGAGGCCGCTTCATCAGGCGTCATCCAGGTGAGCTCGAGGGCATCTTGACGCGGCTCGCACGTGCCGGTCACGGGCACGACATACGCGAGGGCGACCGCGTGCTGCCGGTCGTCGCTGAAGCGCGTCGGGCTCGGGAACGGGAAGTACTCAGCGACCGAGAACGGCGTGGGTGACGCGGGCAACTGCGGGAAGGCCATCGGCCCCAGGTCTTTCTCGAGGTGGCGGAAGAGCGCGTCGCGCAGAGTCTCGCCGTACATGACGCGGCCACTCACGAGCGTGCGGGTGATGCTGCCGGCATCGTTGACCCGCAGCAACACGCCCACCTCGGTCACCGAGCCCATGCCGTCGACCCGCACCGGGATCGCCTCGACATAGACCAGCGGCAGTCGCTGCCGGATCTGCTCGAGCTCGTCGTCCGAGAGCCAGCCCGGGTTGGGGTCGGGGGTGCGTACAGAGGCCATGCCCCATTGTGACCCGTTCGGGCCCCGCACGGGCACACCTGACACGATGGAACCCATGAGTGGCATACAGTTGATCGATGAGGGAGCCGTGCTGTGGTCGGCCCCCGCAGCCGAACGCGCCAACCGGCCCCTGCTCGTACTGCTGCACGGCTATGGCTCGCACGAAGGTGACCTCTTCGGGCTCGCGCCGCACCTGCCGCTGCAGCCCGTCATCGCCGCCTTGCGCGCTCCCTTGCCCGCCGGCCCGGGCTACGCGTGGTACGACCTGAATGGCGCGACGAACGAGAGCAGATCCGACGGCGCCGACGCGGCCGCGCGCGGCGTGCTGCACTGGCTCGACAGAGTGCAGGCGACCTCGGTGGGGTTGCTGGGGTTTTCCCAGGGTGGGGCGATGAGCATCCACCTCATGCGGCACGCCCCCGAGCGTTTCGCCTACGCCGTCTCGCTCGCGGGCTTCGTTGTTCCCGGCGAGGCACCCGCCGATGCGCGGCTGGCCGACCTCGCGCCACCGGTGTTCTGGGGCCGAGGCACGCACGACGCGGTGATTCCCGACTCGTTCGTTGCGGCAACGCAGCGCGGGTTGCCGCACCACGTCACGCTCACCGAACGCATTTACGAGGGCCTCGGCCACAGCGTGAGCGAGGCCGAGCTCGCTGACGTGTTGGCGTTCTTGCGCGCGCAATACGCCTGAGCGCTCGCTGTCAGCGGGCAGGGCGACAATAGACGGATGACCGCGCCCGCGCCCGACGACGTGCTGGGCCGGTTCGCGCCCGCCACGCGCGAGTGGTTCGGCGGAGCGTTCGCCGCCCCGACACCCGCACAGCTCGGCGCCTGGAACGCGATTCAATCGGGAGGCGACGCGCTCGTCATCGCTCCGACGGGCTCGGGCAAGACCCTCGCCGCCTTTCTCTGGTCGATCGACCGACTCGCAGCGAGTGTGACGCCCGACGACCCGATGCACCGCACGCGCGTGCTCTACATCAGCCCGCTCAAGGCACTCGGCGTCGACGTCGAGCGCAATCTGCGCTCGCCCCTCATCGGCATTACCCAGACGGCGCTTCGGCTCGGCGGCATCGCACCGACGATCACGGTCGGCGTGCGCAGCGGCGACACCCCGAGTGCTGACCGCCGCGCGCTACAGAAGTCGCCGCCCGACATCCTGATCACGACTCCCGAAAGCCTGTATCTCATGCTCACGGCGAGCGCGCGCGAAACGCTCGCTGGCGTGACGACGGTGATCATCGACGAGGTGCACGCCGTCGCGGGCACCAAGCGCGGGGCGCATCTCGCCCTCACCCTCGAACGGCTCGACGCGCGCCTGGCGCGCCCCGCACAACGCATCGGGCTGTCGGCGACGGTGCGACCGCCCGACGAGGTCGCCCGGTACCTCAGCGGGGGGCGGCCCGTCACGATCGTCCAGCCGCCGGCGGCCAAGACCTTTGACCTCAGCGTGGTCGTTCCGGTCGACGACATGACGCAGCCGCCGATCATCGGTGACGCACTCGACGGGTCGGGTGCCGCGCAGACTCCGTCGATCTGGCCACACGTCGAAGAGAGCATCGTCGACCGCGTGCTCGAGCATCGATCGACCATCGTGTTCGCGAACTCCCGTCGACTCGCGGAGCGCTTGACTTCCCGGCTCAATGAGATCTATGCCGCGCGCGAGCAGTCGGACGAGCTACTTGCCCGCGCGCACCACGGCTCGGTCAGTAAAGAGCAACGCGGCGAGATCGAAGAGGCTCTCAAGACCGGCCACCTGCGCTGCGTCGTCGCGACGAGCAGCCTCGAGCTCGGCATCGACATGGGTGCCGTTGATCTCGTGATTCAGGTCGAGGCCCCGCCGAGCGTCGCGAGCGGCCTGCAGCGCGTCGGCCGCGCCGGCCACCAGGTGGGTGAGATCAGCCGCGGCGTGCTCGTGCCCAAGCACCGGCTCGACGTGCTGCACGCCACGGTCACGAGTGAGCGCATGACGGCCGGGCTCATCGAAGAGCTGCACGTGCTCGCCAACCCACTCGACGTGCTCGCCCAGCAGACGGTGGCGCACGTCGCTCTCGAACCCTGCGACGTCGAGCAGTGGTTCGATCACGTGCGTCGCGCGGCGCCCTTCTCCGCCTTGCCCCGCA
>CALRMP020000017.1:0-43017 GCA_943369205.1 Gulosibacter massiliensis | reverse complement strand
CGCTCGCGCCCGTCGCGGCGGGGCGCGACATCGTGCTCGAAGGCCCCCCTGGTACCAGCAAAACCACGATGTTGCGCGCGATCACCGACGAGTGGGGTATTCCCCTGATGTTCGTCGAGGGCAACGCCGACCTCACCCCCGCCAAACTCGTCGGGCATCACAATCCGTCGCGGGTGCTGCGCGAAGATTATTCGCCCGATAACTTCGTGCCCGGGCCGCTCACCGAAGCAATGCAAACGGGCGGCTTTCTCTACATTGAAGAGTTCAACAGGGCCCCCGACGACACCCTGAACACACTCCTCACGGCAATGGCCGACCGGCGACTGGCGATTCCTCGCGTGGGAATGATTGAGGCGCTGCCGACCTTCCGGGTCATCGCCTCGATGAACCCCTACGACAACGTCGGCACCACCAAGCTCTCGTCGTCGATTACCGACCGCCTCAATCGCCTCTCGGTCGACTATCAGAATGCCGATGCCGAAGAGGCCATCGTGCACTTGCGCGCGAAGCCCGAGGGTGCGCTGGCCGACCGGCTCGTGGCTGACGCGGTCGCGGTGACGCGGGCGACGCGCGAGCATCCGTATGTCCGGCAAGGGTCGAGTGTGCGCGGCGCAATCGACCTCGTCGCCATCGCCGGGCAGCTTGCTGGGCTTCGGTCGATCGACTCGCGTGATGATGAGCGGTACCCCGAGCTGGTTTTCGATGCGATGGTGGTGTCGCTTTCGGGGCGCATTCACATCGACGAGGCGGTCGACATTTCGCCGGAAGCAGTGCTGCGGGAAATCTGGGAAGACCGCTTCATCTTGGATCCGGCCCGAGCCGAGCCGGGATGAAGAGAAGTCCAGCTCGACTCGCCGATTCAGCGCAAGCGCTCGGATCAACGGTCGACCTCGGCCTCGCGACCGCTGACGCGCACGCCGAAGCAGCTCGATGCAAAGCCGATGGTCTTCGAGCCGGGTCAGGGCGGAGCCGGAATGGTGTTTCGTTCTCGACCGGGGAGCCGGCCGGGGCATGCGAAGCAACGCCCGGGCGGATCAGCGGAGGGCTTCACCGACGAGGTTGCCGAGCTGGTGCCGATCGAAGCGACGGGCACCCTCAACCCTGCGGTTCGTGCCCTCGCCCGTCAGATCGCCTCACGGCTCATGATTCCGCGACCGAGGAAAGATTCGCGCTCACAGCGCGGCTCGGGGGCGCTCGCGAGCGTTCCCTACCGGCGCGGCAGCGACGAGATCGACCTCGACAAGACGATCGAGATGCTCGCCGAGAAGCCGGTGCCCGACGACGAAGACATCATTGTGCGCGAGCGCGTGCGAACCCGTCGAGCACTCGTTCTTGTTGTGGACGTTTCGGGCTCGATGAAGGGGGAGCGCATTCGCACCGCCGCGGCTATTGTCGGCGCGCTCGCGGGGGAGTTGTCGAACGACGATCTTGCGCTCATCGCCTTTTGGTCCGACGCGGCCGTGCTTCAGACCTTTGGGCAGCACCAGAGCCCCGATCGACTACTCGACCTGCTGACGAGCATTCCTGCCCGAGGGCTGACGAACGTCGGTTTCCCGCTCGAGCTCGCGGCGAAAGAGCTGCGCAAGCGGCCGGCACACGATGCTCGCGTCTTGTTGCTCTCCGACTGCGTCCACAACGCGGGCCCGGACCCTCGGCCGATCGCGGCGCTCCTGCCTCGGCTCGATGTGATGCTCGACCTCAGTGGCGAGCACGACGCGCAACTGGCCCGAGAATTGACCAGGGCGGGGCGAGGAGTTCTCCAGACGGTGCTGACGCATCGCGATGTCGGCACCGCTCTCACCAGAATCTTTACGTCATGACAGCACCACGAGAAGCACGAGCAGCAAAGGAGAAGGCAGCATGAGCAAGAACGCCTGGTTCGAAACGGTCGCCGAAGCGCAGCGCCGAGCCAAGAAGCGGCTTCCGGCCCCGGTCTACGGAGCGCTCATCGCCGGATCAGAGAAGGGCGTCACGCTCGACGACAACATCGCCGCCTATAGCGAGCTGGGATTCGCTCCCCGCATCGCCGATCACCACGCGCAACGCGACCTCTCGACGTCGGTGATGGGCATCGACATCGCTATGCCGGTGATCATTTCGCCGACGGGGGTTCAGGCCGTGCATCCGCAGGGCGAAATCGCGGTCTCCCGCGCCGCGGCGAATCGCGGCACCATCATGGGCCTCAGCTCGTTTGCGTCGAAGCCGGTCGAAGAGGTTGTTGCCGCGAACCCCAACACACTCTTTCAGGTCTATTGGAGCGGCGAGCGAGACGAGATGATACACCGCATCGAGCGCGCGAAGGCCGCCGGAGCGAAAGGCCTGATCGCCACGCTCGACTGGTCGTTCTCGCATGGGCGTGACTGGGGCAGCCCTCAGATTCCCGAGAAGCTGACGCTCGGTGCCGCCATCAACTTTGCTCCCCACGCCCTGCCGCGCATCCCATGGCTGTGGAGTTTTGCCAAGACCTTCCACATTCCTGATCTGAAGGCGCCCAACCTGAGGCCCAAGGCGGGTGGAGAGCCCCCGACGTTCTTCGGCGCGTACGGCGAATGGATGATGACGCCCCCGCCCAGTTGGGACGACGTGAAATGGCTGCGCGAGCAGTGGGGTGGCCCTTTCATGCTCAAGGGTGTGGGTCGCATCGATGATGCGAAGCGCGCGATTGACATCGGCGCGACCACGATTTCGGTCTCGAATCACGGCGGCAACAACCTCGACACCATTCCCGCCCCGATTCGCATGCTGCCGGGGATTGCCGATGCGGTGGGCGACCAGATCGAGGTCGTGCTCGATGGCGGCGTGCGTCGTGGGTCGGACGTCGTGAAAGCCGTCGCCCTCGGCGCTCGCGCTGTCATGATCGGCCGCGCCTACCTGTGGGGGCTCGCCGCCAACGGACAAGCTGGCGTCGAGAACGTGCTCGACGTCATGCGAGGCGGCATCGACTCGGCCTTGCTCGGGCTGGGTCGCGGTTCGCTCAGTGAGCTCACGCGCGACGATCTGTATGTGCCCGAGGGGTTTGAGAAGAGCCGCTAGGGGCGCCCTCGTGCCCGCTACGGTGGGGTCGTGACGCGACTGGATGCAGCGCCCTGGCCCTCGGTGCCGGCCAGCGCATTGCTGCTCGTTCCGCTCGGCTCGACCGAGCAACATGGCCCGCACTTGCCGTTCTCGGCAGACACCGTCATTGCCGAGGCCGTGGTGCGCGCGGCGGGTGCTCATCTGGGGGCGGTCGTCGCGCCCGCGGTGGCCTACGGTTCGAGCGGGGAGCACCAGCAGTTCGCGGGCACGCTCTCGATCGGTCAGGATGCCCTCCGCCTGCTGATCACTGAACTCGTGCGCTCGGCGCGGGTCTGGGCAGCGCGAGTCGTGCTCGTGACGGGCCATGGCGGCAACGCGCCCGCGCTGTCGGAGGTCGTGCCGACTCTGCGCGCTGAAGGTCACGACGTTGCGTGGCTCGGACTCGGAATGCCTGACGGCTCCACGCCGGGCGACGCGCATGCGGGTCGCACAGAAACGTCGCTCATGCTGCACCTCGACCCGGCCCGGGTTGGCGCGTTCGCTGACGTCGCCGGTGCGACCGAGCCGATTGCCGAGCTCATGCCCCGTTTGCGGGCGGGAAAACTGCGAGAGGTATCTCCGAGCGGCGTGCTGGGCGACCCGCGCGGTGCGAACGCGGCCGAGGGGCAGGCGCTACTTGCGCTGATTGTCAGTGAGGTTGTGGCACGCATAGGGCTCAACGACGTTGGCGTGCTCGGCGAGCTGCGGTCGGGTCGATGAGGCTGCCCGACGGCTTCACCGTGCGACTCAATCGGCGCACACACATCGCCGACCACGGGGCGACGCTGGTCGGGGGCGTGCCCACGCGAGTGCTCTATCTGACCGCGCTTGCGCAGTCGATGTTCAACGGTGACCACATCGTCGTGCGCTCGTCGGCGACCGCGGCGCTCGCCGAGCGGTTGCTCGAGGCGGGCATCGCTGACCCCGTAGTGGCGAAGCTCGCCGACGAGACGCAGGCCGTGACAGTTGTCGTGCCGGCGCACGATCGGGCTGAAGCGGTCGCGCGGCTGCTGGCGAGCATCCCGAGCGGCATTCCCGTGGTCGTCGTCGATGACTGCTCGCGCAGCCCCGTGGCCGTGCGGCGGGTGGCCGAACGGTTCGGCGCTCGGCTCGTGGCGTTGCCCGCGAACCTCGGGCCGGCGGGGGCGCGCAACGCCGGGCTTGCCGAGGTGACGACCCCGCTCGTGGCGTTCATCGACAGTGACATGGTCATTGACACCGACACGCTGCCGCTATTGCTGCGGCACTTTGCCGACCCTCGGGTCGGGCTTGTCGCGCCGCGCATCGCGGGGCTCGAGCCCGAGAGTCGCCCCAATTGGATCACTCGTTACGAAGCGGCGCGGTCGTCGCTCGACCTCGGCGCCGAGCCGGCGAACGTGCGCCCGGGAGCACGGGTGTCGTGGCTGCCCGCCGCTTGTCTTGTCGCGCGAGTGGAGGCCATCGGAGCGGGCTTCACACCCGGCATGCGCGTGGCCGAAGACGTCGACCTGGTCTGGCGGCTCTGCGAACAAGGCTGGCGCGTTCGCTACGAGCCCGCGGTCGAGGCGCGTCATGAGCATCGCCGCACCGTTCTCGACTGGCTTGGCCGCAAGGCCTTCTACGGCACCGGTGCCGACGATCTGGCCGCGCGCCACGGTGACACGGTCGCCCCCGCCGTCTACACGCCGTGGACTCTCGTTTTCGTCGGAGCCCTGATTGCCCAGCGTTGCTGGTCGCTGCCCGTCGCAGCGGGCGCGGCAGCAGTGGCCGCGGTGCGCATCGGCTCACGCTTGCGCGACACACCTGATCGAGCGGGCATCGCCGTGCGGCTCACGGGGCTTGGTGCGCTTGCGGCAACGGCGCAGACTGCCGAACTGCTGACGCGGCACTGGTGGCCGGTCGCCGCGATCGGGTCTCTCGTGTCGCGCCGGCTACGACGCGCGACCGTCGTTGCCGCGGTGGCGGATGCAATCTACGAGCACCAGCGCACCGAGACGGGCATGGGGCTCATCGAGTTCGGTGTTGCGCGCCGCCTCGATGACCTTGCTTACGGCGCTGGGCTGTGGCGGGGCGCGGTGCGAGCGCGCTCGATCCGGGCGCTGCGGCCGGTCATGCGGACGCGGTCGCGCATCCGATAGCGAGACGAGCGACGGATGCTCAGCCGCGCTGCGCCGCCCGCACCAACTCGAGCGCGCTCGCGTCGTCGAGCCCGAGCCGCCGGGCTCGTTCGACAAACTCGCGTGCCGCTACCTGCGCCTGCTGGTGCACCGCGTCGCCCTGCGGTGCCACGAACGAGCCTGCCCGCCCACGGGTTTCGATGATCCCGTCCGTTTCGAGCTCGCGGTAGGCGCGCGCGACCGTGTTCACCGCGAGCCCCAACTCATCGGCAAGCGCGCGCACGGTCGGCAGTTTCGCGCCGGCGGCGAGCGCGCCACCCGCGACCGCGTCGCGCACCTGCACGCGAATCTGCTCGTAGGGCGGCGTTGAGGCCGAGCCGTCGACGGTGACGATCATGGGCTGACCCTACTCGGCAACGATCGCGAGCTCGGGCCACAGAGTGCGCTGCACATGGCGTTCAGGCGAGCGTGTGAGCACCACGGCGATGGTGACCAGCAGTAGACCGAGCGCGGCGTAACCCACAACGTTCCCGACGACGGCGGCTGCGTGGCTGGCCTCAGCGGGCAGGGCCAGGCCAGCAAACTGCAGCGACACAAATGCCGCGAGCCCTCCGCCGGTCGCGATCAGCCAGTGCAGATCGCTGAGAGCTCGGCCCGTGAGGGCGTCGCTCCAGGCAAGTGCATTCGTGTCGCCGCGCAGTGATCGCCGAGCGGCGAGACGGCGGGTGATCGTTGGAAGCGCAAGGTATAGCGCGCCCACGGCGAGTCCTGTCACGGCAAGTGCTGAGGCCGGTGCCTCGACTGGCACGATTGTCGACCCGCCCAGAACCGAGACCGCGACGAGAGCAAGGGTCGGGATGCTCACGGCTACGATCGCCGCGACGAGCGCCATGCGGCGTTCGAGGGGGTGTACGAGCTCGGCGAGCCCAATGGCGTGCAGCCGGGCGACTGATTCAGTCGTGGCCGCCGAGCGTCGGCCCATTGCGCCACCAGTGATGGCCCCGAGCTGAACGCCAGCCAGGACGAGTCCGATTGCGACCGGCCCGGCGGCGAGGCTGAGGTCGACCGGAACTGCGACCCAGGGCGGGAAGAGTGCGGCGAAAACTGCGATCGCCATAACGCCGCCAAGGAGCCTTCCCCGCTCGCGCATCGCGACCTGATGGGTGAGCGCTGGCCGCAAGTCGTCGGGAACCATCAGGTTGACCTGAAGGGCAAGCTTGTTGACAAGCTTCTCGCGCGCAGGCTCGCGCCATGTGGCGGCAAACTGCAGAAGCGTGAGAACCGCCCACACCGCAAACCCGGTGATGAGTGCGCCGATCAGCGTGCCGAAGAAGACCTCGCTCGGAATCTCGACGCCCACCTCGGTGAGCGCCGTGCCGGGCTGGTACTTGAGTGTCATGGTTCCTCCAGGCGCTATTGTAGCAATACAAAACAGGTGCTCTGCCGGAAGTAGCCTGGTCAGGCCTTAGTCAGACGAGAGTGATCCGTTCAACGACGCAGCCCAGACCTGCTGGTGAGCGCGCACGTACGCGGCCGCAGCCCGCCAGTGCTCGCCGTGGCCGTCGCGGTGCATCGTGCTCCACGGCTCGAGGCCGGTGTCGCTCGAGCTGACGAGCAGGTGAAGCATCGCATCCGTTCGCTCCACCATCGCAGCGGGCAACGCGCGTCGCAGCTCGGCGTCAGCGCCGTAGCCGTCGACGAATGCCGCGAGATCGGCCGCCGCCTCGTCGGGCACGCGATCGGGGTCAGAAAGAGTGAAGGCTTGAGCTGCGTAGGCGAGGTCCCACAACCGCGTGCTCGGCGCAGCGGCATCCCAGTCGATGAAGATCCATCGCTCGCCGATCAGCAGATTCCACGGAGCCAGGTCGTTGTGGCACACGAGGTCGTCTCCCGGCGTCGGGATCGCCGTGATCCACCGCGCCTCGGGCGACGGCACGAAGCCCTCACTCGCGTCGTGGATCGATCGCACGAGCGCCCCGACGCGGCGCAGCTCGTCGGGGGTGAGCGCATCGGCGTCGAGCGCAAGCTGCCCGGGCACGAACTCGACCGCCGCGCGGCCCTCATCGTCTCGTCCGAGGGTGGCAGGAACATCAACCCCGGCATCGCGCACCGCACTCATGAACGCGATGACGCTCTCGGTTGCTGGCGTCCATGGTTTGCGAACCGTTGACCCCACGCGCACCACGGCGCCGCTGGTGCTTCCACCGGGCAAGAGTTGATCGTCGGACACGGTCTCACCGTAGTTGAGGGGGGTCAGGCGGCTTGAGTACCCTCGCGCCAGCGTGGTGCCACGCGCCGCCGACAGGGGGTGAGGGAGGGGTGAGACGCCCCTCGGCGTAGCGCGTCAATCGCACTAGAGTGCACACCATGACGGAGGCAGAGCCCGAGGAACGAGCGAAGAAGCGATCGAAGAAGCTTCGCGACGTGGGGCAAGACGCGCGCGCGGGCCTCGTGCACGGCCTCGTGAGTGTGCCCGACGGGCTGGCCGCCGGACTCCTTGCAGGGCTCTCGCCCGTCGCCGGCCTCTACGCCTACTTGTTCGGCATGGCCGCAGGCGCGCTGACGACGAGCTCGGTGCTCATGTCGGTGCAAGCGACCGGCGCCATGGCGGTCATCATCTCTGACGTGCCCGAGGTCACGCGCGGGGTGAACCCGGCGGGCGCTCTCGCGATGCTGGGCATTCTGACGGGCCTCGTGATGCTCACCCTCGGGCTCCTCAAGCTCGGCTCGATCGTGCGTTTCGTGCCGAACGCCGTGCTGACCGGCTTCATTAGTGCGGTTGCGATCAACATCGTCTTGAGCCAGTTCGCCGACTTCACCGGCTTCACCAGCGATGCTGGCAACCGCCTGTTGCGCGCGATCACGACGATCTTCAACGTGGCACTCTTCGACTGGCCAACCGTCATCATCGGCGTCTCGACGATTCTGCTCATCATCGTGCTCGAGAAGACGCCCTTGAAGTCATTCGGGCTCTTCGTCGCCATCGTCCTGACCTCGGCCCTCACTCTTCTACCTTTCTTCGATAGCGTTCGCCTGCTTTCCGACATCGCGGCGATTCCGCAGGGCCTCCCCGTGCCGGTGCTTCCGTCGTTCGAGGCCTTCGGTGCTCTCATCGTTCCCGCGCTGTCGCTCGCGGTCGTCGGGCTCATTCAAGGCGCGGCGATCAGCCAAACCGTCCCGCAGCCCAACGGAACCTATTCGAGCGTCTCGGGCGATTTCCGCGGGCAGGGCATCGCCAACATCGTGTCGGCATTCTTCCGCGGGATGCCCGTCGCGGGTTCCCTCTCCGGCACCGCCGTCTTGACGGCCGCGGGTGCCCGCAGCCGCCTGGGCAACCTGTTCGCCGCCGGGGTCATGGTGATCGTCATCCTGCTGTTCAGCCAATTGGCCGGCTACATCGCGATGCCTGCGCTGGCGGGTCTGCTCATGCTGATCGGCGGGCGCATGTTCAAGCCCGGCGACCTCTGGAACGTGGCCAAGACCGGGCCGACCCAGGCCACTGTCGTCGTCATCACGTTCGTGCTGACTCTGCTGATTCCGCTGCACTACGCCGTGCTCGTGGGCATTGGCATCTCGGTGATTTTGTTCGTCGTTGGCCGCTCGAACAAGGTGCGGCTCGTGCGCTGGATCATGACGCCGGGCCCGTTCCCGATCGAGGAAGAGCCGCCCGCTGTGTTGAGCCCGCGTGACATCGTGATCATTCACGGGTACGGCAGCTTGTTCTTCGCCTCGGCACAAACCTTTGTGAAGCAGCTACCGGTCGCGGATGAGCAGTCGAGTGGCGCGGTGGTGATTCTGCGTTTGCGCGGGGCTGATGACCTGGGCAGCACGATCATTCAAGTGCTCTTGCGCTACAAGTCTGAGCTCGAAGCGGCGGGCTGCTCATTGCTCATCAGTGGCGCGGGCGACACTCTCATGCGGCAACTCGTCTCGACCGGGGCCATTCTCGAGCTTGATCCGCAGCGCGTCTTCGCCGCGACACCGAAGATCGGCGAGTCGTTGACGAACGCGATCGAGTACGCCGAGAAGCTCGTGGCCAAGAGCGCGGACTCTGCGCAGTAGGCCGCCGGCCGTCACCCTCGGGGGATGAGAAAACGCTTGCGACTGCGTGACCCCCGCGGAGTATCTTTAGCGAACCGTGCACGGCACGCCGCCTCGTGCACCCTCGCATCACCCTGAGTCTGAGGAGACCCGCATGGCCAACAAAAAGCCCAACATTCTCATTCTCTGGGGAGATGACATCGGGTCGTACAACATCAGTTGGAACAACCGCGGCCAGATGGGTTACCGCACCCCGAACATCGACCGAGTGGCTGAAGAGGGTGTCGCCTTCACCGACTACTACGGGCAGCAGAGCTGCACGGCCGGCCGCGCTGCCTTCATCACGGGGCAGAACCCGCTTCGCACCGGCCTCACCAAAGTCGGCATGCCCGGCGCTGACCTCGGCCTGCAGGCTGAAGACCCGACGATCGCCGAGTTGCTGAAGCCCCACGGCTATCGCACAGGCCAGTTCGGCAAGAACCACCTCGGCGACCGCGACGAGTTCTTGCCGACCGTGCACGGCTTCGACGAGTTCTTCGGCAACCTCTACCACTTGAACGCCGAGGAAGAGCCCGAGGGCGACAACTACCCGAAAGACCCGGCCTTCAAGGCCCGTTTCGGGCCGCGCGGCGTGCTGCACTCGAAGGCCGACGGCAAGGGCGGGCAGACCATTGAGAATACCGGTCCGCTCACCCGCAAGCGCATGGAGACCTTCGACGAAGAGGTCACCGAGCACGCACTGCGCTTCATCGATGAGGCGCACGAAGCCGATGAGCCGTTCTTCGTGTGGTGGAACACCACGGCCATGCACTTCCGCACGCACCCTGCCGAGAAGCACAAGGGCAAGAGCAACGGGCAGGGCGACTACGCCGATGTGATGGTGGCCCACGACGAGCAGGTGGGCGTCATGCTGGCGAAGCTCGACGAGCTGGGCATCGCCGACAACACGATCGTCATGTACTCGACCGACAACGGCGTGCACTTCAACACGTGGCCCGATGCCGGCGTCACCCCGTTCCGCTCCGAGAAGAATACGAACTGGGAAGGCGGTTGGCGTGTACCGGCCTTCGTGCGCTGGCCCAGCCACATTCCCGCAGGTAGCGTGCTCAACGGCATCGTGTCGCACCAAGACTTCTTGCCCACGTTGCTTGCCGCGGTCGGCGAGCCCGACATCAACGAGAAGCTCCTGGCGGGCCACACCGCGGGCGACAAGACGTTTAAGGTTCACATCGACGGCAAGAACATGTTGCCGTACTTCATGGGCGAGGTCGACGAGTCGCCCCGCGACTCCTTCTTCTACATCAGCGATGACGGCGACATCATCGCGATCCGCATGGGCGACTTCAAGGCTGTTCTCATGGAGCAGCGCGCGAAGCAGTTGCTCGCGTGGGCCGAGCCTTTCGTCAAGTTGCGTGTTCCGAAGGTCTTCCACTTGCGGCAAGACCCGTTCGAGCGCGCCGATGAGAACTCGAACACCTACTGGGACTGGCTCATCGACCACGCGTGGGTCATCTACCAAATGCAGGCGGTCGTGGCAGCGCAGATTCCGGGCTTCGTGCAGTACCCGCCGCGTCAGAAGCCGGCGTCGTTCAACCTTGATGCCGTCATGGCGCAATTGGAGAACGCCTCCAACGGAGCGATGCACTAGTCGTGGGGGAATCGGAGTCGCCGCTCGCCGACACCATGGTGTTGGTGAGCGGCGGCACCTTCGTGATGGGCTCGGATTCTCACTATGCCGAAGAGGCGCCCGCGCACCCGGTGACCGTCAGTGATGTCTGGATCGACCGTTGTGCCGTGACGAACGCTGACTTCGCGGCGTTCGTTGACGCGACGGGATACGTCACCGTGGCGGAGCGACCGCTCGACCCCGCCGACTATCCGGGGGCGCCGCCCGAGAACCTCGTGCCGGGTTCGCTCGTCTTCACGGGCACGAGCGGCCCCGTCGACCTGCGCGACTTGATGCAGTGGTGGGCGTGGACTCCGGGGGCGAGCTGGCGCGCGCCGCGCGGGCCCGGCTCAACAATCGACGATGTTCTCGATCATCCCGTCGTCCAGGTTGCCCACGAAGACGCAGCGGCGTTCGCGGCGTGGGCGGGCAAAGAACTGCCCACCGAGGCGGAGTGGGAGCACGCCGCGCGGGGTGGCCTCGACGGCGCGCGCTTCACGTGGGGCGACGAGCCCGAGAAGCCCGGCGAGCGCCGGGCCAACTACTGGCACGGCGACTTTCCGTGGCGGGTTGATGAGGGCTACGGCTCGACGCGACCCGTCGGCTCGTTCCCGGCAAACGGCTATGGCCTGTTCGACATGGCTGGCAACGTGTGGGAGTGGACGAACGACTGGTACGCGATGGGCCACGCCGATGCCGGCGGGTGCTGCGCCCCGGTCGACCCGCGCGGGCCCAGCATGCAATCGAGCTTCGACCCCCTGCAGCCGCAGTTTGCGATTCCGCGACGCGTCGTCAAGGGCGGGTCGTTTCTCTGCGCCGACTCGTACTGCCTGCGCTACCGACCGTCAGCGCGGCGGCCGCAACCGATCGACACGGGCATGAGCCACATCGGGTTCCGCTGCGTGCGGCGCCCGTGACGTCGCGCTGCTAGCGGTGGCGGCGGTCGATCAGCCGCGTGAGAATGATCGCGCTGCGGGTGTGGTCGACGTTGGGGGCGACGCGCACGCGTTCGAGAGCATCCTCGAGCGACGCGATATCGCGTGAGCGAATGTGAACGATCGCGTCGGCGTCGCCCGTGACGGTTCCGGCGTCGACGACTTCGGGAACGGCGGAGAGGATGCGCCGCAACTCGTCGGGCGCGACGGTGCCGCGGCAAAAGAGCTCGACGTAGGCCTCGACAGCCATGCCGTCGACGGCGGGGTCAACCTGCACGGTGAACGAGCGAATTACGCCGTCGGCGAGGAGCCGGTCGACGCGTCGCTTGACGGCGGAGGCGGAGAGGCCGACCACGTCGCCGATGTCGCCGTACCCCGCGCGAGCGTTTTGGCGCAGCTGGTCGATGATGCGCGAATCGATGGCGTCCACACACGTGAGCGTAGGGCACGGGGTGCCGTCGTTGGCAGGGCAGGGGGCCGGCGGCCCTTGTGTCGATGCTTAGGTAAGGCTAACCTTATGCGCGGCAGCGTCGCCGGTCTCGTTCCCTTCACCCACCTGGAGCCACGCCCCCATGCGCGTCACCGCACCCCTCTCACTTTCCGCACTCGCTGCCACCGCCCTGCTGCTCACCGGGTGCGCGACCCCCGCGCCCAGCGACGGTGCGATGCCGGTCGACCCGAGCTTTGATGGGCAGTTCACCCTCTATTCGGGCCGCGACGAAGAGCTCGTGCAGCCCCTCATTGACCAGTTCACGGAAGACACCGGCATCGTGGTCGAGGTGCGCTACGGCAACACCCCTGAGCTGGGCGCGTTGTTGCTCGAAGAGGGCGACGCGACTCCGGCCGACGTCTTCCTCTCGCAAGATGCCGGTGCACTGGGTGCCCTCAGCCAAGCCGGCCTCTTCACGACGCTTCCCGACGACATCACGAGTGCGATACCTGCCGGGTTCACCTCGAGTGACGGCACCTGGGTCGGCGTGACCGGCCGCGCGCGCGTCGTTGTCTTCGACGGTGAGCGCTACACCGCCGACGAGTTGCCCGACACGATCGACGGCTACGTGACGAGCGAGTGGGAGGGCCTCCTGGGGGTTGCGCCGACGAACGCGAGCTTCCAGTCATTCGTGACGGCGCTGCGCGTGCTCGACGGTGAAGACGCCGCCGAAAGCTGGCTGACCGCGCTCGCGGGCAACAGCCCGCAGATCTTCGAGGGCAACAGCGCGATTCTCACCGCGGTCGACGAGGGCGTGCTCGACGCTGGGCTCATCAACCACTACTACTGGTACGGCCTGGCCGCCGAGGCCGGGGCTGAGAACATGCGCGCACAGCTGAAGTTCTTGACCCCGGGCGATGCGGGTTCGATCGTGAACGTCTCGGGAGCGGGAATCTTGTCGGGGCCGGAGCCGGACAGCGACGCGCTCGAGTTCGTGCGGTACCTCGTGTCGGAAGCCGCACAGCAGTACTTCGTCGAGCAGACCTTCGAGTACCCGCTGCTGCCGGGCGTTGACGCGCCCGAGGGGCTGCCGAGCCTCGAAAGCCTCCTCACGCCCGACCTCGACTTGAGCGACCTCGACGACCTCGCCACGACGCAGCGCCTCCTCGCCGACGCCGGACTCATCTGATCGCGTGGCCACAGAGCGCAGGACTTCGGTCTCTGCCGGCCACCAGCAGAAACATGATGCACTAGAGCTATGACCATCGCGCCGGAGCGGGACATACGTGCCATCGGGCGTGCGGATGCTCATCTCACCCCCGCGCGAGCATCCCGTCGCCCGCACACGACCGCGGGGCGTCGCCCGCCCGTGTGGCTCGCCGGTGCCGCGATTCTCGCCGCGTCGGCGGCCGCGATTCCGCTGGTGTATCTCGTCGTGCGTGCCGCGGAAGCGGGCCTCGCGGCGGTCGTCGAGACCCTCGCGCGTGGGCGGGTGCTCGAATACGCCGCGAACTCGCTCGGCCTCGCCGCCGCGACGACGGTCACCGCGCTCGTGCTCGGCACCGCCATCGCTGTCGTGCTCAGTCGGGTTCGCGTGCCCTTCGCGCGCACCTGGCTCTTGATCTCAGCACTGCCGCTCGCGGTGCCCTCGTACCTCGCGGGCTACGGGTGGCTCGTGGCGATTCCCTCGCTCAACGGCTTTCTGCCGAGCTGGTTGCTGCTCACGGCCGTCACGGTTCCGTATGTGACGCTGCCGGTGGCGGCGGCGTTGCGCGGAGCATCCGGAGACCTCGAAGGCGTCGCGCGCACGCTGGGTCGTGGCCCCCTGCGGGCCTTTCTGGTCGCGACGTGGCCGAGTGTTCGGCCCGCGGCGATTGCTGGGTCGCTGCTCGTGGCGCTCTATGCGCTGAGCGACTTCGGGCTCGTGGCCATGATGCGGTTTCCGACCCTGACGTGGGGCATCAACGCCGCGTACTCGGCGAGCTTTGATCGTGCCCAGGCGGCGACGCTGGCACTGCTGCTCGTCGTGCTCGCTCTTGTCGTCGTCGCGGGCGAGCGCACGGCACGCCGCCAATTGCCGCGCGCAGCGGCACGCGCTGTCGCCCCCCGTGCGGTCGGTCGCGGGATGCTGATCGCGCTGCTCCCCGTCGTCGCGGTCGCGCCGCTCATCGGCGTGGCGGTGCCCATGCTCGGCTTGCTGTCGCGCCTTCTCGAGGCGGCGACGCTGCGAGAGATCGACGTGCCCCGACTCGTCGAGGCGGTCGGCGCGACCGTGGGCGTGGCCCTTGCCGCTGCGCTGCTCGCCGTGGCGCTCGCGCTGCCGATCGCCGCTCTCGCTGCTCGGTATCGCGGGCGGCTCGTCACCGCGATCGAGTCGGTCGGCTACCTCGGGCACGCCCTTCCCGGCATCGTGGTCGGTCTGTCGCTCGTGTTCTTCGCGCTCGCCGTCGTGCCCGCGCTCTACCAGAGCGTCGCCGTGCTCGTCTTCGCCTACGCGGTGCTCTTCATGCCCAAAGCCATCGGCACGATGCGCGCAGGGCTTGGCGATGTGCCGCCGCGACTCGTGGCTGTTGCCCGCACGCTCGGGCAGTCGCCGCTGCAAGCGTGGTGGCGCGTGACCGTGCCGCTCGCGTTGCCGAGCGTGGGCATCGGCGCCCTGCTGGTTGCCATCGCGACCATGAAAGAACTGCCCGCGACGCTGTTGCTGCGCCCGACCGGGATGCAGACGCTCGCGACAGAACTGTGGAATCGCACGGTGGTGTTCGAGTTCGGCGCCGCGGCGCCCTATGCGGCCCTGCTCGTGCTGATCGCTGCTGTTCCTGCCGTGATTCTGTCGGGTGTGCGCAGCGTGGCCAAGGAGGAATTGTGAGCGACCTCGTCGTGAGCGGCGTGAGCGTGACCCACGGGTCGACGCTCGCTGTTGACGACGTCTCGCTGAGCATCCGCAGCGGTGAGCTCGTCGCTGTACTTGGCCCGTCGGGGTGCGGAAAGACCACCCTGCTGCTCGCGATTGCCGGCCTGTTGCCCGTGCAGTCGGGCACGATCTCCATCGGCGACCGCGAGATTTCGCGCGCTGGCCGCACGCTCGCGCCCGAGAAGCGTGGCGTGGGCTGGGTGCCGCAAGAGGCGTCGCTGTTTCCGCACCTGTCGGTCGGCGAGAACATTGGCTTTGCCGTGCCGCGCGCGCGGGGTGCCCGGCGCGCTGCGCGTTCCTTCCCGTCCGAAGTTCGGGAAGGAACGTCGGCGGGTCACGGTGCCCCGACGACCCGCTCAGCACGAGCGGCCCGCATCGCCGAGCTCGCTGAGCTGGTCGGCCTCGGAGAGCTGACCGGTCGCGCCCCCAATCAACTCTCGGGCGGGCAAGCACAGCGCGTTGCCCTGGCGCGCGCGCTCGCCCCGCGCCCCGACCTGCTGCTGCTCGACGAGCCGTTCGCCGCGCTCGACACGCAGCTGCGTACGGGCCTGCGGCGCGAGGTCGCCGAGCTGCTGCGCGCGCAGGGCACGACCTCGTTGCTCGTGACGCACGACCAAGAAGAGGCCCTCACGCTCGCCGATCGCGTCGCCGTGCTCCACGACGGCCAGCTCGCACAGTTCGGCACGCCCGAAGAGATCTACCAGCAGCCGGCCACCGACTGGGTCGCCTCGTTCGTCGGCGATGTTGTCGAGCTCGCGGGGCAATGGCGCAGTGGTCGAGTCGTCTGTGCCCTGGGCTCGGTCGAGGCCTCCGCCGTGGGGTTCACGCCCGCGAATGGCGACGCCGTGCGACTCATGCTGCGCCCCGAGTGGATCGTTCCGCGCCCCGACCTGCTCGCCCAGGCGGCAGCCGGTGCCGACGCCCGTGTCGCGGCCATCTCCTACGCCGGACACGACGCCATGATCACGGCCGACCTCACCGACGGCCCGTCGGTACAGCTGCGCATGGCCGCGGTCGAGTTGCCCGAGGTTGGCGACGACGTACGCCTCGCCGTGCAGCGCCCGGGTCTCGCGTTCGCCGCCCGCTAGCCGCACGCCCGCGACTAGGCTCGCCGCATGAGCAGTGCCGACATCCCCGTGCTGAAGCACGCGAACCCCGCTGAACTGCGCGCTCGCGCCGCCGTGCTCGACCCCGCCGACCCGCTTGCCGCGCACGTCGCGCACTTCGTGCCGGGCGACGACCTCGTGGCCTACCTCGACGGCAATTCACTCGGGCGCCCCGTGGCGAGCGTGCCCGCCGCCCTCGACACCTTCGTGCGCACGGAGTGGGCCGGGCGACTCATTCGCGGCTGGGACGAGTTGTGGCTCACCCGCCCGGCGGAGCTCGGCGACCGCATCGGGGCGGCGTGCCTGGGCGCAGCATCCGGCCAAACGATCGTGGCCGATTCGACGACCATCATGATCTTCAAGGTGCTGCGGGCCGCGATCGCCGCCCGCTCTGACCGTGACGAGCTCGTCATGCTCGCCGACGAGTTTCCGACCGATCGCTACGTGCTCGAACGGCTTGCTGACGATCATGGGCTGACGGTGCGGTGGGTGGATGCTCCCCTCGACGCCGGCATCACCCCCGAGCTCGCCGCCGCGAGCGTGGGCCCGCGCACCATCGCCGCGCTATTCAGCGGGGTGGCCTACCGCAGTTCGTGGTGGGCTGACATGCCCGCGGTGACGGCGGCGGTGCAGGCGGCGGGCGCGCTCATGATCTGGGATTGCTCGCACGCCGTCGGGTCTGTTCCGCTCGAGTTCGATGCTTGGGGCGTCGACTACGCCGTGGGTTGCTCCTACAAGTACCTGAACGGTGGCCCGGGCGCCCCGGCCTGGGCTTATGTGGCCGCGCGGCACCACGACACCCTGCGCAACCCGATTCCCGGCTGGCTCGGGGCGGCCGCGCCGTTCTCGATGACGGAAGGGTACTCACCCGCTCCGGGCATCGGGTCTCTCGTGAGCGGAACCCCGCCGATTCTCAATCTCGTCGCGCTCGGCGAGATGCTGAGTCTCATCGAAGCAGCGGGGCTGCCCGCGATTCGCGAGAAGTCGATCGCGCTCACGAGCTACGCGATCGAGCTCGTCGACGCGCTCATTCCCGCGGCAACCGTGAGCACGCCGCGCGACCCCGCGCGCCGCGGCAGCCACCTCACGATCGACCACCCGAACTCTGCGATCGCCGTGCAGCGGCTCTGGGCGCAGGGGGTCATCCCCGACTTCCGTCACCCGAGCGGCGTGCGCATCGGTCTTTCGCCGCTCAGCACGAGCTTCGCTGAGGTTGAGCGGGGCATCCGCGCGCTCGCCACTGCACTCTCGTGAGCGCCCTCCGGGCGCGGCTGGCTTGACCGCTACCGCGACGCGACGCCTGAAAGGCGGGTCATCGGGACAATGACGCGAACTTTCTGATCGACAGCGGCACGAACACGAGCAGCAGCACGGCCACGCCGATCAGCACTGTGGCGATGGGGTTCTGCGCCGGCCACGCGTCGCCCACGGGCGTGCCGGGGGGAACGTTGCCGAAGAGCTGGCGGGCTGACTGCACGAGCGCCGAGACGGGGTTCCACTCGGCGAAGACGCGGAGCGGGTCGGGCAGCCTCTCGCTCGGCACGAACGCGTTCGAAATGAACGTGAGCGGGAAGAGAATCAAGAACGACGCATTGTTGATGATCTCGGGGCTCTTGACCGACATGCCGAGAAACGCCATGACCCACGAGAAGGCATAGGCGAACAGCAAGAGCAAGCCGACGCCCGCGAGAAACTCGGGGAACGACGAGTTCACGCGCCAGCCGACGATGAAGCCCGTGATCATCATCACGATCATCGAGAGCGAGTTGATGACGAGGTCACCGTTCGTGCGCCCAACGAGCACGGCTGCGCCGCTCATCGGCAGCGTACGGAAGCGGTCGATGATGCCGTCTTTCAGGTCTTGCGCCATCGCCGCGCCCGAATAGGTCGAGCCAAACACGACCGTCTGCGCGAAGATGCCCGCCATCAAGAACGAGGTGTAGCCCTCGCCCGGAATGTCGATCGCGGCGCCGAACACGTAGGTGAACAGCAGCACGAACATGATCGGCTGAATGAGGCTGAACAGCAGAATCTCGGGCACGCGGATGATCTTCATGAGGTTGCGCCACGTGGTCACCAACCCGTCGCTGAGAAACCGGGTGAGCGGGCTACCGGGCAACGGCTGCAGGGTTCCGGATGCGGAACTCGACGTCATCGTGGTGGTCATGCCGCACTCTCCGTGGTCTCGTCGGACTCGTCGGCGACGTGGCCCGTCAGTTGCAGGAAGACGTCGTCAAGGGTGGGCCGGCGCATGCCGGCGTCGTGCAGGGCGAGCCCCAAGCGTGAGGCCGCGCCGACGATCGCGGCAAGAGCCGCCGGGCCGTCGTTGACGGGTACCACCCAGGTGCGTCCGCCCGTCACGACGGGCTCGCCGGTGCCGTGCTGGGCGAGCAGGGTGCGCACAGCATCCCCGTCGGCTTCATCGACCACGGTCAGGGCGACGCGCTGCCCGCCGACCGACGCCTTGAGCTCGTCGGCGGTACCGCGGGCGATGACCTGGCCGTTGTCGATGACCGAGATGGAGTCGGCGAGGCGGTCGGCCTCTTCGAGGTACTGCGTCGTCAGCAGCACGGTGGTGCCGTCAGAGACGAGCTTCTCGATGACGTCCCACATGCCGAGCCGGCTGCGCGGGTCGAGACCCGTCGTGGGCTCGTCGAGGAAGAGCACGGGCGGCTTGATCACGAGCGCGCCCGCGAGGTCGATGCGTCGACGCATACCGCCCGAGTAGCCCTTGACCGGGCGATTTTGCGACTCGACGAGGTCGAAGAGTTCGATGAGCTCGCTCGCTCGCTGTCGCGCGACCTTCGAGCCCAGGTGGTAGAGCTTGCCCACCATCATGAGGTTCTCGAAACCCGTGAGGTTCTCGTCGACGGCGGCGTACTGGCCGCTCGCGCCGATCATGCGGCGAATCGACTGAGGGTCGTCGAGCACGTCGACGCCGTTGATCACGGCACGGCCCGAGTCGGGCTTGATGAGGGTGGTGAGCACCTTGACGGTGGTCGTCTTGCCGGCGCCGTTGGGGCCCAGCAACGCGGTGACGGTGCCCTGCGGCACCTCGAGGTCGAGGCCGTCGAGCGCGCGCACGACGGGCGCTCCCTTCGGCGTATATGTCTTGACGAGCCCTTCAGCTTCGATAAATGCCATGCGGGGGATGCTACTCGCCGATGATGACAATGCGGCCCGTGTCGACGCGGTCGGCAAGGCCCTCGTCGAGGCTCGCCATCGCGATCGCGATGCGGCGGCCGTCGGGGTGCACTGCGCAGTCGTAGACGCCGAGCGGCCCGGCGCCCGGCCCCGAGGCGATCGGCTCGGGGCGGTAGATGAGGTCGGCGGGAGCATCCGGCCCCGCGCTCATCGGTGCCAGGCGCGCGAGGGCGCCCGCGAAGGCGAGCGCGACGTAGACCGTGCCATCGGGCGCGATCGACAGCCCGTCGGGGCCGCTGCCCGACTCGAGGCGCGCGCGCACCTCGACCGAGCCATCGGCGGTCATGCAAGACACGCGGTCGGCGAAGGTCTCGGCGACGAGCAGTGCGCCCGCCTGGTCACGCTCGCATCCGTTCGGGAACACGAAGACGGATGCAGTGGTCGACACCTGCCCGTCGACGCCGACCCGCATGAGTGCTGAGGGCACCGGCGCATCGTTCTCGGGGTCGAATCCGTAGCCCCCGACCCATGCCGTGCCGTCGGAGTCAACGTGCATGTCGTTCGCGGAATGTGTCATGACGTTGGCGAGGTCGGCGTGCACCGTCACGGCACCGTCGCGCAGTCGCAGCACCCGGCGTTGCTCGCAGTCGACGACAAGCAGCGACCCGTCGGGCAACCAGCCAAGGCCGCCCGGCACCGTTGGCCCGCCGCTGGCGAGGTCGAGCACCGTCTCAGCCGCACTTCCGGGCTCCCAACGCACAACCCGCGAGCGGAACATGTCGCTGAACCACAGCGCGCCATCGCGCCAGCGCAGCGCCTCAGGAAAGCCGAGGCCATCGAGCATCGTCATGAAACGCTCCTAGAACGTCATGGTGAGACCGCCGTCGACGGTCAGCACCTGGCCGGTGATGTAGGTGTTCTCGCGCGCGGTCAGGAAGTCGACGGCGGGCGCGATCTCGTCTGGCATCGCTCCGCGGCCGAGCGGCAGCTTCCCGCTCTCTACATACCGCTGGCGGAATGCATCGGTGTCGGTCTCGTCGGTGCCGTCGGGCAGCAGGCTCATGCGGGTGCGCACGAAGCCGGGGGCGACGGCGTTGGCGAGCACTCCGTGCGCGGCGAGATCGAGTGCGGCCGAGCGCGTCGCCGCCTCCAGCCCCGCTTTCGACACGTCGTAGGCGAGGCAGCCGGGCTGCGCTTGTCGGGCGTGCACGCTCGTGATCGTCACAATGCGGCCGAACCCTTGCTCGACCATGCCGGGCGTGAGCATTCGCATGAGGTCGAGCGGAGCATCCAGGTTCACTGCCCACACCGCCCGCCAGTCGTCGAAGCCGCTGTCGTGAATTGAGCCCTGCCGGAAGATGCCGGCGACGGTCACAAGAACGTCGACGCCGCCGAGGCGTTCGAGCGCTGTGGCAACGCCGCGCGCGCGAGCCTCGGGGTCGGCAAGGTCGGTGATGATGACGCCATCACCGTCTTCGCGGTCCAGCCCGATGACGTGATCGCCGCGGGCGCGCAGTCGGTCGGCGATCGCGGCGCCGATGCCGTTGGCCGAGCCGGTCACGAGAGTGCGTAGCGGTGTCATGATTCCTCCGTCATGGGCGATGCGGTGCCGGATGCCCAGCGCACGCTGAGCGCGACGCTCCAGGCGAGCTCGCCCCCGGGCGGCAGGTGCACGAGCGCGACATCGAGCGCGGTGCCCGCGCCGTGCAGGGTCGAGGTGGGTTCGATGCCGAGAGCGTGCACCTGCGCGTTCCAGGGGTGCTCGGCCGAGACTCCGAGCTCTTCCCAGAGCAGCGCGTGGGGCAAGGCCGAGCCCTGCCACTCGACGAGCACCTCGACGTGATCGCCGCGCACGCCGATGCGCTGGGGCTGCACATCGGCAAGCCCGGTGACGCGGGCCGGAGTCGCTCGGTTGACGACTGTCCAGCGATCGGCCGGGTCGCCCGGCCACGCTCGCGGCTCACCCTCGGGCAGGCCCGCATAGTCGAGCGGCCGCAGTTGCGTCGGCGGCGGTACGTCGATCGTGAGCGGTGCCGAAAGCACGTCTCCGCCGAGGATGAGGTGCTCCGCAATCACGAGCACGCGCGACTCGTCGCCCGCGTTAGCGACGCGGGTGGCCACCGTGACGCCGTCGTCGGTGAGGCGCCAGATGCGCTCGGCACTCAGTCTGTCGGTGTCAGCCCACCCGAGGGCGACGGTGTCGGGAGTCTGCGCAACCGCCAACCATGGGGCCTGCGACGCCGCGCCGTGGAACCCTTCGGCAACCGCGGCCGCGGGGTTCGGTTGGCCGGCCGTCGGAAAGCACAGTTGCCAGCCGCCGCGCCACTGCTCGACCCAGGTCTCCTCCGAGCGAGCGGGCTGCAGCGACGGCACGACCGACGACGCCCATGGTGTCGAGGCGAGCACGGGGCGTCCGTGCACGAGTAGGTCGACGAGCACGCCGCCTTCATCGGGCAGCACGACCGCACTGATGCCGCCGCGCTCGAGGCGGACGGCCGGTTGTGCGGTCATCCGATGCCCCCCGCGCAGTTAGCTCGAGACAGCACCATCGCGCTGGTCACTGAGGGCCTTGATGAGGGCGTTCTTGCCGTCGAGCACGACGTGCAGCATTGCCTCGGCCGCCTTCTCGCCGTTGCCTCGATTGATGGCTTCGAAGACGGCGGCGTGGGTCGCCGCGTCTTCGAGAAAGACGTCGTCGTCGTGAGCGGTCGCCTGTTGCACGTTGAACGAGGCGTACATGAAGTCGGCAACAACGCTGCCGAACTGGCGCAGCAGAACGTTATGCGACGCGGCGTAGACGGCCAGGTGAAACTCGACGTCGGCGTGGGCGTACCCTTCGCGGTCGGTTGCCGAGGCGACCATGCCGGCGAGGGCGTCGTCCATGCGGCGCAAGTCGTCCATCGAGGCGCGACCGGCGGCGAGCCGAGCGGCCGCGGGCTCCATAATCTGGCGCACCTCGACGAGGTTGCGCATGATCTCATCGCCCTTTCCGACTTCGCTGTGCCAGCGCAAGATGTCGCTGTCGAAGACGTTCCAGCCTTCGGGCTGCCGCACACGCGTGCCGATTTTCTGACGGATGTCCACCAGGCCCTTGGCGGCGAGCACTCGCATGCCCTCCCGAACCGAGGTGCGTGAGACGCCGAACTGATCGGTGAGCTCGGCTTCTTTCGGCAGGAGGTCGCCCGGTGAGTAGCGGCCGCCGACGATCTCGCGGCCAACGCCATCGATGACGCGACCCTGAAGCCCGCGCATGGAGTAGCCCGCCCCGCGATCGACATCACTGGCAATCTCCGCCATACGCCAGCCTCCCTATGCCTAGACGACTGCACTCACCTTATGGGGCACCTCGGGGCTCGTGAAGACGCGCTCGTGATCCACTGAGATCTCGATGTGGCGCAAGTAGGGCGTCAGGCCGACGATGTCGACCTCGATTCCGAGGCCCGGAGCGTCGGGCGCCCGCACCTCGCCGTTGTGGTCGGGCAGGATGTGATTGCTCGAGATCGCCAGGGCCACCGTTTTCGGCTCGACCGGGTACTCGCAAATGCGGTGGTCGGCGAGCCCGGCGAAGGGTTGCATCGAGGCCGAGAGCGCGAGGTGTGACGTGAAGGTGTGGTTGACGTAGGTCACGCCGTGGAGAACGGCGTGGTCGGCGACGGCCTTCGACGGCCCGATGCCTCCGATGCGCGCCGAGTCGACCTGAATGAAGCGAACCCCGCCAAAGTCGATGAGGTTCGTGGCCATGTGCACCGTGTGGGCGCCTTCGCCGCCAGCGATGCCCACGGTGCGAGCCCGCGAGGCGAGCGCCGCGTGGGCGACATAAGCGTGGGGCACGAAGGGCTCTTCGAGCCAGGTGGCGTGAGCTTTCTCGAGCGCGTCGAGTCGAGCGATAGCCGCATCGACGTCATCGCCCCAGATCTGTCCGGCGTCGATCAACAGTTCGGCGTCGTCGCCGAGACCTTCACGGGCTGCTGCCACGTGATCGGCATCGTCAGCTGCCGAGCCCGTGCCGTAGCTGCCCCAGCCGAACTTGACCGCGCGAAAACCGTTCGTGCGCGCAAGCCGTGCGCGGTCGAGCGTGCCCTGCGGAGTGTCACCCATGAGCATCGAGGCGTAGGGCATCTTGGCGTAGTTCTGGGTGTAGCCAAGGAGGCGCCAGATGGGTTCTTCGCGCACGCGCCCCAGGAGATCCCACAGGGCGACTTCGATGCCCGACCAGGTGTGGCCGGCCTGCAAAAGGTCCATGCTGTTGCGGCCCACGTTGCGGGCGATGCGGTAGATGTCGTCGGGGCCGTTGAGCGTTTCGCCGATGACCGATGCCGCTACGGGCTGGCACACACCGTGCGAGCGCGGGGTCACAAACGCGGCAATCGAGGTGAGGGGCGATGCTTCGCTCTCGCCCCAGCCCACGTGACCGTCGGCGACCACACGCACCAGCAGGGCGTCTTGGCTGCCATCTGCCTCGAGCGTCACCTCGGGCATTGATGCGTAGAAGAAGTCGACCGAGTCGATTTTCATGGGCCGTTTCCCGCCTTCGCGATCAAAGGATTCTGCTGCCGCGGCGGAGGTCTCAGAGGTGAACCCACGATCGCCACCGTGCGATGCATCATTAGATCATACGTTAGCGCGCGCAATGCACGGAAGATTCATAACGATTCGGTCGTCATGCTTGCGCAAACGGAGGCTAGGTATGATCTAATGGCGAACCAAGCGCGGTTTCTGCCGCGATGCGAAAGAATGGGACGACGATGTCGCAGATGATGTGGGCTGCCCCGGCTGTCGCCGGCGTTGCGCCCTGCCTGCCAACCCGTTCGCTCGCCTCCCGCTCTTCGACGGGCACCCCGGCCCGCCCGAAGCTCGCCGCTCGGTCTCGTTGCGTTCGTGCAGCGATTCCGTGCAGGCGAAACACCCCGACCGGCTCCCGCCAGTCGAGTGCTCCGAAAGGAAGGACACAGCAATGAATAAGCGAAAGCTGGCAGCAACAGTTGCCACGATCAGCCTGGTTGCAGGCCTGGCGGCGTGCGCTCCTGCCGAACCCGCCGAAGAAGCTGGCGGCGAGCTCCTCGTCTGGGACACCGGAATCCTCGGGCGCACGCTCGAAGGTGGCGAGCCCGACCTGGAGAACTCGTTCATCGACCAGATGGCCGTCGCGTTCATGGAGGCCAACCCCGGCACGACGATTGAGGTTGTCCAGCAGGGTGGCGACATCACCTCGGCTGCTGCTCAGTTCCAGGCGGCGTCGATTGCCGGCACGGGCCCCGACATCCGTATTCAGTACGCGGGTGGACCGACGATCTCGTTCGCTGACTTCTTCGTCGACCTCGAGCCGCTGCTCGGCGCGGAGGTCCTCGACAACCTCGCCGGTGTCAACGTCAACCGCGAAGGCTACTCGCCCAGCGGCCGTCTCCTCGGCATGCCGTACGGTGCGGGCAACCTGTTCACGATCTTCCAGAACCACGCAGTTCTCGAAGAGGCTGGCCTCGACCCGGCAGACACCCCCGCAACCTGGGAAGAGCTGCTCGCGAACGGACAGCAGGTCGTTGACAACACTGACAAGAACGGCTTCTGGGCTGCCAACCTCGAAGGCTACGTCGGTGCTTGGTTCATCGCAGCCATCGTGGGCGGCCAGCTCGGCGAGTCGGTCTTCACCCAGATGTACGCCGGTGAGATCCCCGTCGACGACCCTGCGATGGTGCGGGCCTACGAGGCTTTCGCTGAGTGGGGCGCAAGTGGCTTGACCAACCCCGACGCCGGTCAGGTGTCGAACGGTGAGTCGACCGCCGGCTTCGTCAACGGCTCGAGCGCGTACTACCTCGTTGGTAGCTGGGAGAACAACAACATGCTTGACGCCTTCGGCGAAGATGGCGTGAGCTCGTTCTTCATCCCGACGCTCGAGGGCTCGGACTTCCCGAACATGGGTGCTGGTGGCCCCGAGATTGCCATCTCGATCACCGAGGCATCGGAAAACAAGGAGCTCGCTGCTGAGTTCCTGAAGTTCCTTGCTCAGGCCGAGAACCAGGACGTGTTCGTTGAGCTCTACCAGACGCAGGGCTCGAACCACGTTGACGGTGACCCGTCGAAGATCCAGAGCCCGCTGCTGCGTCAGCAGTTCGAGCAGCTCGCGCTCGCGACCGACGGCGTCACCTTCGCCTTCGACAGCGTGATGCCGCAGGCAACGATCGACCTCTTCTACCGCGTGAACGCCGGTGTCTTCATCGGCAACATCTCGCCTGAAGATGCTGTCGCTCAGCTGAAGGCGTCGTACGAGACGGAGATCGCGAACCAGTGAGTTCCGCAACAATAGCCTCGCGCGTGGGCGCCGCTTCGGCGGCGCCCACGGGCGGGGCGCCCTCAGGGAAGGCCCGTCGTCCCGGCGGAATCCGCAAGCGAGACCGAATCATCGGGTTGCTTGCCGTGCTTCCGGCACTGATCGTGGTCATCGGCTTCTCGGCCTATCCGGTTGCCTTTGCACTCTTCATTTCGTTCACGCGCACCAACGGTCTGACCTTCGAGTGGACCTGGTTCGAGAATTACATCGCGATCTTCCGCGACCCGATCGTCCACCAGGTATTCCTGAACAACCTGACGTTCTTGATCTCGGTTCCGCTCGTGATCTTCGTCGCCGTCATTGTGTCGGTATTGCTCTTTGAGCAGACGCGGGGATGGAAGTTCTTCCGCGTCATCTTCTTCTTGCCCAACGTGCTCTCGGTAGCCGTCATCGGCATTATGTTCCGTAACGCCTTCGGCTTTGACGGTGGTGTTAACCAAGCCCTCGCGCTTTTTGGCGTCGAACCGATTCAGTTCTTTACCAACGGCACCACCGCGATCGCAATTATCATCTTGGCGCTCGTATGGGCGGGCTTCGGCTATCAGTCGCTGCTCTTGCTGGCCGGCCTCACGGCTATCAACCCGGCCGTCTTCGAAGCCGCAGCGATTGACGGTGCTGGCTGGTGGAAGCGGCTGTGGTACATCACTCTTCCGAACATTCGTCGCGTGTTGGGCTTCGTGTTCATCATCAACGTGCTCTATACCTTCACGTCACTGTTCGGCTTCATCTTCGTCATGACTGCTGGTGGCCCAGGCTTCGATACAACAACGATCGACTACCTGGTCTACCTCCGGGCCTTCTCGAGCTCGAACCTCGGTTCGGGAGCAGCCCTCGCGGTGGTGCTCTTTATCTTCATCGGCCTGCTCACTCTGTTGCAGAACAAGGTCTTCAAGCTGCAAGAGGAGGACTAGCGATGGCTGAAGAAGTTGTCGTCAGCAAGCGCATCACCTCCGGGCGCGCGAATGTTCCGATCTTCATTGCCCTCGTTGTGGTGGCCGCGACGATCGTCTACCCGCTCTACTTCGTCATCATCACCTCGCTTCGACCCAACGCGGACTACCTGAGCGATCCGTTTGGGCTTCCCGGGGTCTGGACGTTCGAGAACTACATCAAGCTGATTGACGTCTACGGAGTCGGCCAGGCGTTCTTGAATAGCCTCTACGTCACGAGCGTGACTCTCGTCATCGTGATCACTCTCGCGACGTTGGCGGGCTACGCCCTGGCAAAGCTTCCCGTGCCCGGAGCCAAGTTCATCACGGCCACGTTCGTGTCGGTCATGCTCATCCCCGGGCCCGTTCTGATCATTCCGATCTACGTGATGCTGGCGCGTCTCGGGCTGGTGGGTGACTACTGGGGCCTGATCTTGGTCTACGTCGCGGGGGCACTTCCGTTCTCGGTGTTCTTCTTGACGCTGTCGTTCCGCGGCATTCCGGTCGAGGTCATCGAGGCCGCGCGCCTTGACGGCGCAGGTTTCTTCCGGACACTGTGGTCGGTCATTCTGCCGATGGGCGCGAGCGGCGTCGCGACGCTGGCCGTGTTGCAGTTCCTCGGTGTCTGGAACGAGCTGCTGTGGGCACTCATCTTGATTCCCGAGCAGTCGATGAAGCTCCTGACACCTACACTCGCGAACATCGGAACGCGCTTCTTGACCGATCAGCCGCTCGTATCGGCGGGCCTGTTCATCACGGCGCTCATTCCGCTGTTGTTGCTGATGTTCGCGTCGAAGTACATCATGCAGGGCCTGCAGGTCGGCGTCAGCCGCTAGGCCGCACCGTCTCTCGCGGGGCCGGGCTGCCCGAGCGCCCGGCCTCGCGAGTCTGCTCGGGTGCCCTTACGCGTCGAACCAGCCGCGCGCGTGGAAGGTTGCGTCAATGGCGGGGCCGCGGCGCGTGGGCGCCGCCCACTGCACGCCATTGGCGAGCACGCGGTGGATGTTCGGGTCGTTGTAGACCGGGTATTCCTGGTCGCCCGGCGAAAAGTAGAAGACCCGTCCGTGCCCGCGAGTCCAGGTGCAGCCCGACCGGAAGACCTCGCCGCCCGAGAACGACGAGATGAAGATGAGCTCTTCGGGGGTAGGAATGTCGAAGAACTCGCCATACATCTCTTGAGCCTCGATGACGAGCGGGTCGGGCACGCCGGCCGCGATGGGGTGGGTCGGGTCGACCGTCCACACCACTTCGCGGTCGCCGTCGTTGCGCCAGCGCAGTGAGCACGTAGTGCCCATGAGCTTCTTGAAGATCTTCGAGTAGTGGCCCGAGTGCAGCACGATGATGCCCATGCCGCCGAGCACCGCGTTGTAGAGGCGGTCGACCACCGCGTCGTCGACCTCGGGGTGGGCTTCGTGGCCCCACCACAGCAACACGTCGGTCGAATCCACCACCGACTGGGGCAGGCCGTGCTCGGGCTCGTCGAGCGTGGCGGTGCGCACCTCGACAGAGTCGCCGAGCAGCGAGGTCAGCCCGGCGGCGATCGCGCCGTGCATCCCCGTCGGATACAGCTTCGCGGTAAGCGACTCGGGGTCGCTCTCGTGCCGGTTCTCGTTCCACACGGTCACGCGCAGCGGTGCAGCAGTCATCAGGGCTCCAGTCGAATCTCGCGGCCTTCGGCGGCCGAGCGGTAGCAGGCGTCGAGCACCGCGGTGCGATGCAGGGCGAAGTCGCCGCGGTGAGCATCCCAATTGCCCCCCGCGATGGCGTCAACGAACTCCCGAATGACGAGGGGATGCTCGCCGCCCGGCACGTCAACCTCAGGGGCGATCGTTACCGGTACGCCGGCCTCCTCGCGGTAGATGCGCAGGGTGTCTTCGCCCGAATACTGCGGCACGAAGAGTCGGAGCCCACCATCGATGCCGAGCAGCTCGATCGAGATGTCGTCGTTGTCGACCCCGTGTCCGGCCCAACTGATTTCGAAGGCAACGCTCGTCCCGTTGTCGAGGCGCAGCAGTGCACTCGCGAGGTCTTCGACCTCAAAGGCTCTGTTGGTACTCGCCATCTGGTCGGCGCGATCCCACGAGCCGTATCCGGCGCGGCCCAGTTCGCCGTGGGTGACAGCGCTGACGGCGACCACGCGTGGCTCGCCAAGCATGAACAGCAACGAGTCGAGCACGTGCGGCCCGAGGTCGATGAGCGCGCCACCGCCGGCCATCGCCTTGCTCGTGAACCACGAGTGCAGGCCGGGAATGCCCGCGCGCCGCTTCCACGATGCGCGCGCGTGATAGATCCGGCCAATGCCGACCGTCTCGAGGTAGGTGCGCGCGTATTGCACGTCAGCGCGGCGCCGGTGGTTGAACGCCACTTCGAGCACGCGGTCGTTGTCGCGGGCCGCTTGCACCATCTCGCGCGCCTGCGCGGTGTCAATGGCGATGGGCTTCTCGCAGAAGACGTGCTTGCCCGCCGCGAGCGCGGCCATCGTGATGGGGTGGTGCAGCGCGTTGGGGGTCGCGACGCTCACGGCGTCGAGGTCGGGCAGGGCGACGAGGTCGGCCCAGTCGGCCAGCAGATGCGGGATCTCGTACTGGGCGCCGAGCTCGGCGAGGCGATCGGCCTCCTTGCCGGCGAGGGCGACGACCTCGACATCCTCCATGGCGGCATAGGCCTCGAGATGCACTGAGCCCATGCCGAGACCGATGACGCCGACACGCAATCGAGAGGGGGACGTGGTGGCCGGGCGGGGGGAGGAGGTGGATGCCACGAGCGGTGTTCTTTCGTTGGAATCGGGGGCAGGCACATGCCACGGGCGGGTGCCCTTTAGGTATGATCTAAAGACTACAGGTGAGGACCTCAACATGACCGACGCAATGCTGCGCGCGCACTCCGCCGACGGAGGGCGCCTTGCGGTCACGCTGGGCGACACCATTCTGAGTGATGCCGCCCCGCTTTTCGTCGAAGTCGACCGTCGGCCTGTCGACCGCTGGGTTGCGCCGCGCATCGGTGGCACTGACGACCACATCACGATCGAGGGCACGCTCGCCGACACGGGCGACGGCACGAGCCTGCACGCCGCGTGGAGCGCTCGCCGAGTAGCTGGCCAAGCGGTGTGGGAAATGGGTCTCACGCTGCGCAACGACGGCGAGAGTCCCCTCACGATCACGCGCATGGACCCTCTCTCGCTCGTCGCGGGGCCCGCATGGCGCACGCACGGTTTCACGAGCGCGTGGGGCGATGAGTTTCGACCGCTGCAGGGGCACGCGGGCCACCACCTCGTGCTCGAGAGCCGCTCGGGCCGCAGTTCGCACGGCATGATTCCGTGGCTCGGTCTCGAGCGCGGGGGCGAGGGCAGCGGGCCGGGCGAGGGCCAGAGCCCCGCGGCTCTCACGGTCGCCCCGGCCTACAGCGGCAACTGGCACATTCACGCGATGGCGGGCGGATTCATCACGGCCGGCATTTCGCCGTGGCAGTTCTGGGTCGACCTGGCTCCCGGCGAATCGGTGACGGCTCCGAGCGTGGTGCTGACGGTCGCAACGACGCTGGATGCGGCCGCTGTCACCCTGCAACGCGCCGTCGCCGCCGACTGGCTGCCCCGCACGGCGTTCACCGATGCACTGCCTGTGGAGTGGAACCACTGGTGGCCCTACGAAGACCAAGAGGTCAACGAGCGGGTCATCGCCGAGAATGCCGCCCTCTGCCACGAGATCGGCATTGAGGTGGCGACGGTCGACGCGGGCTGGTTCGGTGCCGCCGACCCCACGAGCTACTGGCAAGAGCAACGCGGCGACTGGTCGAGCGTCAACACGGCGCGGTTTCCGTCGGGGCTCGAGGCGCTCGGGCAGAGCATCCGTGATGCGGGCGTGCTGCCGGGCATGTGGATCGAAGCCGAAGCGGTCGGGGCCAACTCGCTGCTGCGCGCCGCGCACCCCGAGGCGATGGCGCACTCGGTCGAAGGCCGGCGCGCCGACCCCTCCTACCGCGTGCAGACCGAATCGCTCGACCCCGCCGACCCCACCTTCTTGGGCTACGTCTGCCTCGGCTCACCAGCGGGCCGCGAGCACGTGCTCGAGTCGATGAGCACGCTCATTACGACGACGGGCGCGCGCTGGATCAAGCTCGACTTCAACATCGACCCCGATGCCGGGTGCACGCGCACCGACCACGGGCATGGCGCGGGCGATGGGCTACTGCGGCACTACGAAGGCCTCTACGCCGTGCTCGATCAGGTGCGCGAGCGTCACCCCGACCTCATGCTCGAGTCGTGCTCGTCGGGCGGCTTGCGCATCGACCTGGGGCTTGCGCGCCACGTGCACGGCTTCTTCTTGAGCGACCCCGACTACACCGAGCACCACCTGCAGGTGCTGTGGGGCGTGCGCAACCTCCTGCCGCCCGTGGGCATTCTGCACTGGTCGTGGTCGCAGTGGCGCGGTGACTACCCTCCGTCGAAGCTCGACTGGCCGGGGCTCGACGCGCACGCCTTTGACACCATGCTGCGCGCGGCGATGCTGCACCGCTTCGGCGTGAGCCTGCGCTTGCCCGAACTGCGGCCCGACTTGCTCGAGCGTTTGCGCGTGCACGTTGACCTCTTCCAGCGCGAGCTCGTGCCTTTCGTGCGCGATGGTGTGCTGCAACCCCTCACGGCGAGCCCCGTGCGCGGCGGGTGGGGCGAGCGCGCTCCCGCGATGCAACTTGACCACCCCGACGGCAGCACGATCGTGGCGGCGTTCGAGCTCGACGACTTCCTTCACGGGGGAGCCGCGGCCGCGGGCGGCGAGCGCCGGACGACCGTGCACCCGCGCGGCCTCGACGAGGGCTCCCCCTACACCGTGACCGATCTGGCAACCGGCATCGAGCGCGAGAGCTCGGGGGGCGAATTGCTCGCGGCGGGCATCCCGCTCGAGGGCCCCGCCGGCGTCACCTCGTGGCTGTTCCGCGTTTCTCCTCTTCACTAACCTGACCACTGCTGCACGCCCCAACCCTCGAAGGCCCCCATGCACAACGACCACCACCTCGTCGAAGCCCGCCTTGACCGGTTCGTTCGCGATCACCTGACACCGGCGCTGTATCGGGATGCGCATCCGCTCCGGGCGACCGCGTGGCAGGTGCCGGGCGAGCCCGTGCCCTTCGAGCACGCCGTCGAGCAGCCGTTCGAGCCCGTCGAGCTCGGTTGGCGTTGGGGTCGGGCCTGGTCGACGGTGTGGCTGCGCGTCACGGGCGAGCTGCCCGCGGAGTGGGTGCCGGCGCCGCCGGCGGGCACCCGCGTCGAGGTGCTCGTCGACTTCGGCTACAACCGCTCGCGCTCGGGCTTCCAGGCCGAGGGGCTCGCCTACCGGCCCGACGGTTCGCTCATCAAGTCGATCGCTCCACTCAACTCGTGGCTGCCGGTTGCGCCAGGTGACTCGAGCGTTGACGTCTTTATCGAGGCCGCCGCCAACCCCGACGTCGCGGGCGAGTACACCTTCGACCCCACGCCCTACGGCACGTGGGAGACCGCGCCCGATGAGCCGCTCTATGAGATCAAGCAGCTCGAGCTCGCGCTGCTCGATGTCACCGTGTGGGAGTTGTTGCAAGACGTCTGGACGCTGCGTGGCCTCATGGCCGAGCTGCCCGACGGCTCGTCACGGCGCCACGAGATTCTGCGTGCGCTCGAAGACATGCTCGACGTGCTCGATGCGCAGAGCATCCCGGCCACCGCACAAGCGGCTCGCGACGTCATCGCTGGAGTGCTCGCGAAGCCGGCTCACGCAAGCGCCCACCGCGTGCTCGCCACGGGTCACGCGCACATCGACTCGGCGTGGCTCTGGCCGCTGCGCGAGACGGTGCGCAAGTGCGCCCGGACGTTCACGAACGCCATGGACTTGATGGACGAGAACCCCGACTTCGTGTTCTCGTGCTCGAGCGCCCAGCAGTACCTCTGGATGAAAGAGCACCACCCGAAGGTCTTCGCACGCATCAAGGAGAAGGTCGCGGCCGGCCAGTTCGTTCCGGTGGGCGGCATGTGGGTCGAGAGCGACAGCAACATGCCCGGCGGCGAGGCCATGGCGCGCCAGTTCATCGCGGGCAAGCAGTTCTTCATCGATGAGTTCGGGGTCGAGTGCGAAGAGGCCTGGATGCCCGACTCGTTTGGCTACTCGGGCGCGATGCCGCAGATCGTCGCGGCGGCGGGCTCGCGGTGGTTCTTGACGCAGAAGATCTCGTGGAACCAGATCAACCGCATGCCGCACCACACCTTCTGGTGGGCGGGTATCGACGGCACGCGCGTCTTCACGCACTTCCCACCCGCCGACACCTACATCAGCGAGCTGTCGGGCAAAGAGCTCGCGCACGCCGAACGCAACTTCTCGGAGAAGGGCCGCGCGACGATGTCACTCGTGCCCTTCGGCTGGGGCGATGGCGGCGGCGGACCGACGCGCGAGATGATCGCGGCTGCTCACCGCACGGCTGACCTCGAGGGCTCGCCGCGCGTCACGATGGGCTCATCGCGCGACTTCTTCACCGCGGCCGAAGCCGAGTACCCGCACGCGCCGGTGTGGAGCGGCGAGATGTACCTCGAGCTGCACCGCGGCGTCTTCACCTCGCAACTGCGCACCAAGCAGGGCAACCGCCGCAATGAGGCGCTGCTCCGGCAAGCCGAGTTGTGGGCGGCGACGGCGGCGCTGCGCGCGGGCTACGCCTACCCGCGGGAGCAGTTGCAGCGCGCGTGGCACACCGTGCTGTTGCTGCAGTTCCACGACATCTTGCCGGGCACCGCGATCGCCTGGGTGCACCACGAAGCCGAGAAGCGCCACGCGGCCGTGACCGACGTGCTCGAGGGCATCATCGCCGAGGCCCTCGCGGCCCTCGCGGGTGAGCCGGGCGACGCGGGTGTCACGCTCGCCGTCAACGCAGCACCCTTCGCGCGCGCGGGCGTGCCGGCGCTGGGGGCGGCGGTGCTTGAGGCGGAGCATCCCCCCGTGACCTCGACCGAGACCGCGACGGGCGCGACCGTGCTTGACAACGGCATCATTCGGGCGGTCGTGGATGCTCACGGCCACGTCACCTCGCTCATCGCTCATGCTGATGGCCGCGAAGCGATCACCCCGGGCCGCCCGGCGAACGTTTTGCGCCTGCACCGCGACTTGCCCAATCTCTGGGACGCCTGGGATCTTGACGCCCACTACATGCGTACGGTGACCGAGTTGACCGAGGTCGACGAGCGTCGCGAGCGCGTGAGTGATGGCGCCGCCATGGTCATCACCGTGCGGCGAGTGCGCGAGTCAACGATCGAGCAGCGGCTGATTCTGCGCCCCGGTGCGACCGCGCTCGAAATCGAGAACCGCATCGACTGGCGCGAGCGCGAGATGATTCTCAAGCTCGCCGTGCCGCTCGACGTGCACGCCGACCGCATTGCCGCCGAGACGCAGTTTGGGCACCTCTTCCGGCCGACCCACACCAACACGAGTTGGGACGCCGCGCGGTTCGAAGCCTGCCAGCACCGTTTCGTGCACCTCGCCGAGCCCGGCTACGGCGTCGCGATCGCGAACGACTCGACCTACGGCTACGACGTCTCGCGCGACACGCGCGCTGACGGCGGCACGACGACGACGGTGCGGTTCTCGCTGCTGCGCGCCCCGCTGTTTCCTGACCCCGAGACCGACCAGGGCGAGCACGTGCTGCGGTTCCGCATCGCGCCGGGTGCCACGATCGGCGATGCCGTAGCGCTCGGTTATGACCTCGCGACTCCGGTGCGCGGCATTCGTGCGGCCGCACCCCTCGCGCCGATCGTGACGAGCAGCGACCCCGCCGTGATCGTCGAAACCGTGAAGCTCGCCGAAGACGGCAGCGGCGATCTCGTCGTGCGTCTCTACGAGTCGCGTGGTGGTCGCGCGCACACGACGCTCACACTCGACGGCACCGCTACCGTTATTGAATCGACCGACTTGCTCGAACGAGCGGTGTCGGGCGAACCGACCAGCCAGGGCAGCAGCATCGAGCTGCCGTTCCGAGCCTTCCAGATTCGTACCATCCGATTCCGAGGAGTAAGCGCGCGATGAGTACCCTCGCGGGCACGATGCGCCCCACCCAGCCCCACCCACTCGACGACGTCACGCCGGCCCCCGGCAGTCTGCCGCCCACTGCGACGGTCAGCACCGACGCCCGCGTGATCTCTCTCGATGGGCAGTGGCGCTTTCTCTGGTCGCCGAGCGCGGCCTCGACACCGGTCGGCATCGAAAGCCCGACCTTCGACGACTCTCAGTGGGGCACGATCGCGGTGCCCTCGAGCTTCACGATGCCCGTGCACGACGCCACCGTTGGCGGCCCCCACGGCGCGCCGGCGTACACGAACGTGAAGTACCCCTTCCCGATCGACCCACCGCACCCGCCCGACGCGAACCCCGTCGGTGACCACCGCCTGCACTTCTCGCTCGACACCGTGCCCGAGCGCGCGCACGTGCGCTTCGAGGGCATCGAGGGTGCGGGCGACGTCTGGCTCAACGGCACTTTCGTCGGTTCGACGCGCGGCAGCCGGCTGCCCACCGTCTTCGACGTGAGCGGGCTGCTCGACGCCGCGAACGTGCTCGTCGTGCGCGTGCACACCTTCAGCGCTGCGTCATACGTCGAAGACCAAGACGAGTGGTGGAACCCCGGCATCATCCGCTCCGTCACCCTGCGTGAGCGGCCCGAACTCGCCATCGACGACGTGCATGCGGTGGCGGCGTGGGGGCCGAACGGCGCGAGCTTGCGGGTTGACGTGAGCGCAGCATCCGGCGCCCCGGTGGCCATTGAGCTGGTCGAGTTGGGGCTCACGGTCACGCCCGGCATCGATGTCGCGGTTCCGGATGCTCAACCGTGGTCGGCCGAAAGCCCCCAGCTCTACACGCTCAGGGTCTCGACCGGCACGGCGGAAGCCGGCGGCGAAACCGTCGACACGCGCATCGGTTTTCGCTCTGTCGCCATCGTCGACGGCATCTTCACCGTCAACGGCGCACCCGTGCAACTGCGCGGCGTGAACCGGCACGAGCACCACCCTGACTTCGGGCGCGCGGTGCCCTACGAGACGCTCGTGCGCGATCTGCACCTCATGAAGCGCCACAACGTCAACGCGATTCGCACCTCGCACTACCCGCCTCACCCCGACTTGCTCGACCTCGCTGACGCGCTCGGCTTCTGGGTGGTCGACGAGTGCGACCTCGAGACGCACGGCTTCGGCGATGTCGGCTGGCGCCGCAACCCGACCGACGACCCCGCGTGGGAGGCCGCGCTGCGCGATCGCGCGGCCCGCATGGTCGAGCGTGACAAGAACCACCCCAGCATCATCATGTGGTCGCTCGGCAACGAGGCCGGCACGGGCCGCAATCTCGCCGCGATGGCCGCCGAGATTCGCGGCCGCGACGCCACGCGCCCGCTGCACTACGAGGGCGATCTGGCCTGCCGCGATGTCGATGTCTATAGCCGCATGTACGCCTCGCACGCGGAAGTCGCCGAGATTGGCCGGCGGGAAGAACCACCGCTCGCCAACAGCCCCTGGTTGACCCTGCCGCCCGATGCTGACGCCGTAGCGCTCGACGCTCGGCGTCGCGCGATGCCGTTCGTGCTGTGCGAGTACGTGCACGCCATGGGCACGGGCCCCGGTGGCATGACCGAGTATCAAGAGCTGTTCGATGAGCACCCGCGCATCATGGGCGGCTTCGTCTGGGAGTGGCTCGAGCACGGCATCCACCGCGCGCTCGCCGAGGGCGGCGTCGGCACCTTCTACGGCGGCGACTTCGGTGAGGTCGTGCACGACGGCAACTTCGTCATCGACGGTCTCATCGCCGCCGACCGCACGCCGCGCGCGCAGCTCGCTGACCTCGCGGCCGTCTTCGCCCCGGTGGTGATGAGCGTGGATGCTGATTCCGGTGTGCTGCGCCTCCGCAGCCGCCTCGACCACACCGACACGAGCCGATTCCAGCTGAGTTGGCGCGTCGCCTCGGCTTCGTCGTCACTCGACAGCGACGGACTCGACGCCGACGGTGTCACGCAGGGCCGCGCGGGAGTCTTCGCGCACGAGCCCGTCGCTCCGCGCGGCACGGCCGACATTCCCCTGCCCCCGCCGCTGCTCGACCACGTGCGCACCCCGGGCGTCGTCGTGACGATCGAGGCGAGCGAGCTCGGCACGGCTGACACAGCGCCGTGGGTCGCTGCGCGCACGCAAGTCGTGACGGTTGGCGCCGACGAGGCGCGGCCGGCCGCCCTGCCGAGCCCGACCACGCTGACGCTGGACGACCTGCAGTTCGACGACGCGACCGGTGCGGTGACCGCGATCGGTGCGCAGCAGATCGACGACTGGCGGCTCGAGCTGTGGCGCGCCCCCATCGACAACGATCGCGGCATGGGGTGGGACACCGCCGGCGCCCCGTCCGACGCTCAACGGTGGGCGTCACTCGGGCTCGACCGGCTCGTCTCGCGCCTGGTGTCGATCGATCGCTCGGCCGACCACGTCGAGGTCGTCACGCACGTGGGCGCGGCGGCAACCGATTCCTCGGTCACGCTGCGGTGCCGCTGGAACGCTGACGAGGGCGGAGTGCGCCTCGATGCCGAGGTCGTGCCGGATGGTGAGACCACGAGCACCGTCGAATGGGCGCGCGTCGGATTCTCGTTCGTGCTGCCCGGCCTTGTCGAGCGCGTGCAGTGGTTCGGCCGCGGCCCCGGCCCGGCCTACCCCGACACGGGTCAGGCAGCGCACGTCGGCTGGTTCTCGCGTGACCTCGACGGAATGCTCGAGCGCACCGTGCGCCCGCAAGAGTCGGGCGCCCGCGCTGCCGTGCACTGGGCCCGGCTCGACGGCCTCCCTACGGGCGCCCTCGAGGTCTCGTCGCCGGAGGGAGTCGCGCTCACCGTGCGGCCGTGGTCGACTGAGACTGTTGCCGCAACAACCCACGATCACTTGCTCCGCGGTGACGGGCGCACGCACGTCGTGCTCGACGCGGCTCAGCACGGCGTCGGCACGGGCGCGTGCGGCCCTGGCGTCATGCAGCAGTACCGGCTCACGGCGCGCGAGGTGCGCGCGAGCATCCGTTTCCGCATCTCTGAAAGGTCAGGAGCCTCATGAGCGAGACCAGTCGTACCGAACCGACCACGATCGACACCGGGGTCGACGGCATCACCGTGACCCTCGTACCGACCGAGCGCTTTACGTTCGGGAGCTTCGTCGACTGCAACATGGCGACGGCCTGGGTGGGCGATCGGTTCCGCATCTTCCCGGGAAAGTACGGCGAAGACCCGGTGTGGGGGCAAGCGAACGAGCTCAAGCACGCCGATGGCGCGACCGTGACCGAGGCGTTCTCGCGCCGACCGGAGGAGTTCGTCGAGCCCACGATGCCCCCGAACACGCCGCCGGGCGAGCCGGGGCTGCACGGTGCCGTGTGGTTCGAGACGGTCTATCAGCACCCGGGCGACCCCAGCGGGCGCACGCTCTATGCGCTGTATCACAACGAGAATTACCCCGAGACGCTGCCCTACAACGAGGAAACGGGCGAAGGCCTGCGCGCCGACGACTGGCCTCCGGGGCTCACGGGGCCTGAATCGGTGCAGGCCGTGCCGCGCATCGGCATCATGAAGTCGCTCGACGGCGGCGAGAGCTGGGCTAACCACGGCATTCTGCTCGAAGACCGCGACGAGCGCATGATTCGCCTGCCGGTCAACCGCAACAACTGCTTCCCGGGCGGCGTCGGCGACCCGAGCGCGGTCGCGTCCGGCGATCACTTGTATGTCTTCTTCGGCGAATACGCGTACCCGACGGGGTGGAGCGCCGACACGTGGGATCGCGAGACCGAGGCAGCGGCGCAGTGCGTGAGCGTCGCGCGCGTGCCCCTCGCCTCGCTCGACGAGCCCACCGGCGCCGCTCGTCGCTGGAGTGGCACGGGCTGGGATGCACCGTGGGATGGCGTTGGGCAACCGATCGCGAGCCTGCGCATTCCGACCTCCGAGGGTGGAGGCGCTGTCTCACAGGGCGACGAGCTCTACTACTGGGGCCCCTCGGTCAGCTGGAACGAGCACCTGCAGGTGTGGGTCATGCTGCTCGGCCGCGTCGACGGCAGCTTCTGGGTGGGTGACAGCCTGTTTGTGTCGATCAACCCGAACCGTGATCTGGGGGATGCCGACAACGCCCAGCAGTGGTCGACTCCCGTGCGCATCGTGCACCGCCCGGGCCACACGCTCTGGTACCCCTCGCTGCAGCCGACCGACTCGCCAGAAGATCTCGCGGCGAAGCGCACGTGCTTGCGGCTCGGTCGCGAGGCGCGCTTGTTCTTCAAGGACATGAAGGATGACCAGCACGTGTACATCAGCGACTTCCGCGTTGAGCTCGATCGGCGCGAGGCTCCGCAATGAGTGCCCCACGACGAGCGATCATTACCGGCGGGGTGAGCGGGCTCGGCGCGGCGGCGGCTGAACGACTGCGAGCCGATGGCATCGAGGTCATCACGGTCGACATCTCGGAGGCTGCCGACCACCAGGTCGACATTTCCGACAACGCCGCCGTGCAGACCATGGCGGCAGTCGTCGGCCCCGTCGACATCGTCGTGAACTGCGCCGGCGTCGTCGGCCCGAACAAGCCCCTCCTCGACACGACGCCCGAAGAGTGGCAGCGCACGGTCGACGTCAACGTCATGGGCACGGTCGCGATGATTCGCGCCTTCGCCCCCGGCATGGTCGAGCGCGGGTGGGGTCGCATCGTCAACGTCGCGTCGATGGCCGGCAAAGACGGCAACCCGAACCTCGCGGCCTACTCGGCGACCAAGGGCGCCGTCATCGCGCTCACGAAGTCGGTCGGCAAAGAGCTCGCGCAGACGGGCGTGCTCGTCAATGTCATCGCGCCCGCCGTGATCGACACCCCCATGAACGCCAAGACCGACCCGGCTGTGCTGAAATACATCACCGACTTGATTCCGATGAAGCGCGTGGGTCGGGCCGACGAGGTTGCCGAACTCATTGCATGGTTGACCTCGGAGAAGGTCAGTTTTTCGACCGGCGCCGTGTACGACATCAGCGGCGGACGCGCCACCTACTAGAAAGAACGCGATGAAACTCATGCGCCTGGGCCCCGTGGGCCACGAGAAGCCCGTCGTGCGGGTCGACGAGAACACGTACGTCGACGTCTCCGACATCACCCCCGACTTCAACGAGGCCTTCTTCGGTGGTTCCGGGATGCCCGCTCTCGCTTCGGTCGTCGCCGACCGTGTTGCGGCCGGCGACGTGCAGCCGTTCGGCGATCAGCGCATCGGAGCCCCCATCGCCCGCCCGCACCAGATTCTGTGCATCGGGCTGAACTACAGCGACCACGCTGCCGAGTCGGGAATGGCCGTGCCTGACGAGCCGATTCTGTTCACGAAGAGCCCCAACACGCTCGTCGGCCCGAACGACGATGTGCGTATGCCGCGCGGCGCGACGAAGCTCGACTGGGAGGTCGAGCTCGGCATCGTCATCGGCAAGCGCACGAGCTACCTCGAGAGCCCCGAGCAGGCGCGCGACCACATTGCCGGCTACGTCGTCGTGAACGACGTGAGCGAGCGCGCGTTTCAGATCGAGCGCGGCGGACAGTGGTCGAAGGGCAAGTCGTCCGAGACCTTCAACCCGGCCGGGCCGTGGCTCGCGACGCCCGACGAGCTCGACGACGTCATGCAGCTGGGCATGTGGCTCGACGTCAACGGGCAGCGCCGCCAGACCGGCACGACCTCGACGATGATCTTCGACCCGTGGTTCGTCGTGCACTATCTCAGCCAGTTCCTCGTGCTCGAGCCCGGCGACCTCATCAACACCGGAACCCCGCCCGGAGTGGGTCTCGGCATGACGCCGCCGACCTACTTGGCCGTGGGCGATGTGATGACGCTCGGCATCGACGGGCTCGGCGAGCAGCGTCAGACCGTCATCGCGCCCCGCTAGACCTGACGGCGCGGGGAGCTCAGCGCGCGCATCCGTTCACCCAGGTCGACACCACGGAGCGTGTCGCTTCGCGCTCGGCCAGACGGCCGCGTTCGACTTGTTCCCACGCCGTGAAGACGAGGGCGTGGAGGCTCTCGATGAGCCATGACGCCGAGAGGCGAGCGCTCAGGAGCCCTGAGTCTTGACCGCGTGCCATCGCCTCGGCCAGTTCGTCGTTGAGCGATTCGACGTCGGGGGTGAACAAGACGCCGTCACCCGAGGTGCGCATGAGAAACAGCAGTTGCGGGCCGATCGCGATCAGGCCGTCAACGTACGGCGTGATGACGTCGGCGACGGAGGCCGACTCCTCGGTGAACCAGGTGGCAACCATCGCGTCGTCATGGAGGGCGCGCACGTCGTCGAGGGCGGCCGCCTCGATCGCCGCGATGAGGTCTGAGCGCCGTGCGAACCGACGATGAAGCGTCGATCGGCTGCAGCCGAGAGCCTGTGCGAGCTCGGCCATCGACGCGGTCGGGTGCGCCAGCAAGTGCGCGGTGATGACCGAGAGCGGTGGCAGGGCGTCGCTCGACACACCATTCGTCATGACCACAGTCTAGCGCACCGTGACACAAGCATGTATCTTCTGACACATGAGTGTCTCACACGACGAACGAGCCGCCGCTCGGCCGCGCCACACGCTTCCTGACCAATTGCGCGGGTTCGCCCTGCTCGGAATCGTGCTCGTGAACGTGCCGTTCTTGGGGCTCACCAACGCTGGGCTCACGGCTGACCTCGCCACATCGACCCTCGATACCCTGGTGGCCTTCCTGATCGTCGCTCTGGCGCAGGGCAAGTTCTATCTGCTGTTCGCTCTGCTCTTTGGCTACGGCCTCTCGATCATGCTGCGCGACGACACCGCATCAGCACGCGCGGCCTACCTTCGCCGGTTGGGTGGCCTCTTCGTGCTCGGCGTCGCCCATGCTCTGCTGTTCTTCATCGGCGACATTCTCATGAGCTACGCCGTGCTGGGCCTGGCCCTGCTCCTGCTCGTGCGACGAAGCTCGCGCACACTGCTCGTGACGGCGGCGGTCAGCTTCGGTGTGGGGCTCATGATTCTCGCCCTCATCGTGCTCGACGCTCTCGAGTCGGGAGTCGTCGAGGGGGGCATTGTGCTTGACGTGGCCACCTTCGACGCGGTTCTTGCCACCGGATCGTTCGCGGAAACGGTCGAGGCGAGAGCTCTCGTGTTGCCCGAGGCACTCATCTTCCAGATCGCCGTCAACTGGATGCCCGCCTTCGCGATGTTCGCGCTCGGGCTCGCCATCGGCCGAACCACGCTGTTCTCCGAACCCGCACAGCACCGACGCCTCTGGTGGCGACTGGTGGTCATCGGGGCTGCGGTCGGCCTGCCGCTCGGCGCGGTGTCGGCCTGGCTGCAGGTCATCGCGGTTGACCCCACCGGGGTTGACCAAGTGTTGGGGGTGGCGCTCGGCTTTGCGACGGCGCCCGCACTCACCGCGAGCTTTGTCGGGATCATGGCGCTCGCGACGAGCACGCGGGCAGCCCGCGCGTTCATGCCCGCCGGGCGCACCTCTCTCAGTGGATACCTCGGCGAATCGATCGTGCTCGCCATCATCTTTTGCGGGTGGGGCTTTGCCCTCTTCGGCGCCGTGTCGGTCACCGTCGCGGCCCTCATCGCGATTGCGACGTGGCTGGCCATCGACATCGCTGCGTCGATCTGGATGCGTCGCTTCGCCTACGGCCCGTTCGAGTACGTGCTGCGCTGGTGGTCAACCCTGCGCCGACCGGCGCTCATGCGTCGGTCGTCAGGCCCGGTCGGTTAGGGGCGCGTCGCGGTCTCGAGCAGTTCGAGCACGTGCACGTAGGACATGCCGGTCGCGCGGCTCATGCCGAGTTCGCACGTGCGGTTGGCACTCACGGCGTGGTCGAAGTCTCCACCCTCGGCGCTGAGCCGCTTCAGGTCGGCGACTTCGTCGGCCGTGGCCGCCGCCGTGAGCTCGGGGTGCAGCATGCCGCGGTCACCGGCGAAGGCGCAGCACCCCCAGGCCTCCGGCACGACCGCCTCGGTGGCAGCGGCGCGCGCGATCGCGACGAGCGCGCCGGTCGCGCCCAGATCTTCTGTCGAACAGGTCGGATGCACGGCCACCCGCCCCTGCGGGTGCAGCACCGTCAGCCGAGGCAGCAGGGTTTCGGCAACGAAGGTCACCGAGTCGATGACCCGCGCGGGGGCGCCGCGCAGCAGCCCGGCGAACCCTTCCGTGCATGAGGCGGCGTCGCTCACGATCGGCAAGCTCGCGAAGACCTCGTCGAGCTCGGCGTCAGAGCGCACGCCGGCGACCGCCGCCCGCACGCGCTCGCGCATGCTCGCGTAGCCGGCGGTGTGACCCTTTGACTTCCACGGGGTGCCGCAGCAGAGCCCGTCGATGCCCTCGGGCACGATGAGCGTCACCCCCGCGCGCTCGCACAGGGCGAGCAGCG
>CALRMP020000016.1:0-44193 GCA_943369205.1 Gulosibacter massiliensis | reverse complement strand
TGAGATCGGAAACGCGACCCGCTCGGCGCCGAGCGCAATCACCAGCGGAAAGGTGAGGAGAGGCACTGCCGCACCCAGTTCGCCGACCGTTGTGCGAAGAGCAAGGCTCATCGTCACCAACGGCCCGGCGAACAAAATCACGAGAGCCGGGACGAGCAGCGCTTGGTAGCTGCCGACCGGGAGGTCAATCGTGACGAGCTGCCGCCACCCGAGCGCGACTCCTGCGATGAGGTCGAGCAAGCCCTCGGGCTCGGGCAGCACTCCGTACACCGTTCGTGACGGAACGGCGAGGGGCACCCCGACGACGACAAACACCGCCGTCGCTGCGACGATGACACCCCACGCGGGCCACCGCCTGATCGTGGCAACGAGGCCGAGAGCCACGGCAAGTCCGATCGCCGAGACCGCGAGCACGACGAACGAGGAATCCTGGTAGATCGGCCACAGCACTGTGGCGATGACGCTCCATGAGGCAACCGTGAAGACGCTCGCCGAGACCAGCACTGACAGGCGAGGAACGGCTCTCTTCATCACCGGAGCCACCGGCGAACGACCGGTTCGGGATGCTCGCACTACGAGTCCCCTCCCCTCATGGCGCGCCGCAAATCGGTGAGTGACCCGAGGGTGATGACCGAGAAGCCTCCGAGACGACGACGGCCCGGAATGTGCTCGGGGTCGCACTGCAACACGACGACCGCCACCGCGGGAGGAAAGCCGGACGCTGCGCTTCGCAGGCGCGCGGGCGTCACGGTGGAACCGACGACGAGGAAGGCGACGGAGACGCCTCGGGTGCCTTCGCCCGACAATCTCGCCACATCGAGGATTCCGAGAGCCGCTGGTCCGTGCTCGACCATCGCGAGGTCGTCGAGTAGTCGGGTCGGCGTCACGGTTGACAATGGTCGAAGGGCGACCACGGCACGCTTGGCGAAGTCGGGCGTCACGGCGCTCACGACGACGGACACTTCGCGAGCATCCCGAATCGCGCGCGCACCCAGGCTGCCGGTGACACTCACCGCAAGCTCAAATTCAGCGTCAGAACCGAAGTCGATGCTGGCAATACTGAGCGCGACGACGAGGTGACTGCGTCGGGTCTCTTCAAACTGGCGCACCATGAGCGCACCGGTCTTTGCACTCGACTTCCAGTGGATGTGTCGCCGATCGTCGCCCGGCACGTACTGACGCAAGGCGTGGAACGCGAGATCACTCGGTGTCAGGTCGCGGGTTGGCTGGCCCTCGAGGTCGCGCACGAGACCGCTCGAGGTCGACGGAATGTCGATCGTTCGGGGGTGCACGATGACGTCACGCGCGTTGGCCCACACCAATTCGCGCCGCACGAGTCCGACCGGGTCTGCGCGCACGGTACGCACCGGGCCGAGCACGAGTCGCCCCCGCCGAACAGTCGGCACGCTCACCTCGCGTTCGACCGACTGGCCGGGCGCGAGTCCGGGAACGCTCACGGGGACGATCGACGGGCCGACGGGCACATCGATCACGTGAGCGAATGATCGCCGCGCGGAGGGGTTGGTGACGGAAACGTATGCGGCGGCCTCGTCTCCCACGGCGATCCGACTGGGCGGGGGCCGCAGGGTGATGTCGAGTCGAACGCGACCCACGAGGTAGATCGCTGCGACGGCGGAGAGCGTAATGCCGATCACACCGATCACGATGAGTTCGACCCAGCCCCAGGCATAGCCAGCGATGAGTGCGGCCGGAACGATCACCGCAACACTCCAGCCCAACGGCGTGACAATTGCCGACGCCACCCGCGCTACCCGCACAATGCCTGACCGAATCGTGCGCGCCGCTCGAACCACGGCCACGACCGCGTCGGCCAGCCAGCCCGTGCGTTCACCGACGAGCCGGGTCCGCGCCGTCGTCACCGTCGACGCGATGGTCGATTCGTCGGGCGCGCGTCGGTGTCGCTCTGCAGTGTGTGACCGCGGAGCGTTGTCGGAAACCGGGTTCGTCACACGGCGATCCGATCGCTCGGCGGGGGTGTCTCGACGAGCACCTGGGCGATGACGGCGCCCGGGGTCACACCATCGAACTCCGACTCAGGATCGAGCCCGAGGCGGTGGGCGAGAACCGGCTCCGCGAGCGCCTTGACATCGTCCGGGACGACGTAGTGGCGCCCATTCATCGCCGCAAACGTCTTGGCGCACCGCATGAGCGCGAGGGCGCCGCGCACACTGGCGCCCAGACGCACGTCGAGGTTGGTGCGGGTCGCCTCGACCAATCGGGCAACGTAGTCAGTCACCACCGGATCGACGTGAACGGTTCGCGCGACGCCGATCATGTCGCGAACCGTGTCGAGGTCGACGACCGGCTCGACCACGTCACCACGAGGCCCACCCGTGCCGCTCAGAATGCGCACGGTCGCGGCGTGATCGGGGTACCCGATCGCAGTCTTCATCAGGAAGCGGTCGAGCTGCGCCTCCGGCAACCGGTACGTGCCCGCTTGCTCGATCGGGTTCTGTGTCGCGATCACCAAGAATGGCGCTGCAACCGGGTGCGTGACACCGTCAATCGTGACGTGCCCTTCCTCCATGACTTCGAGCAGCGCCGACTGCGTCTTGGGGCTCGCGCGGTTGATCTCATCGGCGAGCACGATCGTCGCGAAAACGGGCCCGGGGTGGAAGTCGAACTCCCCCGTGCGCTGGTCGTAGACCGTCATGCCCGTGATGTCGCCGGGAAGCAGGTCAGGGGTGAACTGCACGCGCGTCGTGGTGCCACGGATGCTCTGCGCGAGCGCCCGCGCCATCGAGGTCTTCCCCGTGCCGGGAACGTCTTCGAGCAGCAAGTGCCCTTCGCTGAGAAGGGCCGTCAGCCCCAGCCTGATGACGTACTCCTTGCCGAGCACGACGTGCTCGACGTTCGTCACAATGCGATCCGCGATGCTCGCGAACCAGGTCGCTTGTTCCGGGGTCATGGTCATGGTCTGTACTCCCGTGTATAGGTGAGCGAGCCGACGGTCACGGTGACGATCAGTCGGGGGTCATCGGGCGGTGAAGCACTGATGCTGCAGGGCGAGGTGCCGGGCTCACCTGCGACGACGCCGCCGGTGCACTCGTAGCTCACCGACGTGTAGGCGCCAGCATCCATCGGCACCCAGGTGATGTCGACGACGCGGGGGTCAGGCGCCCCACCGGTCTCGGTGATGGTCACGGAAGGATCGATGCGAACGGCGACACCGAGCGGTATCGCTGGTGACCAGCCGCCGCACAAGAGCTCTTCGTACTGTCGGCACCCGCGCACCTCGACTGCGAGGTCCCGACCGTAGTGTTGGGCGTCAGCCGTCAGGAAGGTCGGGAGCGCTGCCGGCGCAACCACGTCACCGATGGGCGCGAGCGTTCCGGCGTCGACCAGTTGATACTGGACGACATCGACCGCGTCGCCGCCTGCTGTCGTGACTCCGGTCAGCCGGAAGTCCCACCGGCCGGGGTCAGTCGGCTCAGGGCCCGTCACCGTGATTGCCGTGACGGCGGTCGGGCGAGGGCGAGGAGTAGCCACGACTTCGACGCTCCCCGTGCACCCTTGACCGTTGTAGGCGAAGACGACAACGCGATACGTCGTATCGACCGCAAGGCCCTCGACGACCGTTGAGGTCGTCGCCGCATCGAACTCGGTGACGCCGGAGGGCGGTGTGTGGGTCGGAGTGCCATCCTCCACGCCCGTCACCGAACACACCGGTGGCGACCCGCCCGTGTCGATCCAGAGGTAGTACGCCTGGACGGGGCGACCGTTGCCCGCGAAGGCGCCTGACCACGACACGCTCACCGAGTTGTCGCTCGACCCCGACTCGGCCGTCGACCCGACCGCGGTGGGCGCGGAAAGGATGAGCGGCGGGCCAGCAGGAACACCCGTCGTGGTCGCGGAGTTCCACGCGGTCAGGGGCTCGAACGCGTCGTTGCGCGCACTGACCGAGACGGAGTACGACGAGCCGTTGTCGAGCGCCCCGCTGTCGATGACGTTGAGCCAGTAGCTCGTACCCACCGGGTCATCGACCGGGGCCGAGAGGGTGCGAACGACCCCGCCGACCACAATGCGATAACTGCTGATCGGGCTCGCCGCTGAGCCTTGCGACGGCTTTGCCCACCCGATGCGCAGCCCGCCGTCGAGCGGGGTCACGCCGAGAAGCGTCGGCGCCGGAGGGATCAGGTCGCTCCAGACCGCGTCAGCGAGGGTGGTCGCGGCCGACGGCCCTTGAGCATTGACGGCGATCACGCTGACGCGAACCCGGTTGTCGGGCCCGTTGCCCGGTGTTGGCACAAGGCACGGCGACGACGAGCACTGTGTCGTCGTGGTCGAACCGTCGGAGACGCGCGTGACCGTCGCCTCAAAACGCTCGATCGGCGCGTTGTTCGATGCACCCGGCGACCAGGCAATCGTGAGACTGCGGTTGGCAAACGACTGAACTCGCAGTGACGTTACGGGGTCGGGAACGTCCTGCACGGAGATCCGCACAGAACCCCAAACGAAGCGATCCGGGTCACCCGTCGCGTCGGCGACTTGGTACTCGAGGTTCGTGTCAATGGGCGCCGCTGACTCACTAATGGTCGCAAGGAGCGTTTGGCCGTCGGCACTCGGAACGATGCTGACGCCGGGCGGAAGGTTGCCTTGGTCGAGCCCTCGCACGCCGACGACGCGCAGCGGTTGGCCCGGGAACGGGTTCGTGGCGGCGTCGTTGTCGAGCACGCGAATCGTCGTGGTCTCGCCGCGTGAGGCAATCACGTTGTCGGGAGCGGGGCGCGCAAGCGGTCTGGTCGATGCAACGACCGACACCTGGATGCGGCCGGAGGTACCCTGCGACGCGTCGTCCCGAACACCGAGCGTGACACCCGTCGTCGAGCCCCTGGGCGTGCTGGCAGGCACACGCACGAGCAGCGACTGGCCCGTCAACTCCACCTCCAAGCCCGGGGTCGGACCATCAACGATCGTGAAGGCGAGCTCATCGACGTCGTCGGGGTACGGGTACGCGGTGACGCGGACAAGGTCGATCACGCGCTCTTGACCCGGTTCGAGCTCAAGATTCGCACCAATGAGCGCGGGGGGCTGGTTCTCGCGAGGTGTCACCTCGATCGGCAAGACGATCGTCGCAACACGCCCATCAGGATCATCTGCTGACGCGCCATCGGTGACTTCGAAGGTGATGGATGCGGGGCCGAAGTAAAGGTCTGCCGAGGTGAACCTCAGCGTGTTGTCATCGACCACGAGCGGTTCGCCGTTCGATTGCGTCGCGCTGACCGTGGCCGAGTCGGTCAGGCGCACGGGCGCTCCCCCGACGGCGAGGACATAGTCGTTGATGTCGATCGTGACGGTCTCTTCACTGATCACCGACACCCGCTCAGCACGTCGATCGAGTTGTGGCAACGCATCGTCGGTGCCCGGAACCCAAATGAACGCCGTCGAGCGCACGGCGGGATCAGCCGGGTGAATCACCTGGAACGGAATGATCTGTCGTTGGGCTTCGACGCGAACGAGCACTCGACGGTCGTCTTGAATGCGCGCACCCGACTCATGCCCCGGCACGAGTTGCAGTCCCAACTCCGCAACCTCGCCTTCCGCGAAGAAGACCTGGGCGAGGACATCCACGGCGATCTCGTCTCGCTCAAGAATGTCGGTGAGCGACAGCACGGTGTCGCGCGCGACGGGAACCGACAAGGGCGCTGTGGGACTCACCGTGACGGTCACGAAGGCCTGCGACGACCCGCCGAACGCATTCTCGATCGAGTACACGAGGCCGTACTGCCCCGGCTCGCTCGGTGGAGTGACGCGCACGAACTGTTGATCAACCACGACGGCCGTAACCACGTCGTCGTTCGCCTCAACAGCCGTCACGGTCAGGGCACTTCCATCGGGATCAGTGTCGTTGTCGAGCACCGGGACGAGCACGGAGAAGCCCGGGCGAAGGAGTACCTGGTCGTCATTGGCAACCGGGTTGCGTGCTCCGTCGAGCCGGGGGCTGATTCCGACGCGGACGAGTCCTGACGACCGAGCACCCAGGGCGTCGACGACGGTATAGCGAAACTCATCAGTTCCAGCGGAGTAGCTGCCCGCCTGATAATCAATGAAGTCGATACCGGTCTCGACGACCGAGCCCTTTTCTGGGCTCGACTCCTGACCGATCACCTGCACGGAATCGCCGTCCGGGTCCATCGCATCGACGGGGATGACGATGCGCACGGTCTCCCCCGCGATCACTCGCGCCGTCACGGTGCGCGTAATCGGCGCTTGATTCGTCGCTTCGTTGACCTCTCGAACGCTGATGCGAACGGTCGCCTGGGCGCGCTGTTGCCCGAGCGGCCCGACCACTTCATACACCGCAGTAAAGTCACCGGGCTGGTCAGGCGCGAGATAGCGCAGTCGGTCGCCAGCGGTGAAGAGCACACCCGAATCGCCGGTGAGACCCTGCACGAGCGTGGGGTTGAGGGTGATGGGTTCGTCATCGGGATGCTCGTCATTCGCGAGCACCGGAATCGTGATGGCGTCGCCGACTCTGACGGTGATGGCGTCATCGACCGCGACCGGCGGCTGAAGTTGATCGGGTCGCGGAATCTCGATCACCGTGATGGTGCCGGTGGCCTCCGCCAGGCCGTTGCTGATGCGGTACTCCACCGTTTGCGGGCCAGCCAGCGGGCGGCCCAGCGTGATGCGAACATCCCGTTGATCGAGCACTTCTGCCCTCATGCCGGATGAGGGCGAAAGCCCGACAATGCCGGTCACCACAAGAACGCCACCCGACGGGTCGATATCGGCCGTCGCTACCGCGATCGTTGCACTGCTGAGCGTGCGAACAAAGAGCGTCTTGGGCACCGTGATCGGAGCAGAACCGGCATCGGGAGGCGCAGCGACGTCAACCCGGATGATGCCCGTCGCCGTCGTCGTGCCATCGGTCACGACGTATTCGAGATAGTGCGTCCGCACCTCGTCGCTCGAGAACCGGAACACGCCACGATCAAGATTCGGCGTGATCGTCACGCCACTCTTTTCGGGGACAGCCGACAACCGGATGAGTCCGTTTCCGCCACGAACGTGCACGAGGGGCTCAACACGCACTTCTTGTCCTGCGTAGGCCAGAACAACGAAGGGCTCCGCGATGATCGGGGTTTGCCCGGCGGGCCGGACGGTCACGGCCAACTCGCCGAGCCCGGCAGCGGAACCATCGCTCACCGAGAGAACGACCGTGCGCAGCTCGCCGACGCCCCCGTTCTCGGCAAACGTCACACGGCCATCGGGCCGGAAGGTGGCACGGTCGGGCGGCGGAGTCGATGCCTGCTCGAGGTACACCGGGTCGCCATCGGGATCAAGCCAGTCACCCAGCACCGACGCTGTCGCGGAGGCACCCTGTGCGACCGTGGTCTTGCTGATGCGCACCTGAACGGGCGGAGAGTTCTCAGCCGGCGCCCTGACGGTGACGCGAACAACGGCGGTATCCGACCCCCCGCGCCCATCCGTGATCGTGTACGAGAACTCCACGACCCCGCGTGCGGCGCTTTCGAGGGTCACCTGGAGAAGCTGGGCATCATCGATGATGTCGATTCGTCCGACCCGCGGATCAAGCTGGTCGACCTCGCTAATGACGAGAACGTCACCGTTCGGATCACTGTCATTGAGCAAGACCGGAAGCGTGCTCGCCCGACCCGGCCGGGCACCGAAGTCGTCGTCGACGGCGACGGGGGGCTGTTGCGTGCGTTCGAGTTCGGGCGGCGTGTCGAGCTGATCAAGCTGTTGCTCACGCTCGTCTTCTTCGTCACGGATCAGATCGTCCCAGTTGTCGATGAGCTGGCCATCGGCCTGCACTGCCCACGAGGCACCTGCCGCACGATCGTTGAGCACGACCCGGTCGTCGCGAAGCACGAATCCGAGGTCGGCCACTGCCGGAACCTGGTCGAGTGCGAGCTCGGTGACGGTCTCGCCGCAGCGTCGCCACGCGAGCCCGTCGCTCCAGGCTGCGTACGAGCATCCGGCGACGTCAACGGGAGCAGCCGGAGCACCCTGACGTCCGACAACGAGCTCTGTGATCGAACCCGTAGCGAGCTCGACCGAGAGGAGGCCATTCCGATGCGCGATGAGCAGCGATGAGGCGGTGTCGCTCGCGTCAGCGAGCACCGGGGCATCCCCCGCGGAGATGACCTCCGACAGGTCGACCACGCCCGATGCACGGTGCAGTAGCCGGCTCGCCACCTCAAGCACGGCCCATTGACCTTGCGCGATGGAGATCTGAACCTCTGCTGACGGCGGCAGATCGATGGTCCAGGTTTGCTCAACGCGGTCGGAGCGATCGGGCGCGACCCGGTAAACCTCACGAAGCCCCGGCGAGACGGCGACCATACCGACCTGATCGGTTGCGCTGATGGCACTGCGGGCACCGAACTGGAAAGACGCAATCGAGGCCGGATCGAACACGTCGAACGCGAGGCGAGGGGTCACCCACGTCTCGCCGGTTCCCCCACTGTGAACAATGACCGACGTGGAAGCGAACGCGACGGAGGGTTCGTCGGGCGGCAGCGCTATCGACTCCGTGATTTCCGAGCGCGCAACGTCGACGAGCTCGGCCGTCGCATTGGTCTCGTCCACCACGATGACATCGGAACCACGCTGCACGACGCTCAATCGTGCGCCTTCGCCCGGGATGACCGAGTCAAGCGCCCCGACTTGCAGGTTTGCTCGTCCGACGGCCTGGAGCTCTTCGTTGACGACCCACACGGCGCCGTCGTGCAAATCGAGTCGTTGGGCCTGAAAGCCGGTCGAGACGATGGCGATCGTCGCGACGACGACAGCGACCAGCCCCGAGCTGACCGCGGTCAGCGCTGCGGAGCGATGGCGCGTGAACCAGCGGCGAATCATCCGCTCATCCCCCCGCGACTTCCGCGCACTTCTCGTCGCTTGCCGGACCAAGTCGGCCCTCGCGCACAACCCGAACCGTCACGCACGGCCGCTCGCCGGGTGACGCCACGATCACGAACTCCAGCGACCGCTGGAAGACCTCGGTGCCATCGCCAAGCCGCACCTGAAAGGTGTCCCCAGCCGCGAGGCCGGGGTCGCTCCAGGAGAAGACCACCGTCGAGCCGTCGAGCTGCGCCTCAACGTTCGTCACCCGAGGCAATTCACGGTCTCCCCCTTGAATGGCGAGGAGGGTGGCCGTTGCGCCCAGCGCAATCACCGCCAACGACACGACCACGAGCACGCCGGCGATGAGCCGAGTGCGACGCGCCGTCGAGGCTGAGGCGACGGGGAGTTCCGCGGGGGTTTCCGCAAACGCGGGGGTTGCGGCCGGTGCTCGCCGGCGGCGGCGTCGGCGATCGGCCGCCGTACCGGGAGGCCGGGAAGCCGCGGCACGAACGATGGTGCGTTCTCCCGGGTCGCCCATCGTCGCGAGCGCCCAATCGTCCATCGCGACGTCGGCCTGCGTGGTGTCGACGCCGATTTCGGCCTCAATGCGTTGCAGATCTCTGACGAGTTCCAGCGCTGACTGCTGACGACGCTGAGGGTCACGCGACATCGAACGAGTAAGTGCAGCCGCGAGCGACGCAGGCACATCGTCGCGATCGAGTGACGGCACGCGTGCGCGCGCGATGCGAGCAATCAGATCATCGGCTCGATTCGAGCCATCGACCACTTCGAACGGCGATCGCCCGGCCAGAAGCGTGTACAGGGTGGCTCCGAGCGACCACACTTCGCTCTGCACCGAGCCGGTGGTGTCATCGAGCAGAACCTCGGGTGCAGACCACGGGATCGACATGCCCACGGTGTCATCTGTGCCCGCTGACCCCAGGGTCGAGGCGATTCCGAAGTCGCTGAGCACGGGGTGTCCGTACGCCGTCGTGAGAATGTTCGACGGCTTGATGTCGCGGTGCAGCACACCGCTGCGATGGGCGGTCTCAATCGCGCTGCCGATCTGCACACCGATACGAAGCACGTCGACAACGGGAATCTGCTCAGTGCGATAGCGCGTACTGAGTTTCGCGGAGCACAACTCCATCACGAGATACGGGCGCCCATCCGCCGAAATGCTCGCCTGGTAGACCGTCAGGATTCCCGGGTGGGAGGAGAGCTGCGCCATCAGGTTTGCTTCGACCTGGAACATCTGGCGTACTTGATCGGTCACGACGGCCGAGAGCAAGACCTTCACGGCGACCTGGCGACGCGGCATGTTCTGCTCGTACAGGAAGACATCGGCGAATCCGCCGCTCCCCAGAAGGCGCACATGACTGAACCCAGGCAGCACGGGAGGCTCGGACGGTCGACGATTGACCATCACCCACCCCCTTCACGCAGATACACCGCGGATCATCCCTCAGTGTAGGGACTGCCTACCGTCAGTCTCGGGAGCATGCACGACATCGACGACGACGACCGTGATGTTGTCGCGGCCTCCCTGCGCGAGCGCGGCGTCGACGAGGGCATTAGCGGTCTCCCGTGCACTCAGGCGCGCGGCAAGGTGAAGCCGCAGTCGCTCGGGTGGCACTTCCTTCGTGAGGCCGTCCGAGCACAGCAGCAGCCGCATCCCGGTCTCGAGCTCAAGCTGAACCACATCAATCTCAGGCTCCACCGAGAAACCCACGGCGCGAGTGATCACGTTCGCTTCCGGGTGGTGCTCAGCCTGCTCAGCCGTCAAATTGCCGGCGTCAACCATTTCTTGAACAAGCGAGTGATCAGTGGTGATTTGAGAGAGCTCATTGCCGATGAATCGGTACACGCGCGAATCGCCGACGTTGAAGACGGTGAGCATGGGGCGCCCGTCGGCGCGCGAAAGGCCAACACCCGTCACCGTAGTTCCGATGCCTCGATCGGCTTCGTCGAGCTGGTGGATATCCCACGTCGCGAGGTTCAGCGCGTCGACGATCGCGGCGAGCTCGATGAAGTCGCCATCGACCGCGGCCTGCAACCGCCGCACGACAGCGTCGCTCGCCCGGTCTCCGTGAGAGTGCCCCCCCATGCCATCAGCCACGGCAAACAGTGGAACATCGGCAAGATAGCTGTCTTCATTCGCAGCGCGGCGGTAGCCCGTATGGGTCACACCATGCCATGACAGCTCGATCGCCTCGCCGTGGTCGGGCATCGTCACGATGTGACGAACACTGCTGCGTCCAAGGGCGGTCACGGTGGGCTCCGAATGTTGTGGGTGGTTGGTGCGGCGATCAGTCGCGCCGAGAGTGCTCTGACGCATGCGGCGAATCGACCACGAAGTCGAGTTCGACGCCCTCGGCGAGCGTGATGACAGCGTCGGGAAGCACCGCGATCGATTCCCGTTGACGCAAACGCCGTGAAGCCCCCCGCGCCCAGTGTACGACCACACCATTGGTCGACCCGAGATCGTGAACGACGACGGTTTCGCCCACTTGCTCGATACGCACGTGGCGAGCAGAGAGCTCACCCGAAGAATCCGCGATCACGACGCGACGGGGCACGGGGCGCTCGTCGATGCGAGTCGTTCCCGGTTGCCGACCGACATCGACCGGCCGGTCGAGAGAGACGACGGTCGTCGTGCCTCGCACGCGCAACGCCCAGCGAACGATCGGCGGCGGCGCTGGCTCATGCGGGTGCGGCAGCGCCGCGCTCGGCTGAACGACGGGCTCGACAAGTCGAATGATCGTGTCGTCGAGGTCGCCGCCCGGTGTGGACATGTCTCGTGGGTATCGCGTGCCGTCAGGAACCGATGTATGACATCACGTGCTTGAGGCGCGTGTAGTCCTCGAAACCGTAGTGCGACAGGTCTTTTCCATACCCCGAGTGCTTGAATCCGCCGTGCGGCATGTCGCTCACGAAGGGAATGTGGGTGTTGATCCACACACACCCGAAGTCGAGGTCTCGGCTCAACCGCATCGCTCGAGCGTGGTCGTTGGTCCAGACCGACGCGGCGAGCGCGTACCGCACTCCGTTGGCAAGCGCGAGCGCTTCCTCCTCCGTGCGGAAGGTCTGCACCGTGAGGACGGGCCCGAAGATCTCTTCCTGAACGGCCTCATCGTCTTGACGCATACCGGTGACGATGGTCGCCGGCCAGAAGTACCCGACGTCGCCCTGGCGGGCTCCGCCGGCAACGATCTGGGCGTGGGCGGGAAGTCGGTCAACGATTCCGGCGACCCGCTCCAACTGGTTCGCATTGTTGAGCGCGCCGTAGAGAATGCCGTCTTCTCGCGGCGCCCCCGTGCGACCGTCAGTGCGGGCTCGCTCGACGAGTGCGGCGACGAGCTCATCATGAAGCGACTCGTGCACGATCACGCGGGTCGCAGCCGTGCAGTCTTGGCCAGCGTTGAAGTAGGCAGCCAGTACCAAGCCTTCGGCCACCTTCACGGGGTCGGCATCGGCAAAGACGAGGGCAGGCGCTTTGCCGCCCAGCTCGAGGTGCACGCGCTTGAGGTCGCTCGCAGCGGCCTTGGCCACTTCCATTCCTGCCCGCACCGAGCCAGTAATCGCAACCATTTGCGGAGTCGGGTGCTGCAACAGGGCCGCACCGGTCGTGCGATCGCCCAGCACGACATTCAACACACCGGGGGGCAGGATGCCCGCCGCAAGCTCAGCGAGGCGCACCGTTGCCAGCGGTGTCGTGTCGGAGGGCTTGAGCACGACCGTGTTGCCCGCCGCAATAGCCGGGGCGATCTTCCACACGGCCATGTTCAGCGGGTAGTTCCAGGGCGTCACCTGACCGATGACACCGATCGGCTCACGCCGAATGAACGAGGTGTGGTCGGCGAGATACTCACCGGCGGAGCGGCCGTCGAGGTCTCGAGCTGCTCCTGCGAAGAACCGGAGCTGATCGATCGACTGATCGATTTCGTCGGCGACGAGGGTCGCGCGCGGCTTGCCGGTGTCTTGCGACTCGAGGTCGGCAAACTCTTCAGCGTGCTCGGCCATCGCGTCAGCGAGCCGGAACAGTGCCAATTGCCGCTCGGCAGGGGTCGTGCGGCCCCACGAGCGGAACGCGCTCTCTGCCGACGCGTAGGCGGCGTCGATCTCGGCCGGGGTACTGATCGGTGCGTGGGCGTACACCTGCTCCGTCGCCGGGTCGATCAGTTCAATGTGGGTGTCCGCGGTGCTGGCAACCGCCTCGCCGCCGATGACATTGTGCAGAATGCGTGCGCTCATGCGGATACTGTAGCGCGGTGGTGCCGTGTCGCGACATCACCAAGCGACGGATTTCGTCGCTTTCTGCCCGCTACATCTGCGGAATCGCTTGTGGAGACGCGATCAGGCTGACACAATCGGCTCATGGCCACCCGTTCCAAGCCCGTGCACCTCGATGAGGTCTCGAAGGCGATCGTCGAGCAGCTGCAGACTGACGGTCGTCGCTCGTACGCCGAGATCGGCAAAGCGGTCGGCTTGAGCGAAGCGGCCGTGCGCCAACGCGTGCAGAAACTGACTGAAGCCGGCGTCATGCAGGTTGTCGCCGTGACCGACCCCATGCAGCTCGGGTTCTACCGGCAGGCCATGATCGGAGTCCGCGTCGCGGGCGACACCACGCACGTCGCCGAGAGACTCAGTCAGATTCGCGCCGTCGACTATGTGGTTCTGACGGCGGGGAGCTTCGACATTCTCGCCGAAGTCGTGTGCGAAGACGATGACGACCTGATCGACCTCCTCAACAAGCAGATTCGCGCCATCGATGGCGTGCAATCAACGGAGACGTTCGTCTATTTGAGACTGCAGAAGCAGTTCTACAACTGGGGAACCCGATGACCATCTTCCGCAGTAAGTCCGCCCCCGCAATCGACGAGCGACCCGCTTCGTCGCCCACAACCGAGAAGCCCACGAAGCATCACGAAAAGGAATTGAGCGCCATGACCATCGACACGACCCTTGCCCCCGCCGGCGCCGCGCTTGACGCCGCGACCGAAGCCGAGCTGCAGCAGAAGGCAAAAGACCACCTCTGGATGCACTTCGCCCGCCAATCGGGCATGGAAGCCGGAAACGGCGTGCCCATCATCGTTCGTGGCGAAGGCCACCACATCTACGACTCGCACGGCAAGAAGTACATCGACGGACTCTCGGGGCTGTTCGTGGTGCAGGTCGGCCATGGCCGCGAGCGTCTCGCCGAAGCCGCGCGCAAGCAAGCGGAAGAACTCGCGTTCTTCCCGCTCTGGTCATACGCGCACCCCACCGCTATTGAGCTCGCCGACCGGCTGGCCGACTACGCCCCGGGTGACCTCAACCGCGTGTTCTTCACGACGGGCGGCGGCGAAGCCGTTGAGTCGGCGTGGAAGCTCGCCAAGCAGTACTTCAAGCTCACCGGCAAGCCCATGAAGCACAAGGTCATCTCGCGCTCGATCGCCTACCACGGCACCCCGCAGGGCGCCCTCGCGATCACGGGTATTCCCGGCATGAAGGAGATGTTTGAGCCGCTCACGCCCGGTGGGTTCCGCGTGCCAAACACCAACTACTACCGCGCGGAAGAGATGGGCTTCACCGGCTCGCTCGAAGAGTTCGGCCAGTGGGCCGCCAACCGCATCGAAGAGGCAATCCTGTTTGAAGGCCCTGACACCGTCGCAGCGGTCTTCCTGGAGCCCGTGCAGAACTCGGGTGGCTGCTTCCCGCCGCCCCCCGGCTACTTCACGCGCGTGCGCGAGATTTGCGACAAGTACGACGTGCTCCTCGTGAGCGACGAGGTCATCTGCGCCTACGGCCGCATCGGCGAGATGTTCGCCTGCACCGCGCTCGGCTACGTGCCCGACATCATCACCTCGGCCAAGGGCCTGACGAGCGGTTACTCGCCGCTCGGCGCCATGATCGTGAGCGACCGACTCTACGAGCCCTTCAAGTACGGCCACACGGCGTTCTACCACGGCTACACCTTCGCCGGACATCCCGTGTCAGCGGCTGTCGCCCTCGAGAACCTCAACATCATGGAAGAAGAGGGAATTCTCGCTCACGTGCGCGAGAACTCGCCGAAGTTCCGTGCCGCACTGGAGCGCCTGAAAGACCTCCCGATCGTCGGCGACGTGCGCGGCGAGGGCTACTTCTTTGGCATCGAGCTCGTCAAGAACAAAGAGACGAAGGAGACCTTCAACGAGGCGGAGTCCGAGCGCCTGTTGCGCGGGTTCCTCTCGAAGGCCCTCTTCGATGCCGGGCTGTACTGCCGCGCCGATGACCGGGGAGACCCCGTTATTCAGCTCGCTCCCCCGCTCACCATCGGGCCGGCCGAGTTCGACGAGATCGAGGGCATCTTGCGCCGCGTCCTGACTGAGGCGGGAGAACTGCTCTAAGGATCACGTCGGCAGCGAGGATGCCCGCGCAGGGCACCCGCTGATCGGACACTGACACCGCCCCTGTCGAGATTTCAATCTGACGTGCAGACAGCACGCAGGAGCTTCGGAGCCTGGCGCTCTACTCTCAGCGGAGCGCGAGGGAGGTGCCGTGACCGCAACGAGTGGATCGTCGACGACGAACTCGCCTTTGGCGACCTCATCGGCCGTGCCCGTCGCACAGCAGGTCGTCGGGCTTGTCGGCTTTCTCGCCATCGTTTCGGCCATTGCCGCGGTCGGCTCGTTCGCGTCCGCGGGAGCAATCGCGGGCTGGTACGCCGACGCTCCGAAACCCATGTGGACCCCGCCCAACGCCGTCTTCGGCCCGGTCTGGACCATCCTCTACACGGCAATGGCGGTGGGCGCGTGGCTGGTCTGGCGGCGGCCTGCGTCGTTTGAGCGGTCGCGAGCGCTCCGAGCGAACGCCGTGCAGTTGACGCTCAATGCGCTCTGGAGCCCCACCTTCTTCGCCCTCGGCGGGCTCCTCGGCGCCCCCGGTCTCTGGATCGCGCTGGTCATCATCGTTGCGCTCAATGTCGCACTGCTCGCCACGATCTTCCGCTTCGCCGATGTCAGCCTCGTCGCGACGTGGCTTCTCGTTCCCTACTGGCTCTGGGCATTGTTTGCGACAACTCTCAACGCAGCCATGGCGGTGCTCGCCCGATAGTTCAGGCTCTCCCGCTACCGTTGAACCGTGACTCACCGCGAACCGACGACCGCGTTGCCGCACACGCGCGCAGCACGAGTCGGACGCGCGGTGCTGATTGCGCTCGCGGCAGTGAGCATCGTCGCCCAAGCGGCCGTTTTGGCCGGCGCGGGGTGGGCCGCGGCGAACCCCCGGCTCGTGAGCGACGCCGTCACGGTGTACCGCTTCGAACCGCCGCTCGCGATCTCGGCCCTCGCGACCGAGGCCGACATGACCGAACGCGGCAGGTTCTTGTTCTATGCCAGCACCCCGGAACTGGTCCCCGCCGAAAGCTTTGACCTCTTTTGCTCACGCGACGAGCCGGGAATCGGTGTGCTGGGATGCTTCACCTTCGCCGATGCGCGCATCTACCTCTACGACATCACCGACGCTGACCTCGAACCGTTTGAAGTCGTCGTCGCTGCCCATGAGATGTTGCACGCTGCGTGGGACCGCTTAACGCCGGCCGAGCAGGTCGCGCTGGAAGCGCCCCTCGAAGAGGCCTTTGCCGCCCTGGGGCCTGATCATGAGCTCGCCCAGCGCATCGCATCGTATGAAGAGTTTGACCCCTCGTCACGCGTGCCCGAGCTCTACGCAATTCTGGGCACCGAGATCGCGTCGTTGCCCGATGAGCTCGAGACCCACTACGCCGAATACTTCACCGATCGCGGTGTCGTCGTCAGCATCTGGCGGCAGATTGAAGCGATCTTCGTCGAACTCGAATCAGAGCTCGATCGGCTGAACACCGAACTCGAAGCGCTCGCCGCCCAAATTGAGGCCGAGACGGCAGCGGCCGAACGTGATGCCGCCGCACTCGAAAGCGACATCAGCGCCTTCAATGCGCGGGCCGAGCGCCCGGGAGGCTACACGAGCCAGTCGGCGTTCGAGCGCGATCGAGACGCCCTCGTCGCGCGCCAAGCGGCCCTCACCGCCCGCATCGACGCCACGAACGCGACGATCGACACCTACAACGCTCTCGTCGCAGAGTTCACAGCGCTCAATGACCAGGCTGGCGCGCTGAACCGAGCGCTCAACATCACCCCTGTGCCCATCGAGAACACCGACTGAGCGCTGAGGCGCAGGGCCCTCACACGCTGGTCGATGCTCCCGGCGTAAACATCTCGTCGATGAGGTCGAGTTCGTCGGCTGTCGGGTGCCACGCATCGGCCGCTGCCGTGTTCTGTGCGATCTGTTCGACCGACGTCGCGCCGGCGATCACCGAGCTCAGGGCGGGGCGACTCAGCAGCCAGCCGATGGTTGCCTCGAGCATCCCGAGGCCCCGCTCTGAGGCGAGCGCGGCGAACCGCTCGATGCGGTCCCAGGGAGCCTGTTCGACCAGCTGCGGACGCTGCCGCATGATGCGCGTGTCAGCGGGCCCGCCCTCGCGTGTGAACTTGCCGGTCAACAGGCCGTGGTGCAGCGGGTAGTACGGGAGGAGGCCCACGCCCGACGCCACCGCGGCCGGAATCAGCTCGGCGTCGGCGTCGCGCACGAGCAGGCTGTATTCGTTCTGCGCCGAGACGAATCGAGGATGCTCGCCCGCGGTCGCCGCCGCGTCAGCCTCGATCAACTGCGCGGCCGTGAAGTTGGAGTGGCCGATGTACCGCACGAGCCCCGCGTCGATGAGCTCGTGGAGCGCCGCGAGGGTCTCGTCGATCGGCGTCTCCGGGTCGGGCGTGTGGAGCTGGTACAGATCGAGATGGTCGGTGCGCAATCGGCGCAACGAGCCTTCGACCGACGCTCTGATGTAACGACGCGACCCGTGGGGCACGTCGAGAAGGTCGGGGTTCTTCGCGCGGGCATTGCCGAACTTGCTCGCGAGCACGACGCGGTCACGGCGCCCCGCGAGAGCTACGCCCATCATCGTCTCGCTGCGCCCGTGGCTGTGGCCGTACATCTCTGCCGTGTCGAGCAGAGTGATTCCGTGATCGAGTGCTGCGTGCAGCACGCGCGAGGTGCCCGCTTGCTCTTCGGTGGGGCTCGCCGGGCGCCCGAAATTGTTGCACCCGAGCCCCACGGCTGAGACGAGCAGGTCAGAGTGGCCAAGCGAACGCAGCGGCATCGACGTCATGTGCCCATCCTCCCCCGTGACCGCTCTGCGACGAGAATCCCCATGTCTGATAACCGCCAGTGAGCGGATGCTCGCCCGCGTTAGCCTCGATGCATGACTCCCCCCACCACTCCTCGAGTCGGCCTGCTCACGATAGACTCGCCCCTCGGGCGCATCGCCCTCCAGAGCGAGGGTTCTGCCGTCACGAGGCTCGAGATCGAAACAGACGGCGCGCTCACCACCGACCGGCTCCCCGAATCCCCCACCCCCGTGCTCACGCGTGCAGCGTCGCAGCTCGCCGAGTACTTCGCGGGCCGACGTCGAGAGTTCACCGTGCCGGTGAGCGCCACGGGCACCCCCTTTCAAGAAGCCATCTGGAAGCAACTCACCGAGATCCCCTTCGGTGCCGTGCGTGGCTATGGCGAGTTGGGTCGCGCAACCGGTCGGCCGACGGCAGGTCGCGCCGTGGGCGGCGCGGTGGGCGCGAACCCCGTACCCTTGCTCATTCCCTGCCACCGCGTGCTCGCGAGCGATGCCCGCATCACCGGCTACAGTGCGGGCAACGGAATTCCGACCAAGATCTGGCTTCTCGATCACGAGGGAATCACTCACCGATGACGAACCAGGTCGCGTCGAGCGCAGCCTCTGCCCCGATGGCGGAGGCGCTCGACGGGCGGCCGCGGTGTGGGTGGGCAGGCAATGATCCGCTCTATCAGCGCTACCACGATGACGAGTGGGGTGTCGCCCTCCACGGCGATCGGGCGCTGTTCGAGAAGCTGTCGCTCGAAGCCTTCCAGAGCGGACTCTCGTGGATCACCATTCTTCGCCGCCGCGAGGGCTTTCGCCGGGCTTTTCACGACTTCGACTGGCGAAAGGTTGCCGCGTTCGACGACGGCGATGTCGAACGGCTCATGGCCGATACCGGCATCATTCGCAACCGCGCGAAGATCGATGCAACGATCGCGAACGCACGCGTGCTGCTCGACTGGCTCGACACGGAGCCCGGCGGCCTCGATGCGCTGATCTGGTCGTTTCGGCCTCCCGCTCGCGACGCTCGCCCTGCAACCCTTGCCGACCTTCCGGCGCAGACCGATGAGTCGCGTGCACTCGCTCGAGCCCTCAAGACACGCGGGTTGCGCTTTGTCGGGCCCACGACGGCCTACGCACTTATGCAGTCAGCAGGCCTCGTCGACGATCACGTCACAGGGTGCTGGCGCGCGGCGGAAGAGTTCCGGGCACGGTGAGTTCGAGCATCCGTTCACCGCTGCGACGAAGAGGCCAGCCGAGCTCAATCGATCGTCGACACAGGCCGTCAATGCTCGTCGGCAGAGGCCCTGCGAGAAGAAGTTCACGCACCCATTCGCCCTTGCCCTTCTTGTTGAAGTGGTTGAGTGCCCTCGCGACCCCGTCGTCACCAATTGCCACCACCGAGACCCCGACAGCGCGGGGCGAGATCGGCAGGGGGCCGAGCGCCACGTAGCCGGCCGAGCGGAGGTCGACGATGATCTCCGACTGCTCGGCAAGCACGGCCGAAATCGCGTCGCGCCAGACCGACTTGAGTGGCACCTCCGGCAGCTGACTGTCACACGACAACCGATACGCCGGAATCAGATCGTCTGCCCGCAGCAGGCCGAACAGTGCCGAGTGCACAACAACATGCGACGACGCCCGACGCCGCGCTGCCCGCGAGAGAGACGCGACATCGAGCGCATCAAAGAGAACCCCGGTATACCGCTCGATCGCGGGCTGTGTCGCGCTCGTGCGCACCTCTCGATTGCGCGTGAGTTCAGCGGGTGCTGCTTTTGCTGACAGCTTGAGAGCGCGCGCGGCTGCATCGTCGTCGGCTGCCAACGCCTCGAGCGCCGTTAGGGCTGCGAGCCTACTGGCGAGAAGCGACGGAAACGACAGCGACTCAAGCGCCAGCGCACCAGCGGTGCCGCCGTCGCGTTTCGTCTCCGACGGCGGAAGAAGCAGCAGCATCAGCCGCGGAGAACAGCCAGCGGCACGCGACTCACCTAGGCGAGAGCGGCAGCGCCCGCGACAATCGTGACGGTGTCGTTCTCGACGGAGAGGAACCCGTCTTGAGCCTGCGCGACGACGACCGCACCCTCGGTGGGCGTGATGCGCACTTCGCCCGCACTCAAGATTCCGAGCAACGGCTCGTGGCCAGGCAAGATGCCGATCTCGCCCTCGGTGGTGCGCGCCACGATCTGCTTCGCGCGCCCCGACCAGACCTCGCGGTCGGCCGAGACGACGCTCACCGTGAGTTCGGCCATGACTAGCCGTTCTCCTTCTGAATCTGAGCCCAACGCTCTTCCACATCGCTGATCGGGCCGACGTTGAAGAACGCCTGCTCGGCAACGTGGTCGAACTCGCCCTTGGCAATCGCGTCGAACGACTCGATCGTGTCCTTGAGCGGAACCGTTGAACCCTCAACACCGGTGAACTTCTTGGCCATGTAGGTGTTCTGCGAGAGGAACTGCTGAATGCGACGCGCACGGGCAACCGTGATCTTGTCTTCTTCCGACAACTCGTCGACACCGAGGATCGCGATGATTTCCTGCAGCTCTTTGTTCTTCTGCAGGATCTGCTTGACCGTCGTGGCGACGCGGTAGTGGTCAGCCCCGATGTAGAGCGGGTCGAGGATACGACTCGTCGACGTCAACGGGTCAACGGCCGGGTACAGACCCTTCGACGCGATCTCACGGCTGAGCTCGGTCGTTGCGTCGAGGTGCGCAAAGGTCGTGGCCGGTGCCGGGTCGGTGTAGTCGTCAGCGGGCACGTAGATGGCCTGCAACGAGGTAATCGAGTGACCACGGGTCGAGGTGATGCGCTCCTGCAGGATACCCATCTCGTCAGCGAGGTTCGGCTGGTAACCGACGGCGGAGGGCATGCGGCCGAGCAGCGTCGACACCTCTGAACCGGCCTGCGTGAAGCGGAAGATGTTGTCGATGAAGAGCAGCACGTCTTGGTTCTGCACATCACGGAAGTACTCGGCCATCGTGAGCGCCGAGAGCGCCACGCGAAGACGGGTTCCCGGGGGCTCGTCCATCTGGCCGAACACGAGTGCGGTCTTGTCGAAGACGCCGGCTTCTTCCATCTCGTGAATGAGGTCGTTGCCCTCACGCGTGCGCTCACCGACGCCCGCGAAGACCGACACACCACCGTGGTCTTGCGCCACGCGCTGGATCATCTCCTGGATGAGCACGGTCTTGCCGACACCGGCACCACCGAAGAGACCAATCTTTCCGCCGAGCACGTAGGGCGTCAGCAGGTCGATGACCTTGATGCCGGTCTCGAAGAGCTGGGTCTTCGACTCGAGCTGGTCGAATGCCGGGGGCTTGCGGTGGATCGGCCAGCGCTCGCTGACCTCGATCTTTTCGCCCGGAGCGGCGTTGAGCACGTCACCGGTGACGTTGAAGACCTTGCCCTTGGTGACGTCACCCACGGGCACGGTGATCGGTGAACCCGAGTCGCGCACTTCTTGTCCGCGAACCAGACCATCGGTCGGCTTCAGGGCGATGGCACGCACGAGGTCATCACCGAGGTGCTGCGCAACCTCGAGGACGAGCTCGGTCGACACTCCGTCGATCGTGATCGTCGTCGACAGGGCGTTGTAGATGCCCGGGATCGCGTCGTGCGGGAACTCGATGTCAACGACGGGGCCGGTAACGCGGGCGATGCGGCCCACTCCGGCGGTCGACGTCGCGGCCGAGGCCTTCTTGGTAGCGGTAGCCATGGTTTCTCTTCCTATCGTCGCTGCTGTGCGTGTCGGTGACTGCGGGTGTTCTGCGGTCACTTGGCCGAGCTGAGGGCGTCTGCGCCGCCCACGATCTCGGAAATCTGCTGGGTGATCTCAGCCTGGCGAGCGTTGTTCGCCAAACGGGTGTAGTCGAGGATGAGCTTGTCGGCGTTGTCACTCGCCGACTTCATCGCCTTCTGGCGAGCCGCGTGCTCCGACGCTGCCGATTGCAACATCGCGTTGAAGATGCGGCTCTCGATGTAAACAGGCAAGAGCGAGTCGAGAACTTCGTCGACCTCGGGCTCGAATTCATACAGCGGCAGCACCTCGGTGTCGCCGGGCTCGTCGACACCGTCGACAACCTCGAGAGGAAGCACACGCACGATCTCCGGCGTCTGGGTCACGAGGCTCACGAAGCGGTTGTACACAATGTGAATCTCGTCGACTCCGCCGGCCGCTCCTCCGAGCACGAACGCGTCAACGAGAGTGTCGGCGATCTCTTTCGCGGTGGCGAACTCGGGCTGATCAGTGTTGCCTGTCCACTGCTTCTCGATCGCGCGCCGACGGAACGCGTAGTACGACACGGCCTTCCGGCCGATGACGTAGTTCACGACCTCGCGGCCCTCGCCCTCGAGTCGCGTACGCAACTCGTTGGCTTCACGAATCGCCTGCGAGCTGAAGGCGCCGGCGAGACCGCGGTCAGACGTGAACACCACGACAGCCGCGCGCGTCGGGTTGGCACGCTCGGTCGTCAGCACGTGGTCGACGTTCGAGTAGGTTGCGACGGCCGAAACGGCGCGCGTCACCGCGCGGGCGTAGGGCGCCGAGGCGGCCATGCGCGCCTGTGCCTTCTGGATTCGCGAGGCGGAGATGAGCTCCATCGCGCGCGTGATCTTCTTGGTCGTCTGGGCAGAACGAATCTTCTGCCGGTAGACCCGAAGTTGCGCTCCCATGGTTGGTTTCCGTTTCTTGGTCGGTACTGAACTGTGCGGTCAGTGCGGAAGTGCGTCAAGCGCGCGGGGCGCGCCGACGCTACTTCTTGCGACGGACGATCTTCTCCTGGTTGATGTCTTCAACCTCGGTGGCCTCGAACTCTTCGTGGCCGGCGTGCACGCCACCCTCTTCGCCACCCTGGAAGGCGATGACGAAAGCGTCGATCGCCTTCTCGAGCTCTGCCTCAGTGGCGTCGTCGAGCACGTTCGTGTCGCGCAACGTCGTGAGGATCGTGGTGTTGCGACGCAGGTGGTCGAGCAGCTCGCCCTCGAACCGAAGAACGTCGTCAACGTCGATCGTGTCGAGCTTGCCCTTCGTGCCCGCCCAGATCGAAACAACCTGCTCTTCGACCGGGTACGGCGAGTACTGGGGCTGCTTGAGCAGCTCGGTCAAGCGAGCGCCGCGCGAGAGCTGACGGCGGCTCGCCGCGTCGAGGTCGCTCGCGAACATTGCGAAGGCCTGCAGCGAGCGGTACTGCGCAAGCTCGAGCTTCAAGGTTCCGGAAACCTTCTTGATGCTCTTCACCTGCGCGTCACCACCAACACGCGAGACCGAAATACCGACGTCGACCGCGGGACGCTGGTTGGCGTTGAAGAGGTCGGACTGCAGGAAGATCTGGCCGTCGGTGATCGAGATCACGTTGGTCGGAATGTAGGCCGAGACGTCATTGGCCTTGGTCTCGATGATGGGCAGGCCCGTCATCGAACCAGCACCGAGTTCGTCAGAGAGCTTCGCGCAACGCTCAAGCAGACGAGAGTGCAAGTAGAAGACGTCACCCGGGTAGGCTTCACGCCCCGGCGGACGACGCAGCAAGAGCGACACCGAACGGTAGGCCTCGGCCTGCTTCGAGAGGTCATCGAAGATGATCAGCACGTGCTTGCCGCCGTACATCCAGTGCTGGCCGATCGCCGAGCCCGTGTACGGAGCCAAGTACTTGAAGCCGGCGGGGTCGGAGGCGGGAGCAGCGACGATCGTCGTGTACTCCATGGCACCGGCCTCTTCGAGGGCGCCCTTCACTGCGGCGATGGTCGAACCCTTTTGGCCGATGGCGACGTAGATGCAGCGCACCTGCTTGTTGGTGTCGCCCGACTCCCAGTTGGCCTTCTGGTTGATGATCGTGTCGATCGCGATAGCCGTCTTGCCGGTCTGGCGGTCGCCGATGATGAGCTGACGCTGGCCACGACCAACCGGGATCATCGCGTCGATGGCCTTGATGCCGGTCTGAAGCGGCTCGTGAACGCTCTTGCGCTGCATGACGCCGGGCGCCTGCAGTTCGAGAGCACGGCGCCCTTCGGTCTTGATCTCGCCGAGACCGTCGATCGGAGCACCCAGCGGGTCGACGACGCGACCGAGGTAGCCGTCACCGATCGGCACCGAGAGAACCTCGCCCGTGCGGGTGACCTCCATGCCCTCGACGATTCCGGTGAACTCACCGAGCACGACGACACCGATCTCGTTCTCGTCGAGGTTCTGCGCAAGACCCAGCGTGCCATCGGCGAAGCGGATGAGCTCGTTGGCCATGACGCCAGGAAGCCCCTCGACGTGCGCGATGCCATCGGCTGCGTCGATGACACGACCCACCTCGGTTGCGGCGGCCTTGCCGGGAGCGTAGGACTTCGCGAAGTTCTTCAGCGCGTCGCGAATCTCGTCCGGGCTGATCGTCAGTTCTGCCATGTTCTTCCCTTTTCGTTCGAGAACCCGTGTGGGCCCTCGGCTGGTATCTGGTGCGCTGGGCCTAGCCGGCCAGCTGAAGCTTGAGGTCGTTCAGTCGTGCGGCAACGCTTCCGTCGGTGACCTCGTCGCCCACCTGAACGCGCACTCCGCCGATAATCGACGGGTCAACGACCTGGTTGATGACGTGGTCACGGCCATATCGCTTTGCGATGGTCGCGGCGACGGCGTCACGCTGTGCCGCGGTGAGCGGCTGAGCAACGGTCACGGTCGCGATGCCCTTGCCCGTGGTGTCGGCGGCGGTCGACGCCGCGCTCCGCACCAACTCGCCGATGCGACGACCGCGCGGCTGCTGCACGAGGTGGCCGACGATCGCGCGGCTTTGTGCCGAGGCACGCGAGCCGAGCAAGTCGGTCACGAGCGCGAGCTTCGAGGCGGCGGTGCCGCGCTTGCTCCCGATGGCGAGCTCGAGCTCAGAGTCCGACGTGACCGCCCGACCGAACGCAAACAGTTCGGCCTCGATGGCGCCCGCTTCGGGTGCGCTCGCAGCGATCGCGCGGATGCCGATCTCTTCGATGCCCGCCAAGAGGTCGTCCCCGCTCGACCAGCGGCTCGAGACCATTGTTTGAAGCAACTGCCGAGCAGACGTGCCGAGCTCGGAGAACACGGTGTCAACGAGCGCCGTCGTGCCCGCGGCGTTGGCCGAGGGGTTCGAGAGCGCATTCAGCAACTGCGGTGATGAGCCGATGGTGCGTGCGGCGGCGAGCAACTGTTCTCCGGCCGCAAGGTCGATGCCCGACGCGGCCGCAAGTGCGGTGCGTGCCGAGTCGAGAGCGCTGCGCGTCGCTGAGCCCATCGTTACTTGGCCGCCTTCGATGACGAAGCGGAGTCGTTCGCGAGGTCGGCCAAGAAACGGTCGACGAGCGAGGTCGCGCGCTTGTCGTCGGCGAGGCTCTCACCGATGACGCCGCTCGCGAGGTCGAGCGCCAGCGTGCCAACCTCGGCACGCAACGACACGAGAGCCGCCTGACGCTCTGCTTCGATCTGCTGCTGGGCGATCATCGTGACTCGCGCGGCTTCGGCCTGTGCCTGCTCTTTGAGCTCAGCGAGGATCACGCCACCTTCGGCGCGAGCCTTTTCGCGAATCGCTGCCGCTTCGGCGCGCGCTTCGGCGAGCAGCTTGTTGTACTCCTCGAGCGCAGCCTTGGCCTCTGCTTGAGCCGACTCGGCTTTCTCGATTCCGCCCTCGATGAGAGCAGCGCGCGCGTCAAGCGTCTTCTGCATCCGAGGGAGAACGACGCGCCAGAACAGCAGGAGCACGAGGATGAAGGGAAACAGCGAGTAGACGATGTCGTACCACGCCGGAAGCAGCGGGTTCGGCGTCTCTTCCGCCGCGATGATGAGCTCTGCGAGCATGCGAGGGATTCCTAGGCCGTGAAGATGAAGTACGTCGCGATACCGATGAACGCGAGCGCCTCGGTGAAGGCGATACCGATGTACATGAGAACCGTGAGGCGGCCCTGGAGTTCGGGCTGACGGGCGACCGACTCGATCGTCTTGCCGACGACGATGCCAACGCCGATACCGGCACCAATGGCCGAGAGGCCGTAGCCGACGGTCGCGATGTTGCCGTTGATCTCGGCGAGAACCGTGTTTGCGTCCACGAGGGGTATTTCCTTCCGTTGCGAAGTGAGGCGAGCGGGTGCTCGACTCCGGGTCGTTAGTGCTCGTCTGCCAGCGCGAGCTGGATATAGACAGTGGTCAAGAGGGCGAAGACGTAGGCCTGCAGCACCGAGACAAGAATCTCGAAGAACGTGAAGGCGGTTCCGAACGCGAGGGTCACGGCGCTCGCGGCGATCCACCAGCCGCCCAGCTCGACCATGAAGAAGGCGGTCGCTGAGAAGAAGAGCACCAACAGGAGGTGGCCGACGATCATGTTCATGAGCAGTCGGAGCGTGAGAGTGACCGGCCGCAAGACGAACATCGACACGAACTCGATGGGCGTCACGATGATGTACAGGAACGGCGGAACCCCGGGCGGGAAGAGAGCGTTGCGCAAGAAGGCCCACGGGTGCTTGCGCAAACCCGCCCAGATGAACGCGATGTACGCAGCGATGGCCAGCACGAGGGGCATGCCGATGACCGAGTTGGCCGAGATGTTGATGCCGGGCACGACGCCCGTGAGATTCATGAACAACACGAGGAAGAAGATCGTCGTGATGAGCGGCAAGAAGCGCTTGCCGTCTTTCTGCCCGAGCAGGTCTTCCACGATGCTCTTGCGCACGAACTCGAGGCCCAGCTCGATCGTGCCCTGGAAGCGCCCGGGCACGATTTGCATCTTGCGCGTGCCGAGCCAGAACAGCACGAAGATGAGGGCCACAATCACGAGCCGCAGCAGCATGATGCGGTTCATCTCGAAGATCGTGCCTTCGAAGAAGATGGCCGGCGGGAAGAAGTCGTTGATCGACGGGCCCTTGAACTCCGGAGCATCCGTTGACGGAGCGGTCGCGAAGGCGAGGATCGGGATCAGGGCAACAGCGCTCAGGGGAGTCTCCAGCATCGGGGCGAAACGGTCGGCTTCGCGGCGATCGGCGGCGGTGGTTCCACCCTACCAACAGAACGGAGGATCGATGAACCGCATGTCAGGCGTTCAGCTGTCGTCTCATAGAGAGTTTCGAGCAGTCTGAGGGTCGCGACCGCGGTGCCTCGGTTACAGGTCGGGAATCTCGTCTTTGCCGGGCAAGGTCACGTCGCTCACGTAGGGCACGCGCGAGCGCGTGACAGCGATGATGTCGGTCACGAGCCCGCCCACGACAGCGACGACGAGAGTAACGAACAGCACTGTCGGCTCAACGAAGGGGGCGTCTCGAAGGGTGATCACAAGGGCGAGGAACGCGACGAACTTGAGGATCCACGAACCGATAACGATGCCGAAGTAGGCGGGCGACAACAAGTCGCTTCCCGTGACGCGATCAGCGAGAAGGATGCTCGCCGCGGTCAGCCCCAAGAACACGAATGCCATACCCGCGCCGATGAGCGCGCTCACAAGGCCCGGGAGCTCGGCCACGAGAGCACCGACAACGCTCCCGATGATGGCGATAGCGAAGGTCAGTGCCCCGCCGTAGACAAGTGAGAGCCGCAGCGCAGGGGCCGCGCTGGAACCTCGTGGCACGGAAGAGTTCGTCATCGGTGAGCCTCCGGTTGGGGTGCAGGGTGATCATCAGTCACGAGCACGGCTTCGGCGAGTGCTGCCTCGTCGAGCTCGTCGGGGGCGGCGATGTCGAGGGGATCGAAGCGGGCGAGTTCGTCGTCGGCAGCCGGTGCCGATTGCGCGAGCACTTCGATGCGCTTGCGACGGCTGAGCGGGGCGAGGGTGAAGGCGGTGCAGACGATGAGGCCGACAACGATCGCCGTGAGTGCCCACCACCACGCCACGAACAGGAACAAGAGGGCGCCAAAGGCAACAACGGCTGTCCAGCCGTAGAAGATCAGCACAGCGTGGAAGTGCGAGTGGCCCATGTCGAGCAAGCGGTGGTGCAAGTGCTTGCGGTCGGCGCTGAACGGCGACTTACCCGCGCGCAGGCGTCTCAACACGGCGAGCCCGAAGTCGAGCAGGGGCACGATGAGCACCGCGAACGGCAGCATCAGCGGCAGGAATGCCGTCACCAACTGACTGGGGTCGATGTTCTTCGGCGTGATCTGACCCGTCACCGAGATCGTCGAGACCGCCATGAGCATGCCGACAACGAGGGCTCCGCCGTCACCCATAAAGATCTTGGCGGGGTGCCAGTTGAACGGCAAGAAGCCGGCAGTCGCGCCCAGCAACACCGCCATGACGAGTGACGCCAAGTTGAATGCGGTTTGCGCGGTGTCGATCGAGAGCTGGTAGCTGTAAATGAAGAAGACGGTGCCGCCGATGATCGTCACGCCGGCGACGAGGCCATCGAGCCCGTCGATGAAGTTCACGGCATTCATGACGAGCACGACGGCCAGCACGGTGATGATCAGCGAGAGTGTCGGCGACAGAATGGCGATGCCAGCACCGAGGCCGATGGGAATGGACGTGATCTGCAGGCTCGACCAGGCCAGGAAGCCGGCCACCAGAAGCTGGCCCGTGAGCTTCGTCATCCAGTTCAGGTCGTAGAGATCGTCGACCACACCGATGAGAAGCATCAGGAGCGCCGAGACGATGACCGCGATGATCGGGAACGGGTCGGAGTACACAAGGTTGAACCAGCTGATCTGCGACGCGATCGCGAGCGCGACGACGATACCGAGCACGATGGCGATGCCGCCCAGGCGAGGTGTGGGTGTCGTGTGCACGTCGCGCTCACGAATGCCGGGGTACAGCTTGTAGCGATGGCTCAATCGCAGCACGGCCCACGACGCGGCAAAACTCACCAGCCCTGCGATGAGGGCGACGAGCAAGTAGAAAGTCACGCCACGAGCTCCACACCCACGACGCGAATGATCTCGGCATCGGAGATCACGCCGTGACGCACAACGCGCAACTTGCCCTCGGGCAAGTGCAGGCTCGTGGCATCGACAATCGTCGAAGCCTGGACGCGGCCCGGCTCGGGGTCGGCTCCGACGGGGCCACCGTCGAGGTACACGCTGACTCGGTCGCCGAGCATCTCGAGGGCGTCAGCGGCGGTGCGTGCGGCGGGCATCCCGGTCAGATTCGCGCTCGAGACGGCGAGCGGACCCGTGTCGGCGAGCAACTGCAGAGCGTGCCGGTTGTCGGGCATGCGCAGGGCGACGGTGCCCTTGGTCTCACCGAGGTCCCAGATGAGCGACTCGCGCGCCTCGACGATGACCGTGAGGCCGCCCGGCCAGAACTCTTTCACGAGCGTGTCGACGGCCTCGGGCACGTTCTCGGCGAGAGCGTTCAAGGTCGGGATGCCCGGAATCAAGACCGGCGAAGGAGCGTCACGCCCCCTGCCCTTGGCATCGAGCAGTCGCTGCACCGCCTCGGCGCGAAACGCATCGGCCGCAAGGCCGTAGACCGTGTCGGTCGGCATGACCACGAGTTCGCCGCGTCCGATAGCACCGCGGGCCGCCCGAAGCCCCTCAATGAGTTCACTCTCGACGGAGCAGTCGTACACGGCGGTCATGATGCGTTCATCGTACTGGGGCAGACTGAGCGACGTGACCTTGCTCTTTGTGTTCGATATGGACGATGTTCTCTACGACTACCGCTGGCGCGATCGCATGGAGGAACTCACCGCCATCACGGGCCACGACCTGCACGAGCTTCGCCGTCGCTGGTGGATCAGCGGCCTGGAGTGGAAGGCCGAAGCGGGCGACCCGAACGACCCCGACGAATACTTGCGCCGCGTGACCGAGGTCATCGGGGCGCCGGTGTCGCGCGAGGAGTGGGTGCGGATCCGCTCGGAGGCGACGCACGCGCGGCCTGCGGCCCTCGACGCCGTGCGCCGCGCCGCTGAGTTCGGGCAGGTTGCGCTCTTGACCAACAACGGCATCCTCATCCACCACCACCTCCATGAGGTCGCGCCAGAACTCGTGCCCATCATGGGGCGCGAGCACATGCATGCGTCGGCCTCGTTCGGGGCGCGCAAGCCCGACCCGCTCGTGTTCGAGCGCGTGCTCGCGCACTATGGCGCCGCAGCCGAGAACACGTTCTTCGCCGACGACCTCGTCGAGAATGTCGAGGGCGCCGAGTCGATCGGCATCACGGGGCACGTGTACGTCGACGAGGCCTCACTGCTCGCGGCGATCGAGGCCTTCGCGGAGAAGGCGCTCGCGGCCTAAGCCCGCCACTCCCCCGCACCGCCCGCTCTACAGTGGGGCATGAACACTTCTGACTCGGCGGCCGGTTTGATGCACCTCGGCGTTCTCGCGACCTCACGCAAGCCCGATGAGCACCGCCTGCCGATTCACCCGGGCCACCTCGAGCGCATCGACGCCGACCTGCGTGCGGCGATGACTCTCGAACGCGGCTACGGGTTGCGATTCGGCATCGCGGATGCGGAGCTCGAGCCCCTCGTCGGCCCCCTCGTCGACCGTGCCGAGGTCATCGCCCGTGCCGACGTCGTGCTGCTGCCCAAGCCGCAGGCACGCGACCTTGAGGATTTGCGCGACGGCCAGACCCTCTGGGGCTGGCCGCACTGCGTGCAAGACCGTGCCATCACGCAGCTCGCGATCGACAAGAACCTCACGCTCATCGCGTGGGAGGCGATGAACCACTGGCGCGACGACGGCAGCTTCGGCCTGCACGTTTTTCACAAGAACAACGAGCTGGCGGGCTATTGCTCCGTGATTCAGGGCCTCGAGCTGTGCGGCTCAACGGGTGACTATGGCCGGCGACTGACCGCGGTCGTGATTGGGTTCGGGGCGACCGCGCGCGGTGCGGTGACGGCGCTCAATGCGCACGGCATCCACGATGTGCGCGTGCTCACGAACCGCGACATCGCGGCCGTCGGCTCACCGATTCCCTCGGTCGACATCGTGCAGTTCGAGCACGACCCCGAGTCGCCGTTCGCGAGCACCGTGAACACGCCCGATGGGCCCGTGCCGCTACCCGTGTATCTCGCGCAGAACGACATCGTCGTCAACTGCACGCTGCAAGACCCGAACGATCCGTTGACGTATCTGACGCTCGACGACCTCGACGCGTTTCGCCCGGGCAGCCTCATCATCGACGTCTCGGTCGACGAAGGCATGGGTTTCAGTTGGGCGCGCGCGACCTCGTTCGCCGAGCCGATGATCACGGTCGGCGCCTCGACCAACTACTACGCCGTCGACCACAGCCCCTCGCTGCTGTGGAACTCGACGACGTGGGAGATCAGCGAAGCGCTCATGCCGTTTCTGCGAACGGTGATGGAAGGTCCTGGCTCGTGGGCGGGGTCTGACACCATTCGGCGCGCGATTGAGATTGAGGATGGCCGCGTGCGAAACGAGGCGATTCTGCGGTTTCAGGGTCGGTCGGCGGAGTATCCGCACCTGGTCGCATAGACCGTTAGCGCGTGGCGGTCGTCGCGCGGTCGCGGCCCAACAGGTCGCGGTGTGAGGCAACGGCGCTGAAGCCACCCGCGCGCACGATGGCGGCGATGGCCTCAGCTTGCAGTTCGCCGTGCTCGATCACGAGAGTGCCGCCGGGTCGTAGCAAGCGGTGCGCGGTGACGATGAGCGCCCGCACGGCGTCCAGGCCGTCGACACCCGAGTAGAGCGCGTGTTCGGGGTCGAAGAGGCGCACCTCGGGGTCGCGCGGAACCGCCCCCACGGGGATGTAGGGCGGGTTGGAGGCGACGACGTCGACGGTTCCGTTGAGCTCGGGGAGAGCATCCGCGAGATCAGCGAAGACGAGGCGCACGCGGTCGTCGCCGTAGCGGCGCACATTGCGGGTGGTCCAGACGAAGGCGGGTGCCGAGTTTTCGACGGCGACGACCTGGGCGTGGGGCACCTCGACGGCCATCGCGAGGGCGATCGCGCCGCTGCCACTGCCGAGGTCCACCGCGAGAGGGTGCGGGCTCGCAACGGCGGCGAGAGCGTCGATCGCGAACTGCACGACGAGCTCGGTCTCGGGTCGCGGCACGAACACGCCGGGGCCGACGGCGAGCTCGAGTGTGCGAAACGGTGCAACGCCGGTGATGTGCTGCACGGGCTCGCGCGTGGCACGGCGCTCGATGTACTCGGTGATCGACATGACTTGCTCGGCGTCGACCGGTGCGCCGATGAGAGCTTTGGCTTGCACCTGCCCGCGGCTCATGCCGAGCACGTGCCCGAGAAGCAGGTCAGCGTCGGCCTCGGGGGTTGGCACGCCGGCCTCGGTCAGCACCGCGATAGCGTGCTCGCGCAACGCGGCGAGGTCGGGCTTGTTCACGTCGCGCCCGATCAGGCGTCGGTGTCGCCGAGCGCGGCGAGCCGCGCCTCTTCGTCGAACGAGATGCACGACTCGACAATCGGGCCAAGCGCGCCGTTCATGACCGTGTCGAGGTTGTATGCCTTGTAGCCCGTGCGGTGATCGGCGATGCGGTTCTCGGGGAAATTGTAGGTGCGAATGCGCTCCGAGCGGTCCATGCCGCGAATCTGGCTCTTGCGGGCGTCGCTGGCAACGGCATCCCGTTCCTCCTGCTGGCGCGCGAGAATGCGGGCCCGCAGCACGCGCATAGCAGCCTCGCGGTTCTGCAGCTGGCTCTTCTCGTTCTGCATCGACACGACAATGCCCGTCGGCAAGTGGGTGATGCGCACGGCCGAGTCGGTCGTATTGACCGACTGACCACCGGGGCCCGACGAACGATAGACGTCGATCTTGAGGTCGTTCTGGTTGATGTCGACCTCTTCGGGTTCGTCAACCTCAGGAAAGACGAGCACGCCTGTCGTGGAGGTGTGGATGCGCCCCTGCGACTCCGTCGCCGGCACGCGCTGCACGCGGTGAACGCCGCCTTCGTACTTGAGGTTGGCCCACGGGCCTTGAGCGGGATCACTCGAGGTTCCTTTGATGGCCACCTGCACGTCTTTGTACCCGCCCATGTCGCTGCGGGTCGCGTCAAGCAACTCGACTTTCCAGCCGCGCGACTCGGCGTAGTAGCTGTACATGCGCAACAGGTCGGCCGCAAAGAGCGCCGACTCTTCACCGCCCTCGCCGCCCTTGATCTCCATGATGACGTCACGCCCGTCATCCGGGTCGCGCGGAATCAGCAGGCGGCGCAACTTCTCAGCCCGCTCGGTCACGGCCTGTTCAAGTGATGGCACCTCGTCGGCGAACGCCTCGTCATCTTTCGCGAGCTCGCGAGCGGCGATGAGGTCTTCCTCGGCCTGCTGCCAGTTCTCGAACGCCGCGACGATCTGGCTCAGTTCGGCGTAGCGCCGATTGAGCTTTTTGGCGCGCGCCGCGTCGGCGTGCACAGCTGGGTCGCCGAGCTGCTCTTGCAGAGCTTCGTGCTCAGCAATGAGTGAGTCGACCGACTCGAACATGACAGAACTCCCTCGTCTCGCTCGCGCGAACGCGAGCGGCGGCAATCAGTTGTCGGTGTGCGCGGCGCCGCCCTGCGGCAGCGACTTCTGCACGGCGACGAGGAACTCGACGTTCGAGCCGGTCTCCTTCAACTTGCCGAGCACGAGTTCGAGCGCCGCTTGGGTGTCGAGGCTCGCGAGCGCGCGGCGCAACTGCCACGTCACGCGCACCTCGTCAGCGCCGAGCAGCATCTCTTCGCGACGGGTGCCCGACGCCGAGATGTCGACGGCCGGGAAGATGCGCTTGTCCGCGAGTTGACGCGACAGACGGAGTTCCATGTTGCCGGTGCCCTTGAACTCTTCGAAGATGACTTCGTCCATCTTCGAGCCCGTCTCGACGAGCGCCGTCGCGAGAATAGTCAGCGAACCACCGTCTTCGGTGTTGCGCGCCGCACCGAAGAAACGCTTCGGCGGGTAGAGCGCGGCCGAGTCAACGCCGCCCGACAGCACGCGCCCACTCGTCGGTGCCGCCACGTTGTACGCGCGGCCGAGACGAGTGATCGAGTCGAGCAGCACGACGACGTCGTGGCCGAGCTCGACGAGACGCTTGGCGCGCTCGATGGCGAGCTCAGCGACCGTCGTGTGGTCTTCGGCGGGGCGATCGAAGGTCGAGGCAATGACCTCACCCTTGACCGAGCGCTGCATGTCGGTGACCTCTTCGGGTCGCTCGTCGACGAGCACGACCATGAGGTGAACCTCGGGGTTGTTCTTTGCGATCGCGTCGGCGATGGCCTGCAGCACGAGCGTCTTGCCCGCCTTGGGGGGCGAGACGATGAGGCCGCGCTGACCCTTGCCGATCGGAGCGGCGAGGTCGATGATGCGCGTCGACAGCGTGCCGGGAACCGTCTCGAGACGCAAACGCTCGGTCGGGTAGAGCGGCGTGAGCGCGCTGAACTCGACGCGGGCGGCTGCCTCTTCGAGGGTCTGACCGTTGATCGAGTCGACGCGCACGAGCGCGTTGTACTTCTGGCGGCCCTGATTCTCGCCCTCACGCGGCTGACGAATGGCGCCAACGACGGCGTCACCCTTGCGCAGTGCGTACTTCTTGACCTGGCCGAGCGAGACGTAGACGTCGCTCGGGCCCGGCAGGTAGCCGGTGGTGCGCACGAAGGCGTAGTTGTCGAGAATGTCAAGGATGCCCGCCACGGGAATCAGCACGTCATCGTCACTGATCTCGGGCTCGAGCTCTTCGCCGCCGGGCCCGCGCTTGCGGTCACGGCCACGGCCACGGTTGCGGTTGCGGCCATCGGCGTCTTGATCGGCGCGCTCACTCTGCGGGCCGCGGTTGCCGTTCTGGCGCGAGTCGTTCGGCTCGGCGTCGTCAGAGCGGTTGTCGGTGCGATTGCCGCCGCGCGTTGCGCCGCTCTGCTGGCCATTCTGCTGGCCGCCACGCTGGTTGCCCTGCTGGCCATTCTGCTGGCCGTTCTGCTGGCCGTTGGTGCCCTCGCCGTTCTCGGCTCGGTCGCCGCCACGACGGTTGCGGCTGCGGTTGCGGTTGCGGCCGGCGGTGCTCTCGCCCTCGGCGGTGTCGCCGCTCTGGCTCGCGCTCGCATCAAATTCGCTCGACGCGTCACCCGCGTCGGACGCCTCTGTTGTCGATGCCTCACTCGGCATGCTCGACGGCTGGTCGCCGCCCACAGCAGCGCTGGCCGCAACGGGGGTCAGGGTGTCGCTCGAAACGCGGCGCGAGCCACGGCGACGGGGGCCGGCGTCGGCTGCGTCAACAGCATCCGTTGCCACCTCAGCCGCGGGGGCGTCAGCGGTCGGCTGCGATGCGGCCTCCACAGCGGGCTCGGTCACCTGGTCGGCGCTCGCGGGGTTCTGGTTCTGGTTGATTGCGTCCACAAGCTCTCCCTTGCGAAGTTTGGACACGCCGGGCACTCCGAGGTCGGTCGCAAGCTGCTGGAGCTGCGCGAGCTTGAGAGTGCCCAGATCGGCGGGGACACCCGCGCTCGAAGCGCGGACGTTGGGGTCAGTCACGGGATGTTTTCCTTTCGGCTCCGGGCGAGATACGCCACGGAGGATGCCCGGTGCTTCTGAATCGACTCGTCGATGTCGTGCGATCAACCGGTGTCGGTGTCATGAGCACAGTTGCAGCGAGATACGGGTGGAAGCAGCGGAGCTGCTGGTGATGCTCGGGGAGTCTGCGGGCTATGCCGCGGTCTCGGCCGGATGCGTGACCACTGTAGCACCCTTGAAATCGACCGCGAGCATGTGTGATTCCCACGGCGTGGTCGAGTGCTTCTCAATGAGCTCGGCGGCGATGAGTCGCTGTGACGGGTCGCTGCACAGCACGAGCACCGAGGGGCCAGCACCCGAAACCACGGCGGCGAGGCCGTTCTGGCGCAGCACCTGGATGAGGGCGTTGGTCTCGGGCATGGCGCTCGCGCGGTAGCTCTGGTGGAGCTTGTCTTCGGTGGCGGCGTGCAACAGCTCAGGGCTTTGGATGAGGGCTGCGATGAGCAACGCCGATCGCGACACATTGAAGATGGCGTCTTGGTGCGGCACCGACTCGGGCTGCAACGACCGCGCGAGCGCGGTCGACATCGTGCTCTCGATCGGCACAGCAACGAGAAGCGAGACGCCGCGGTGCACCGTCAGCCGCTTGTGCTGAGGGCCTTCCGGGGTGACCCAGGCGATCGTGAGCCCGCCAAACAGGGCGGGAGCGACGTTATCGGGATGCCCTTCCAACTCGGTCGCGCGCGCGAGCAAGTCGTCCGGCCCCATCTCGACGATTCCCTCGAGCAGACCCTTGGCCGCCATGACGCCCGAGACGATCGCGGCACCCGACGAGCCCATGCCGCGGCCGTGCGGAATGACGTTACGGGCGACCAGGTGCAGGCCCGGAGCCGTAATGCCGTGGTGGGCGAAGGTGTGCAGAATCGAACGGACCACGAGGTTCGTCTCGTCGGTCGGAACCTCTCCTTCGCCGACGCCGTGCACCTCGACAAAGGCGCCCGGTTCATCACGCACGCTCACCTCGAGTTCGTCATAGACCGAGAGAGCAAGCCCGAGCGTGTCGAACCCGGGGCCGAGGTTGGCGGTCGTCGCGGGCACCTTCACGAGCACGTGACGACCAGTTAGGCGCGGGTCAACGGCGCCACTCACGAGGTGGCCTTCTTGAGGCCCAGCACCGAGGCGACCTCCGCGGTGTCGACGCGCACAACAGTCGGCGACACCTCAACGCCGTCGGCACCCTTGAGGGCCCACTGTGGGTCCTTCAGGCCGTGGCCGGTGACCGTGAGGACGACCGTGGAGCCCGCAGGGATCATCCCGGCCTCCGCGCGCTCGAGCAGACCTGCGACCGAGATGGCCGAGGCGGGTTCGACGAAGATTCCGACCTCTTGAGAGAGCAACCGGTGCGCGATGAGGATGTGCTCATCGGTGATGGCGCCGAAGTAGCCATTGCTGTCGTCGCGAGCCGCGAGAGCGAGTTCCCACGAGGCGGGGTTGCCGATGCGAATGGCGCTCGCGATGGTCTCGGGCTTCTTGACGGGCTCACCGAGAACGATGGGCGCACTGCCGGCGGCCTGGAAGCCGAACATGCGCGGCAGCTTCGTCGTGACACCGCGGTCGAGCTCTTCGCGGTAGCCGCGGTGGTAGGCCGTGTAGTTGCCGGCGTTGCCGACGGGGAGCAGGTGGAAGTCGGGGGCGTCTCCGAGCACTTCGACGACCTCGAAGGCACCCGTCTTCTGGCCCTCGATGCGGTCAGGGTTGACCGAGTTGACGAGGTGCACGGGGTAGTTCGCCGACAGGTCACGCGCGATGTCGAGGCAGTCGTCGAAGTTGCCCTCGATCTGGATGATCTCTGCCTTGTGGGCAACGGCTTGGCTGAGTTTGCCCATCGAGATCTTGCCCTCGGGCACGAGCACCGCGGCCGTGATGCCCGCGTGCGTCGCGTACGCGGCCGCCGACGCCGAGGTGTTGCCCGTCGAGGCGCAAATGACGGCCTTCGCGCCATGCTCGACAGCCTTCGAGATGGCCATCGTCATGCCGCGGTCTTTGAACGACCCCGTGGGGTTCATGCCCTCGTACTTGACGAAGACCTTCGCGCCCGTGCGCTCGCTCAGGTAGCGGGCGGGAATAAGCGGCGTGCCGCCCTCCCCGAGCGTGATGATGGGCGTCGCGTCAGAGATGTCGAGGCGATCACGGTATTCGTGCAGGAGTCCCCGCCATTGCGTGGCCATTCAGAGTCCTTCTACTCGCAGCACGCTCGTCACGGAGTGGACGACGCTGCTGGTGGTCAGTGCCGCGACCGTTGCGGCGAGGTCGGCCTCCGACGCTGCGTGAGTGCCAATGACCAGGGTAGCCGCGTCGGTGGCTTCCGGTTGCCCTGCGGCGTTGCGACTTGCCACCGACTGCTGAACGGTCTCGACCGACACGCCGTGGGTCTGGAACAGCGCGGCAATGCCCGCGAGCACTCCGGGCTCGTCGACCACGACGAGCGTGATCTGGTAGCGCGTCGTCACGGCACTCATCGGCAGCACGGGCAAGTCGGCATGCGTGCTCTCGGCAACCCCGGGTCCGCCGACGACGTGGCGGCGCGCGGCGGAGACGACGTCGCCGAGAACGGCTGAGGCCGTCTGGATTCCGCCGGCACCGGCGCCGTAGAACATGAGAGGCCCGGCCGCTTCGGCCTCGACGAAGACGGCGTTGTTGGCGCCGTGCACCGCAGCGAGCGGATGCGTGTCGGGAATGAGGGCGGGGTGCACGCGGGCACTCACGCCTTCGACGCCTGTCACCGGATCGGTGAGCCGTTCGCAGATCGCCAGCAACTTGACGACGTAGCCCGCCTTGCGCGCGGCCACGACCTGCTCAAGCGTGATGTCGGAAATGCCCTCGCGGTAGACGGCCGCGGCCGGGACGAGCGTGTGGAAGGCGAGGCTCGCGAGAATTCCCGCCTTCTGCGCGGCGTCGTAGCCTCCGATGTCGGCCGTCGGGTCAGCCTCGGCGTACCCAAGCTCGGTCGCAATCGCGAGCGCGTGCTCCATGGTTTCGCCGCGGGTGTCCATCAGGTCGAGGATGAAGTTGGTCGTGCCATTGACGATGCCCAGGATGCGCTCGACGCGGTCACCCGCGAGCGAATCGCGCAGCGGCCGAATGATCGGGATCGCGCCGCCGACCGCTGCCTCGTAGTAGAGCTGAGCGCCGACCTGCTCGGCCGCCTCGAACAACTCAGGCCCGTGGGTGGCGAGCAACGCCTTGTTGGCGGTGATCACATCGGCGCCCGAGTTCAAGGCCTGCAGGATGAGAGTGCGTGCCGGCTCCAACCCACCCATGAGCTCGACGACGATGTCGGAGCCGAGGATGAGCGATTCGGCGTCGGTCGTGAGCAGCTCGCGGGGGAAGACGGTGTCGCGGGGAGCATCCACATCGCGCACGGCCACGCCGACCAGCTCGATGCCGGCGCCAATGCGGGCGGCGAGCTCGTCGCGGTGCGTGAGCAGTTGATCGGCGACGTGGGCGCCGACACTGCCCGCGCCAAGCAGGGCGACGCGGAGGTTGCGGTACTCGATCACGGGGTTTCTCCTTGGGGGTTGAGAAGAGCATCGCGCCGCAAGAGGTCGTCGACCGTCTCGCCGCGCACGATGACGCGGTGTGCGCCGTCGCCCACGGCGACGACAGCGGGGCGGGGCAGGTAGTTGTAGTTGCTCGAGAGCGAGAAACAGTAGGCACCGGTCGCGGGCACCGCCACGAGGTCGTCGGCCGCGACATCACCCGGCAGGTAGTCGGCCTGCACGACGATGTCTCCGCTCTCGCAGTGCTTGCCAGCGAGTCTCACGAGCACGGGCTCGGCTGTCGAGGTGCGGCCCGCGAGTCGCACGCTGTAGTCGGCGCCGTACAGCGCAGGCCGCGCGTTGTCGCTCATGCCGCCATCGATGCTCACGTACCGGCGCACGGCCGTGCGCTCACCCGCGTCGTCGAGGCTCACAACGACATCTTTCGTCGTGCCGACCGTGTAGAGCGTGACGCCCGCTGGCCCGATGATCGAGCGGCCCGGCTCGACCGCGATGTGCGGCACGGCGATGCCCAGCTCGCGACAGACGGCATCAACGGCCGCGACGAGCGCGTCGGCAATGTGCTCGATCGCGGGCGCATCGTCACTGTCGACGTAGGCGATGCCGAAGCCCCCGCCGAGGTTGAGCTCGGGAACGTCTCCCCCGGTCAGCAGGTCGGCGTGCAGGGCGAGCAGGCGACGCGCTGCCTCGAGAAAGCCGTCGACGACGAGAATCTGCGAACCGATGTGCGAGTGCAGGCCAAGGAAGCGAAGAGACGCGTGCGCGCGAATCTGCGCGACCGCGGCGGGCGCCTCGGCGATCGGGATTCCGAACTTCTGGTCTTCACGCGCCGTCGCGAGGTATTCGTGCGTGTGCGCGTGCACTCCCGAGTTGATGCGCAAGCGCACCGCCTGCACCCGGCCGTGCTCGCGGGCCGCGGCCGCAACGCGCTCGATCTCGAGCAGCGAGTCGATCACGATCGCGCCGACCCCGGCACCGACCGCCCGATCGATTTCGGCGAGAGACTTGTTGTTTCCGTGGAGTCCGATGCGGGCGGGGTCGGTTCCCGCGGCGAGGGCGACCGCGAGCTCTCCGCCGCTCGCGACGTCGATGTTGAGGTCTGCCGCACTCATCCAGCGTGCGACCTCACCACTCAGGAACGCTTTACCCGCGTAGTAGACGGTCGCCGTTGTGCCGTGGCGCTCGGCGGCTGCGCGGAATGCCGTGAGGGTGCGGGATGCTCGGGCGCGAGCATCCACCTCATCAACGACGTAGAGCGGCGTGCCGTAGTGGGCCGCGAGGTCACGCGTCGAGACTCCCCCGATGTTGATCGCTCCGGCGTCGTCGCGCCGCGCGGTCGCCGGCCACAATTGCGGCGCGAGGTCGTGTGCATCGGCGGGATCGCCGAGCCACGACGGAGCGAGCGGGTTGACGGACACGAGCACCTCACGAGGATCAGACACTTGAGTGAGGCGAGCGAACCCGGATTGGTCCCTGAAGCCGCAACTAGTGTACCGACGCAGATTCGGGACTCTCGACCCTGGTCACGATCTGACTCATAGGCCACGCTGAAAGCGGCGGTCTCATCGACAAGCCCGCCGAGATGAGGCGACATGACCGAGCCGATGCGAGTCCAGTTCTGGGGTGCCGTCGGTACCGTCACGGGGTCACGGACAATCGTCGACAGTGACGGTCGACGCGTGCTCGTGGACTGCGGGCTCTTTCAGGGCTACAAGCAGTTGCGACTGCGCAACCGCGCACCCTTCCCGGTGCCGCCGTCGAGCATTGACGCCGTCGTACTCACCCACGCACATCTCGACCACACCGGATACCTGCCAGCGCTCGTGCGCGATGGCTTTCGCGGTCCGGTGTTCTGCACGCCGGGCACGGCCGAGCTTCTCGGCCTGTTGCTGCCGGACTCTGGCTACCTCCTCGAAGAGGAGGCGCACTTTGCCCAACGCAAGCACTATTCGAGGCACGAGCGACCCACTCCGCTGTACACGGTCGCGGACGCGGAGCGCGCCCTGGAATCGCTTGTTCCTCACCCGTTTGAGACTGAGATCGACCTCTCGGTCGGCCACCCGAAAACCGACCTAACGGCGCGCTTCGTCCCCGCGGGTCATATCCTCGGGGCCGCCCAGATCCGCCTGACGAGTCGCGGGCGCACGGTGCACTTCTCCGGCGACTTGGGCCGAGAAGACGATGTACTCATGCACGGCCCGGCCCCTGTGGAGCCCGCTGACCTGATCATCGCCGAATCGACCTACGGCGATCGACGGCATCCTGACGCGAACCCTGAAGACGAATTGGGGAACGTCATAGCCCGCGTGACCCGGCGGGGTGGTGTCGTGATCATCCCCGCGTTCGCCATAGGAAGGGCGCAAGCGCTCCTGCTCCATCTCGCACGGCTACGCCGACGCGGTGCGATCGGATCGGTTCCGGTTTATCTCAATAGTCCGATGGCGGTGGATGCCACGGTGCTGTACCGCGCACACCCCGAAGAGCACCGCATCGACGAGCGCGACTACGCCGAGATGTACCAGCTCGCCACCATGGTGAGCAGTGTCGATGACTCGAAGCTGCTGAACCTGCGGGGCGGGCCCATGGTCATCATCTCGGCAAGCGGCATGCTGACGGGCGGTCGGGTACTGCACCACGTCGCCGCGTACGGAGATGATCCGCGCAACGCGATTCTGCTGACGGGCTACCAGGCTCCGGGGACCCGCGGCGGTGCACTCGCCGAGGGTGCCGACGAGTTGCGGATCTTCGGACGCGATGTGCCGATTCGTGCCGAGGTCGTTCAGTTGCACAGCATGTCGGCCCACGCCGACGCTGATGACATCGTGCGGTGGCTTGCTCCGCACGCTCGAACAAGCACGCGAGTGGTCCTGAACCACGGCGAGGCGGGCGCGGCCGATGTGCTCCGTCTTCGGATCGAACGCGAACTCGGCATGACGGCCATCGTCGCCGATCACGGTCAACAGTTTCCGGTCTAACAGCCGGTCACGTCGCGGTGGACTACGGGCACACGCCGCGCGTCGAGAACTCGTCGCCCCCGAGGGCGACATCCTCAGCACCGAACACGACGAGCATCTGCTCGTCTCCGATCTGCACGGCCGTGAGAGTGAGCGCGGCCGGCAAGAACTCCGCGACACACACCGATTGCGTGGCGAGCAGCGGCTGCACGAGCGGACCGAACTGGCTCTGCAGGTCGTCGGCCTCGATAACCGAATCGTTGATGACGATGCTCGTGGGGCTGAACTCAAGCTGCCCGTCGCGAACGGTCGGCATGACGCCGATGCCGATCTCGAACTGCACCCCGAAGACTTCGAACCCGGTCTGGAACCGTACCTCGCGGTTGTCGAGCTGCACGTCGGTCACGACGATTCCGGAGAAGAAGCCGGCGAGCGCCGCGACGTCGACTTCAGAGATGCTGTACACCGCGCTCAGGCTCTCGGTGGGCTGCTGCGGGTCGATCGGGGTGCCCTCGGCGCGCAACGACAGGTCGCCGACGAGTTCGCCGAACGCGACACGCTCGACCTCGATCTGCACGGCTTCGAGCTTTCCGCCTGCGGCTTGCCAGAGCACGGGCGCGCCTTCGATGGTGACCTCGACGGGATGCTCCGGCTCAAGTGCGAGCGCCTGCCGCACCTGGTCGGCGATGAGCGCGTTGGCTTGCTGTCGCGCGATCGACTCGGCGATCACCGCGACGATGGCCAGCACGACGACGAGGCCGACGATCACGAAGACCGCGATGAGCCCGGCGCGCCGCCGCTTCGGAGCGGGCGAGTCGACGACAACCGTGGCCGCCTCGGCTTCAGACTCTGGCGCGAGAGCTGCTGCATCAGGCAGCACCTCGGTGGGCGTGGCGTCTGACCCGGGCATCTCCGCCTCGCCTGCCGCGTTATCGTCGCCGTCGAGGTTCTCGGGTGCCTTGTCGTCGGTCATGACTACATCCTTTCGGGGGCGGAGACGCCGATCAACGTCAAGCCGTTGCGCAACACCTGACCTGCGGCGTCGCTCAGCCACAAGCGGGCGCTGTGCACGGGCTGGACGGGCTCGTTGCCTTGCGGCGCGACGCGGCACGTGTCGTACCAGCGGTGGTACGAGGCAGCGAGTTCTTCGAGGTAGCGCGCGACACGGTGCGGCTCGCGCAAGGTGGCCGCTTGCGCCACGATGCGCGGGAACTCGGCAAGAGAGCCGAGCAGCACGCTCTCGGTCTCGTCGGTCAGCAGTGCAGCGTCGAACTGCTCGCGCGTGACGCCCGCCGCCGCGGCATTGCGCGCGACCTGGTGCGTGCGGGCGTGGGCGTACTGAACGTAGAACACGGGGTTGTCGTTCGTGCGCTTCTGCAGCAACTCGGGGTCGAGGGTGAGCGGCGAGTCCGCCGGGTACCGCGCGAGTGAGTAGCGCAGAGCATCCGTTCCCAACCACGCGCGCAGATCGCTCAACTCGATGATGTTGCCCGCACGCTTGCTCAAGCGCGCGCCGTTGATGCTGACGAGCTGACCGATGAGCACCTCGATGTCGCGATCGGGGTCGTCGCCAGCCGCGCCGGCAAGCGCCTTCAAGCGGTGAACGTAGCCGTGGTGATCGGCACCGAGCAGATAGATCGTGAGGCCGAAGCCGCGGTCGCGCTTCGAGAGGTAGTACGCCGCATCGGCGGCGAAATAGGTGTAGATGCCGTTGCCGCGCTTGATGACCCGGTCTTTGTCGTCACCGAAGTCAGTCGTACGCACCCAGATCGCATCGTCGAGGTCATAGACGTGGCCTTGCGCTCGCAGTCGATCGACGGCCTGTTCGATGGCGCTCGCGGTCGTGCCCTCCGACGCGTGAAGCGTGCGCTCGCTGAACCAGACATCGAACTGCACATTGAAGGCGGCAAGCTCCGCGCGAATTTCGCCGAGTTGCCAGCCATAGGCCAACTCGCGCGCGAGCTCGATCGCTTCGTCGCGCGGCATCGTGGCCAATTCGGGATGCTCCGCCAAGGCCCGGGCACCCATATCGGCGATGTACTGCCCCGGATAGCCCTTCTCGGGCGCGGGTTCGCCGAGCGCGGCGGCCAGCACCGACTCCCCGAACAGGGTGATCTGGGCACCGGCATCGTTGATGTAGAACTCACTCGCGACCTCGGCCCCGCTTGCCTTGAGCACCCGAGCGAGCGAGTCGCCGAGCGCCGCCCACCGCGTGTGGCCGATGTGCAGCGGGCCGGTCGGGTTCGCTGACACGAACTCGAGGTTGATGACCTGGCCGGCCAAAGTGTCGGTGTGACCGTAGCCGTCGCCCGCTTCGACGATCGTGCGCGCGAGTTCTCCGGCGGCACCCGCTTCGAGGCGGAT